>JBBQSE010000293.1:0-10656 GCA_038214195.1 Planctomycetales bacterium
AGACATCACTCTCTGAGTGATGAGATTGGCGACAACGGCCGGGAACTCACCGACGGGCATCACGAAAGGTGTCACGAAAGGTGTCAGGAACCGTTTATTGACAAGTGGCAGTGAATTGGGTATCGTATCGACATGGGAAGACCAAAACGAACAACTCCGGGTGGTTGGGTATATCATGTGCTGAACCGCGCCAACGCGCGGATGCCGATCTTTACGAAGGATGAAGACTTCGTTGCATTTGAACGGGTGCTTGAGGAAGCCGTGGCTCGAACCGGGACTCGGCTGCTTTCGTATTGTCTGATGGAGAATCACTGGCACCTGGTTGTGTGGCCTCAGGAAGATGATGAGTTGTCTCGCTTTGTTGGCTGGCTGACGCTGACTCATACGCAGCGATGGCACGCCCATCGCAAATCGACGGGTTCTGGTCATCTTTATCAGGGGCGATTTAAGTCCTTTCCCGTCCAGGATGATGACCACTTCCTGACATTGTGCCGGTATGTGGAGCGCAATGCTCTGCGAGCGAAGCGGGTGAAGCGGGCAGAAGACTGGCGCTGGAGCAGTCTCTTTCGCTGGTACTCAGGAACGGCGGCAGAAAAGGAACTTCTTTCGGCATGGCCTCTGCGGCGCACTGCTGGCTGGGTGGAGCATGTCAATTCCCCTCAGACCGACGCAGAACTTGCGGCCATCCGTCGCAGCGTCAATCGGGGCTCGCCGTTTGGAGATGAAACATGGGCGACCACAGCGACCAAAAAACTGGGCCTTGAAATCACCACCCGCCCACAAGGAAGACCAAGATCCAAATAAACCGTTCGTTACACCTTTTGCGACTTCTCCCAAAGACCGAGGACAAAGCGATGCATGACCAACGCGAAAAGGCTCAGCGTGACTACGACTGGATGCTGTCGAGCGCTCGAAAACAAGGCATCGAGCAGGGCATTGAAAGAGGTCGTGAAGAAGGCACCATCATCGGGCGATTCAAGCGCAGCAACAAGTTCTGGGAGATGCCGTTCCGGGCACTCAGCAGTTATCCGGTCAGTCCATAATCGAGTTGCAGACAAAACTGGCCGAACTCCAGGGACGTGTTCGGTCGCGACTGAGTTAGCAGTATCGGCGTGTCGGACGCTCGGCGGGATTGTGAGGTCGGCGTGGCTCCGGCGGAGGCGGACTTGAACAAGGGCGTTTAGGCAGCTTTTCTTCGCTCCTCAGCGTATCGCTTCGAGGCCTGCAATCACTTCTTTCAGTCGGGCTTGTTTGGTGGGGTTTTCTGCCTGGGGTTTGTCGCTGAATGCTGGCAGCAGTTTGTTCCAGACGACGTTGAGTTCCGCCTGCATGTCTTCCGTTCGAAGGAACAGACCGTAGCCGCCGATCGAAATTCCCTGCGGGCTGGTCTCCCATTTTGGATTCTCGATTCCCAGCGGTTCCAACATCCGGGGCGTCAAATACTCAAGCACCGTCTGCCCCGTCACTTTCTGCACGATCGCAGAAAGCATATACGTCGCCGGTGGGTTGTAGCGAAAGTGGGTTCCCGGTTTGTGCGGAACAGGATGGGCCAAAAAAGCTTTCGCCCAGTGAGGCGTTTCTCCTCAAAGCCGAAAGCGGAATGTTTCGCAAACGTAACGCCACATCCAGTAGGCGGCCGTGCGATGCGAAATAATGAACCGCCCGTTGCCGCGCATCCCCGGTTTTAGCAGACTGGCCTGGGGATGCGATTCGGGATCTGAAAAATGCAGTTCCGCAATGGCTCGATACGCAGTGCTTGCCAGCTGTTCCTGGCCCTGCTGATTGGCCTTCGTGGCGAGCGGCCCGCTGAAGCGGGTTGTGAGCGATTCCGGAGCCATGACTTCCCCCTTGGGTGAAATCAGATGCACGCGGGTCAGGAAGGTGATATCCGCGAGGTGATCCAATTTGATTTCCAGCGGCATCTCGTCCTCCAGGTCATCCCGGTCGCCCTGATCGATATACAGCACGGCATGCAGCTTTTCTGACGGTGCGATGCTGGCGATTTCCTGACCTGCTTCGATGAGGCATCCCGCGTTTTCCGTATCAAGGGGAGTCCCAATCCAGCGTCCCAGTTTCATCTTATCGACTTCGTTTCGCGGGGGTTCAGGAACACGTTTGGCCGCGATCAGGACTCCGTTCGATGTCGCCTTCACAACACGCTGGAGATTGAGGCGTACGGTCTTCTGAATCTGCTGTTCAAGTTCCAGTGCTTCCGCGATCGCGACGCCTTCTCCAGCAGAGTCTTCGTTGGTGTTGTATTGACTGATCTCCCGTGTGCGGTATACCCAATTCCAAACGTGTTGCAGCAGGTCATCGTGCCGTCGAATGTCGTCAGGGCTTTCCAGGATGACGATCACATCTCCGGCTGCCACCGTTTCTCCATTGCGTCGGATGCGCGCGTACTCGCTCGGACGCGGCAGACCTTGTAACAGGTCAATTTTTGAAGGATCAATCATCAGTTTGCCGGGATCTCCGGGCATCTTCAGGGAAACCGCCCACTTCAAGGCCCAGTCTTGTTCTTTCTCCAATTCTTCGTACCGCTGTCGATATTCTGCCGGATCAATAACCACGCCGTTCACCGGAGCTGGCAGCATGACGACATTTTGCGGCTCCAGAAAGCAGGGAGCTTCGTGATACCACGGAATCGGTATGCTGAAGATCAGATAGGCCAGACCGCAAAACAGCAGCGATGAGACAGCAATTTTTGTCTTGCTCATGGGTTCCATCCGAGGTGTGGCGATGATCTGGTAAATGCTGCGGAACATGCTGAAAAGGATCCCGGCCATCGAGAACATCATGACCGAAATACCAATGCTCTGCAGATCATAAGGTTTTAGGACGGTGTACAGAAACATGCTGATCGAAACAAGGATCACCCAGCGATAAAGCCATGCGGCGATCGCGTACGTCACAAACCACGCCCGACCGGTTTCGGGCATGAATGGATCGGGTTTCGATTCGATTCCAAGGCAGTACCAGGAGAACGATTCCCGCAACAGCTTCTCGGACTTCTGGCGAAGATTGGGGATCTCCAGAAAGTCGCTCATCATGTAGTAACCGTCAAACCGCATCAGTGGATTCAGGTTGAAGATCACTGTAGTGATCGTTGTCACGAAGAACGTGTTGAGAGCCAGATAATGCAGCATCCCGGATTCGGTCAGCCACCAGACATAAATGGCGACACCCGAAAGAATGACTTCGATGTACATCCCGGCGGCACCAATGATAATTCGGTGCCACTTGTTCTTCATCATCCACGAATCTGTGACGTCGCAGTACAGGCACGGGCTGAAAACCAACAGCATCACGCCCATTTCATGGCATTCACCGCCATAGTGGACGCAACTGATTCCGTGGCCGAATTCATGGATAATCTTGGCGAGGCCCAGCGTGACCCACAGATACATCAGGTTCGGCCAGCCGAAGAAACTCTGGAATTCCGGAAGCTTGCCACGGAAGACTTCCAGGTTGGCTCCCAGCACCAGCCACGATGAGATCACGAACATCATGCAGACCGCGACAATGAACGGCTGGAACAGCCAGCTGACAAACGGGTGCATAGCGCGGAGCGTACGTTCCGGATCCCAGCCCGGAAGTCGCAGTGACAACAGACTCATGAACGTCTGCTGAATCTTTTCCTTGCGAGTCTTTTGCCGTTCGCGGACGACCGATGCGCCCTGCCCAACGCGATCGCTGACAACCAGCCCCTTCTTGTGCAGATCGGTAATTAATTGCTGAATATCGCTCAGTGTAATCTGCAGGGTCGGGAATTCGCGTTTTAGTTCTTCGCGAACCGCTTCCAGACTGCGTTTGCCGTCAAGCAGTTCCAGAATTCGGTACTGTTCGATTTGCAGTCGATGATACTTAAGCGCGACGGGATCCTTGATGACCTGATAGCCAACGCCCAGGTAATCAATTTTGGCGACAACAAGGTCCGCCCGTTTTCGCAGAGGAATCGGTCGCTGATTGGAAGCGACCATGCTTCCGGAACTCATTAGTTACGCTTCTTTGGAAGAATGATGGCTTCGATCGGCAAGCCTTCCTGCAGCAGATAGCGTCCGTATTTGTCCTTCCGATTGGGAACCTCAACATCCACCAAAAGCAGGACGGTTTCCGACTTTTTCTCAAGCGTTGGCTCGATCAGGCTGATCGTGCCTTCGAAAACTTCGCCTCCCTGAGTTGCCAAGTTCATCGGTTCGGCCACAAACGGGCCTCCGCGCCGTTTAAACAGATCGTCGGCTTCTGTGCTTCCCGTTGATTCCCTATCGGATTTCGTCGGTTCTGCGTCGCCACGAATCGTGCGACCCGCGACATCAATTCGAATTTCAACCTTGTCACCCTCGAAGACCTCGCTGCGACGTCTGAAGTCAACCTCCAGAACCGCTTTGAGAACGGACATATCTGTCACGGTAAGCACAGGATCGCCAGGCCGAACACTCTGCCCCGGCCAGCGCTGAATCTTGGTGACGATCCCATCAAACGGCGCGTGAACTTTGTACTGCGCCAGCTGCGTCGTCTTGGTCTTCAGCGTCAGTTCCAGGACGTCTTTGTCCTCGATTGATTTACTCCGCTGCGCCTCCGTCTTCTGGACTTCCAGCTCAGACTGTCGAATTTCGTTGTCGGAGAACGACTTTTCTCGCTTGATGTTCGCTTCTTTGCGCTGCGCCAAATCAAGCTCCGCTTTTGCTTTTGCGACGATCGCAAAATTGATCTCAACGTCGGATCGAGCTTTGGACTCCGCTTCAGCCACTTCACATTTGATCAGTTCATCTTCGACTTCGATCATCAAATCACCCATTCGGACCTGTGCTCCCAGCTTACTGGGATTCACGGTCTTCAGCCTGCCTGTGACTTCAGTGGAGATCGGAACCTGCCGAGTCAACTCCAGGCGAGCTTTCTCAGCCCGAATCGGCATCGGGTCTTGCGCAATCGCCGGGCCAGCAGGTGCTAACAGGAACCCAAGTACTGGCAGTAAGGTGCGAAGTGCGACTAAATACGGGTTCATATCTCGATCCTGAACATGATTTGAGAACATTTCGAAAGTCGTCGCGTCAATCCGCTGAGACGGCTTTCTTCAGTACTATCTAACGAAATCGCGGGCTTTGCTCAATCCCGGTGTTCTTTGCTGATGACTTTGAATGAGTCCCGCCGGGCAGCGGCGCGGAGATAGAGGTTACCGACACGCCAAGGCACGAAAACAGTTGTATTCGAATCTGCGATGCGATTGAGCCAGGGAACATTCCAGAAAAGCAGTCTGGCACACAGGCACAGTTGAGACAAGCAATCGGGCGATTTGCTGGACTTTTGTATTCAACCGGCAATTGTCGGCGAATTGATGCCTAAGGCCAACAAGCGCATTGGACGCTCGCGAGTTAGGTCTCACGGCACGGTAAAGTACAGCCCGTCGGAACATATCACATTGAGTAAAACAAATCGAAATGGCAAGTTGCTGTCTTCATTCAGGAACGGTCTGCAGAGCAAAGTTTCGTGGTCCGGTCGAATTTCTCTCGCGACGACCGCGGGCGGATTAGGAAACGGCGACGATTCCGGTTCGGCTCCATCGTCAATACGGAAATTCTTTTTTTGGGGCTCAGCGGCAAAATTCGGTTTTGCCCAATTTTTTCACATTCTCGGAGCGAAAGGCGACAATTATTTTTCGAGCGATCCTTAGACGGAAACTTCATTTTTGGGAGAGTCAATTGTTCAAAAACGCTGACGTTTCCAACCGAAAAAGACTGCCGACCCTCTGCCTTCACCTCCCGAGTATTCTCGATCGTACTTCGCCGGTCGGTATGTCCAATCGAGACGGTTTGCTAACCTCTATTGACCACCCTCAACTTGAACTCATCACTGTTCCCAATCATCTCTGGTGCGTACATCCCTTCGATGGTGGCAGGCAGAGCGGAAACGGTGCCGGGCGTTTCGGCGCGCAAGCGGTAGCTGATGCTGTGCTGGCCGCGGGCGAGGGACGTGAGGAAGAAAGAGACTCGGTCGTCGCGGAGTTCTCTGTAGGCGCGGAGACCTTCCCAGACGTAGCCGCTGCGATGGTCGTCCAGTTCGAAGCCGCTCGGCTTGTGGTCTTCCAACAGCAGGTCAATTGAGCCAGGACATCAGATCGGCCATCAGATGGTCAGTTTCCAGATCGTTCAACGATGCTTGCTTTAGTTTCGGAGACTTCATCATGGCGAACATCACACGCTCAGTCTCAGCAGAGTCCAATGAATCAATTGCCTGATTATTTGCCAGCGATAGATCGGCATCAATAGCGTTCTCGTGGTCGCTCGGGTCTGTGGCGTCACGGGGAATCGATTCGGTCCGCGACAACTGAAGCGGGGACTCAACGAGTGCAGGTTCAATTCCGATATTGCTTTCTACGAAAGCAGCCGCAACGGTGACATCAATGGATGCACTCCATGTCGAACGATAGGTCATATTGCCTTCATCGAAAATCGCTCGAACCCAAACCCGGTATCGCCCTGCCGGTTTGTCTGCTGGAATACTGAACGACGATTGTTGCCACTGAAGTTCGTGGATCGCACGGCTGCCAGCGGGTGCCGCGCCGCCGAGGTAATCGGCCCAGATTTCGTATCGAGACGCACCTGGAACAGGCGTCCAACTGACCACTCCTGCAGAGGGACTGGACAGACTCAATGGGGCACCAATTGTCATCGGCAGTCCTTTTCCCCACTGACTAAATCCGCCGCCAGTCAGTCGAGCCCGCACAAAGACTTCATAGTCACCGTTCGGAAGTGCTGATGCGACAGAATGGGAAAGGGTACGAATTCCGGACCGCGAGTAGACAGGCACATTGGATCGTGGCTTCCCGATCCAGACATCGTAACTATCCGCATCGGGCGTCGCGGCCCAGTCGAAACGTGGCGTCGCATCGAGCGTGTTTCCGCCACCGTTCGTGATTGAGACCGGGGCAACATAGATATTGAAATTCTGCGGAACGGACCAGTCTGTCCAGGACTCGGTTTCTTGCGCTGTTTCGGTTTCACGGAATGTTTCAAGGGTTCGCATGCGCACGGAATAACGACCCGGCGGAACCGGACCAGGCGGCAAGAATGAGGACAGTTCCTGTCCGTGATTCTGGGCTGGGGTCAGCGAAAAACTTGCGTAGATCTGGCCCGTATCACGATTCGTCATTTCAATTTCGTAGAGCTTTACTGCATCGCGGGTCGTATACGTTTCCAATCCCCAATCGCCGCCCCAATCCGTGGTTAGAACTGGTGCCTTGATTCGCGTCCTCAGTCCAACTTCCGCGATTGTGGCTGCGTCATGTACGGACAGTAGTTCCGCTTCGCGACGTATGGAAAAGTCAACACCCTTTGACCAGTGCTCGTTACGGAAGTCACCGCCATAACTGCTGGCGGCTCGGACAAAGACACGAAATTGATTGTCCATTATCAGCCAGGAATGGAGTTGCTCTTGCGTTAGTGCGGAAAAATCTTCTGCTGTGCCTACGAATGCCACTTTGTTGAGTGTAAGATCGTTGATCCAGACTTCGAAATCATTCCCCAGTACGCCGCTATGCCCCACGCTGAGCCCTCGGAGTCCCCCGGACTGACTCTGTTGGAACGCGACCAGTTGAAATCGGCTCGGTTCTGCTCCCCCGGTAGCCGAATCCTGATCAATGAGTACGCGGACTGATGAAATTGTAGGAATCCCATACTGTGCTAACGTGAGTACTGGAATAGACGCTGTCATCAACCTCCGCGTTTCAACAAACTCGATGATGGACGGAACATAAGGCCCCGGTTGACGTCGTTTTCTTTGATTCATGACTCCACCTCGAAATTGGGGATCCCTGAAGGAAGGGCGACCTTCCTTCACTGGTCTCGCGAATAATAGCATTCTCTGAACGCATGTCGCTTGAAAGCATTAACTGGCAATGAGGCGATCATAAGACGTTGAACGCAAATCCAGCGCTCCACGGCGCCTGAGCGGTCTGGTCATAATCATCGTCATGATTCCATGCCCGCAGCCAGGTGCGATAGGATCCAGATCCGAGTGAAGCGTAAAACGTGGTTGTGTCTTCGGCTCGGGATCGAATCACTTCATACTCCAGATTATCACCGTTCACATTCTGACGCCCGATCCAGATTTCGTAGTATTTGGCTTTCGAGTTACCCGTCCATGTGACTGTGACGAGGTTGCCGGACGTTGAAGCTGCAATTCCCGTTGGTGCCGCGAGAAACGAATGAGCCACCGTGATTGTAGTCCCTGCGGCAGTACTCCAGGGGCTGACTTCGCCCTCGCTGTTGTACGATCGTACCCAAAACTTGTAGGTTTCGGAGCGCAGGTCAGCGGTCAGCGTGTTTCCGTAGTGATGTCGGACATCAAGAACTGTCTTATTCTGCGAATTCCAAACGATGATGTCAAAATTGTCATCAACAGCCGCTTTTGTCCACTGAAAGACTGTATTGCCGTCAAAGGTGGTATTTCCGTTATACGACGGAGCCGCAGGAACGGGAACATCGTTGACGACGTTGATGCTGAACTGTTTGGCATCGTGCGAAGTGGTCTCCCCATCCGAAAACGCATAGAGGATCAACGTGCGGGCGCCCGTTGTCAGATTGGAGTTGAACTGGATTTCCGATTCCGTCGTGTATTCCGTTATCAGGGCAGTACTGCCGCTAACGATTCGTGCCGCATATTGTCCTGTTGGATTCGTGTCGGACCAATGAAACACATGGTTTGGTGAAACAGTCGTCGCGCCGAGATACGTCGGAGCCACGTATTGAATATCCGACACAATGAATTGACTCCATCCACCCCATGGCGATGAATCCGAGTCCGCGTTTCGCGCTCTTGCATGCGTCCTGTACGTGCCCGCCAGCAATTCCGAACCAGGCGCGAAACGGGGATGCAGCAAGTTCGTGACACTGTATTCCGATTGCCACGTACTGCCGACCAGATGCTCAACCTGGACATCATAAACGGCCGCGTAGGCGGACTCAGAAAACTTGACCGCAAACTGGAATCCCTGATTCGCGGGACCCACATATGAAGGGCTCACCGGCGCAGGGACATCACTCGTCAAGTAAAGGGTTCTGGCATAGCTCCATTCACCATAATTGTCCACGGTGGCATTTGGTGCTGCATTCCACGCCCTGACCCACCAAACGTAGCGGTTTGTTTCTGTGGACGAACGGCTCCATGCGGCATCCAGTGTCAGACCACTTACCCCGGTTCCACCAAAAACGCTGCGAGAGTAAACGCCGTTCCATCCACCCGTTGCAGGGACATTAGCAATGAACACATCATAGAGAACACAGTCCGGTGCGGGATCCCATGTCAGATGTGCTCGCCCCTGTGTGTTCGAGCCACCGTTTTGTGTGATGGGTTGAGCAAGGGCCGCTGTTGGTACCGCCCTGGGTTTAGACTGCGGATTTGAGGTAATGCCATCAATCAGAGCCTTGACGTTCAGCAGTTTGAACGAATCCAGACTGTTTGGAACTGCGACGTTCGACCCACCTTCATTCACCTCGGCGTCGGTCAGCAGTGAACCACCCGTGTTCTGAATCAGAGACCGAAACTCTGCGGTTGTCAATCTGCGACCCAGAACCTGTTGCGCCCTTTGTTGCGCCAAAACCGCAGCTCCCGCGACTAATGGGGAAGCAAAACTCGTTCCACTATTCTGGTTGCCATTCCAGTTCCATATCGTACCCGTATTGGATGCTCCCAGCATGTTGACTCCTGGGGCGACAATATCCAGGAGCCGATCATCTCGTTGTGAAAAATACGCCTGTTGGTTTGCGAGTTGATTCCATTGATCCATTTCGGTGCCAACATTCAAATTGGTGTCGAGTACAGCACCAACTGCGATCGTGTTCTCATCGGCGGCGATATTTGCCAAACCTTCTTTCCCGTAAGTTGCACCACTATTCCCGAAATAATTGTTTCCTGCAGCCGCAACGACGACCACACCGAGTTCTTCGAGAGACCGGAATCGAGGTGAAGTCTGGGAAAGGAAAGTGGCCTGCTGCAGGTAGGTGAAGGTGCTCCCGAAGGAACAATTCACAGCAACAATATTGAACGCCATCGCGTTATCGACTACCCAGTCGAGGGCTGCGACGATTGCTGTTGTGGTGAAGCTATTTGGGTTGGCATCCGTTCCTGCTTTAAGTGCGATGATATTTGCCTGTTGCGCAATGCCTCGCATTCCACTGACTGTCGAGCCCGCTGCAAGGCTTGTCACGAAGCTGCCATGGGACGCCGGTCCCACTGGTTCGCTGGCGTTGTTGTCATTGTCAGCAAAATCATGCTGGAAGACGATGCGATCAGAGATGCCATTGTTGTCAGCATCCGCACCGAACGAAGGATGGTTCAGATCAAATCCGGAATCAATAATCGCGATCGCCTGTCCCTGACCTCGCACCGACGGATATGCAGTCTCGAACGCGGGCAGGTTGATCATGTTCAGAGCATTTGCCGCAAGCAACTGACGCTGTTCGAGCAGTTCAACGGGCTCAAGTCGTGATGTTTGCCGGGCACCGATTCGCCTGCGAGGCTTCGGAACGAAGGAACGAAGGAACGAAGGAACGAAGGAACGAAGGAACGAAGGAACGAAGGAACGAAGGAACGAAGGAACGAAGGAACGAAGGAACGAAGGAACGAAGGAACGAAGGAACGAAGGAACGAAGGAACGAA
>JBBQSE010000294.1:0-10650 GCA_038214195.1 Planctomycetales bacterium
TGAGGGGGCCGACTTGGATTGAACGTCATGCACCAACGACAGGCCGCTTTATTTACCCCCTCACCCTAGCCCTCTGCCCCCGTGGAAAACGTGTAAAGCTGGAGAAATCGATTGCGGGGGGAGAGGGGACAATCGCAAGACAATCGACGGTATGATATCTGACCGCGTGAAGTATAATATTGGGTCAGATCCGTTCATGCCGGTACCCGAAGCCAAATCGCCTTCGCTTTTGCAGCGAGAGTCGTCATCAGCGGGTCTGACCCCATGCAATCAACGGGCTTGATCTGGCAGAAAAATGTCATCAGAAGCACGGTTTTAGATTCCTATCCTGCTGCAGCTTTGCTAAACCTCCACTATCAGGCCGGTTTGAATTTTGTGTAGGAACCATCCCTGAGGCAAGGATGTGCTTGGATGACTTCTGTTTTGCTGTTTATCTTCATGCTGGTTACATCGCTGATGTTTCTTGGCATGCTCTGGGGTGACCGTTTAAGTCTGTCCAGCCTGTTTGAAGTCAACTGGCTGGGACCGATTGGCGGACTCCTCGACGCCATCTGGAGACTCTGCAGTGAGTTTCTGGATCTCACGGTCGAGTTTGTCGTCGCGCACCTGTCATGGGTCGTCGCCGCAGTCTCTGGTGCCGCCGGACTAATCGTGATCGCATTCCTGATGGGCGGAGGACTTGCATCGGACGCGGAAGCCTATCACCTGGACAGCATCGCGCCATTGTATGCCGGCGGGGTCGTGGATCGCATCAGGCCCGTCAAGCCAGCAGAGCCCGCGCGGTCCATTTCAAACGGCATCAGGCTCGCTAAAGCCGACATTGACGATTCACAAAATGTCTTTCAGGCGAAGGGTGGGGACTATCTCCTGTTCGGTCGACCCGAATATCAGGCTCCAAAAATTCGACCTCGTCGCCCGATTGAAGGTTCCATCGCATCGGCACCAACTACACGACCGCTGCTGCAACGCCCCGAACTGGACATTCGTTTTAATCGCCTGTATTCCGCAACCATTGTTCCCGATCGTGTCCGGATGGTCAGCACTGACGGACGCCTGATCGATGATCTTCCATCGGCGCTGTTTGTTGATCGAGCAGTCCGTAAGCTCCTGCGCGACGATTGGCGAGCGGGGATTGGTCTGCCGATCGCGCTCAATGAAGGACCAGATATCGGTAATCTGGTGCCGGAGTCACCGCTGGCCGTCGTCCGTGATTTGGAATCGCGGATTAGGGTCACACCGGGCGTGATGGTGTCACGACAGGATCTGCGGATCGAAAAGACGGTGCCTCAGCGGTCCGGCACAGGCGAAGTGATGATGCAGGTGTCGATCACGAATCTGGCGAACGACTCGATCGACGGATTGCTTGTGCGGGAATTGCTGCCGTTTGGCACAAAGATTCGCGGGACTGTTCCGCAGGGTGTTTTGCGAGGCTCAACGCTAACCTGGCTGGTCAGCAATTTGCGACCGCAGCAGGAGCGAGTCTTGCGATTCACAGTCATCCCGGCGGACGATCCGATCGGCGGACGCGACACGCTGTTCGAATCACTGACCGAAGTTTCCGCTCTGACCGCCGTGAAGACGCGTACCGTCGTGACTGAAAAAGAAATTCCGCCAATTCTGCCAACTCCGCCGCGCTCTTTGGAAAGCAACCGTCCGCCGCTGACAGCTCGCGCTCCCAGACTTCGTCTCGAGATTTCGAAACCTCGCTCGACACCAACAGTCGGATCCTGGACCACACTGATTTTTCGCATTTCAAACGTTGGGAACGCAAATGCTGAGAACGTTCGCCTGCGTTTGGTTCTGGATGAGGTCCTTGATCACCACGCACTCAGTGACGATGACTTGAGTCGGCAGGTTGATGCGTCGCTTTCCCAAATCGCCCCAGGTGAGTCGCGAGACTTCGATCTGGTAGTGAGACCAACTCGGACCGGGCTGGCCGAATCCAGCGCTGAACTCTTATTCGAAGAGCTCCAATTGGAAGTTCAGTCGTTTAGCTTCATCGCGACTGCCCCGGCGACGCCGCCCGCAGAAAGTTCGTCGCCGTCGAGCACCTCGCCAACGACGATCCGATTCCGACCGTAGGCGTTAGTTGGAGAAGCTCAGTACCGCAGCCCTGCCAATCAGAATCTATGCGCCAGCTGATTTCACCGGCATTCCCGGCACGTGGTGCTGTGGGGTATCCCTGCCTGAAAGACTTTCCGCTGCGCTGGCAATCCACTATCACCAGAAGAATCACCGCAAATTGCGGTGGCCGTTCTGCAATCAACCAGCAAAGTCCATCTGACCGGCAGGTATTGCCGACATGGGATGTAGGTTCTCATCGTGGCAAATTGCGCCCTCACTCTGCGTGGAAATGTTCCCGCAGGCTGCCGCAACCGCCAGATCAGGGTTTTCCTCCATGTCTCTCCGCAGCTTTATTCGTAACACGCGACTGCTCATTGCGCAGGGACTGTACGAATCTAGCAAGGTCAATCAGGTCGGCTATCTGCGACCGCTTGATCTGGTGCACCTGGAAGAACGCGTGCTGTTCAGCGCGTCGGCGGTTGCACCCGTCGTGGCTGAGATCGCGGAAGTGGGAGGCAGCCTGCTGGCCACCGCCGCTCCAGCGAACGACAGCTCCCTGTTTCACATCCCCGATCAGCAGTTGCTGGAACTAGTCGCCGATTCGGTGCTGCCGGTTCAGGCGGAAAATCAAAGCACGTCGGAGTCAGCAACTGCGGAGCAGCATACTCTGGAACTGGTGTTTGTGGATTCTTCGATCAGCAATCTTGATCAGATGCTTGCCGATCTAAACCAGGCCAGTGCGTCCGACAGCTCGCGAACGCTGGAATTTGTGATCCTGGATTCACAGAGAGACGGTATCGCCCAGATTACGTCAGCGCTGCTGCGGTACAACGGAGTTGACGGTTTGCACATCGTCTCGCATGGGGACACCGGAAGAGTTCAGTTGGGTTCGACTATTCTGTCGCTCGACAATCTGGACCGCTACCGTTCTGCCATAGAAGCGTGGCAATATTCGATGTCGGATCAAGCTGACATTCTGTTTTACGGCTGCAATCTTGCGGCATCGGCGGACGGTCAGCAGCTGTTGGGTGAATTGAGCGAACTCACTCAAACCGATGTGGCAGGTAGTGAAGACTTGACAGGGGCAGCAGATCTGGGCGGCGACTGGGACCTGGAGTTTTCAGTTGGCCACATTGAAGCCACTGCCGTATTCAGCCTCGATGTTCAGGCAAACTGGCACGACCTATTGGACCTTACTCCTGGCGGTGGCGAGACACGCGTCAATACCACGACCACTAACAACCAGTACACCGACGCTGAAACCGGTGGCAACGTCGCGATGGATAGCAGCGGACGCTATGTGGTCGCCTGGGAGTCAAATCAAGGTGGCGACTACGACGCTTATGCCCGCGTTTACAATGCAGACGGCACCGCGCGTACGGCTGAATTCAAAGTGCATCCGACCAACTCTTCCGCTCAGGATTGGACCAGCGTCGCAATGGCCGACAACGGAAATTTTGTGGTCACCTGGAGCGATAATCGTTCCGGAACCTACGAAGTTTACATGCGATTGTTCGATGTGGATGGGACTGCCCTGACCAGTGAAGCGATGGTGAGTACCTTAAGCGGTGCCCAGGATTACCACGCTGCCGACTTTGCGGCTGACGGTTCGTATGTCGTGTCGTTCCAGAACGCCTCCGATACCAACATCTATTTCCAGCGGTATAACGCCAGCGGTGTTGCGCAAGGCTCCAACACGATCGCCAATACAACCACCTCCGACACGCAAGCCAATCCTGATATCGTGGTGGCTGACAATGGAAGTTTCATCGTCGTCTGGGACAGCAACAACCAGGACGGTGACAAGACCGGAGTCTATGGGCAACGCTTTAACGCTTCTGGGATCGCACAAGGATCAGAGTTTAGAATCAACGTCACGACTTCCAAAGAACAAGACCACGCTTCGATCGATGCCGCGAGTGACGGAAGCTTCGTTGTCGCCTGGCAAAGCAACAATCAAGATGGCAGCAGTTACGGTGTCTATGCACGTCGATTCAATGCGTCGGGAGTGGCCCAGGGAAGTGAATTTAGCGTCAATACATTTACGAGCGGCAACCAGTGGAATCCGCACGTCGATATGAATGCCGCCGGTGACTTCATCGTGACTTGGTTTAGCGATGGTCAGGATGGAAACTTGGACGGCGTTTATGCCCAACAGTTTGACAGCCTTGGCAACAAAATTGGCGGCGAGACGCTCATCAACACGACTACCAGCGGCGCTCAGAACGACGCATCCGTGGCGTTCTCTGGTACGCAGGCCGTCATCGTTTGGAGCGGTAATGGAACAGGTGACAGTGTCGGCGTTTTCTCGCAGCGTTTCAGTGCGTTCAACTACGGCATCATCACCGTGGATACGACCAGCGATGTCAGCGATGGGACGGTTACCAGCATCGCTGCACTATTGAGCAACAAAGGTGCCGACGGAAAAATCAGCTTACGCGAAGCTATCACTGCCGCCAACAATACCACCAATGGAAGCGGTGGAGCCGATCGAATCTACTTCGCAATCACTGGCGGTGGCGTGCAGACGATTACGGTCAGCAGCAGCGCCCTGCCGTCGATCACGGACGCGGTCTATATTGATGCGACGACGCAACCGGGTTTTACCGGATCGCCGTTGATTGAACTCAACGGCAACAACTCGGGAAGCAGTCGAGAAGGATTTAAGCTGCTCGCAGGAAGTAGCGGCAGTACGATTGCAGGTTTCACGATCAATCGCTTTACCGGCAGCGGTATTGAAATCAACAACTCCAACAATAATATTATCGTTGGCAACTGGATTGGATTGAACAATACCGGCACTGCCGCCTCAGCAAACGCAGAACGAGGTATCTACGCACTCAACAGCACCGGCAATGTGATTGGTGGTTCGTCCGCAACGGCTCGAAATGTTGTTTCCGGCAATACTCTCCAGGGTATTTATCTTGATAACGCAGACAATACAACCATTCAAGGAAACTATGTTGGTACCAATGCCGCTGGGAACGCGGACATCAATGGTACGACAGCAAGCGCTCAAAAATCAGGAATCGTTGTCGGAACTGGCTCAACGGGTGTTCTGGTAGGCGGCACATCCGCAGGCCAGGGCAACGTAATTTCCGGCAACAACTGGTATGGTGTCGAGTTTATCGGTCTTGGTGTTTCCAACAATACGATGGTCGGCAACATCGTGGGCCTGAACGCGACAGGTACGGCTGCACTCGGTAACAATTACGGTGTTTCGATCTACAGCGGCGGGTCGAACAATACGATTGGCGGTGGTGCGGCGGGAGCACGCAACATCATATCGGCCAGCCTCAACGGCGATGGCGTGTTAATCTCGACTAGCAATCCAACCGGTAACAAGGTTCAAGGCAATTACATTGGATTGGGAGCCGATGGCACCACAGTATTTGCAAATGCATCCCATGGAATCGAGATCACGGATTCTGCTACCAACAACATCATTGGCACCGATGCTGACGGAAGTAATGACGCTGGCGAACGCAATATCATCTCCGGAAACCTGAACGGGGTTATTATTTATGGCAGCGGAGTGACCGGCAACATTGTCGCCGGAAACTTCATCGGTACAGACATCACGGGCACGCTGGACAGGGGCAATACTACGGATGGCGTCCGCATTGAGGGCGGTTCAACGGGCAACCGCATTGGCGGCACCAACGTGTCCGAACGCAATATCATCTCCGGCAACAATGCTCGCGGGATCGTGATCCAAAACAGCGGCACCGACAACAACACCGTTCAGGGCAACTACATCGGCACCGACATGGCGGGAACGGCTGCATTGGGAAATTCCAATGCAGGAGTCGGCATTTGGGGTGCCGCGAAGAACAATATCATCGGTGGAACGGCGGCCGGAGCTGGTAACGTCATCTCCGGAAATCTCGGCGATGGAATGACGATCTCTGACGTTGGTACAACCGGAAATCAGGTTCTGGGCAACAAGATCGGTGTAAACACGACCGCGACCGCAAAAATAGGCAACGGGACGCAAGGTATTTGGATCGGCGGAGGTGCCTCGAGCATCACCATCGGCGGAGCAGCGGTTGGAGCCGGAAACATCGTCGGTGGAAGTGCCTATGCTGGAATCGAAATCAACGGCGCTGCGACCACTTCGATCACCGTTCAGGGCAACTTCATCGGCACTAACGCGGCAGGCACATTGAATCTCGGCAATGGAAACGATGGAGTGCTGATAGTCAACGGGGCGTATGGGAATCTGATCGGCGGCGCAGGAGCAGGCGAAGGCAACACGATCGCCTTCAACGGGCGTGATGGCGTTCGAGTTGAATCCTCTGGCGGCAGCGGAAACCGGATTCAAGGTAACAAGATTTACAGCAATGCCGGTTTGGGCATCAATCTTGTCGGCGGCACGGAAACCAGTTCTGGCGTCACCGCCAACGACACGGGCGATGGTGACAATGGTGCCAACGGTCTGCAAAACTTTGCCGTGATCCAGTCGGCGATGATCAGCGGGACGGATCTATTGCTGAACGCCACGCTGAACAGCATCGCCAGCCGCACGTTTCGTATTGAAGTATTTGCGAGTTCCCTCGCTGACACTTCGGGTTATGGTGAAGGCCAGCGTTATCTGGGAACCTTCAACACCACGACCAACGGCAGTGGCAATGCCTCGATTGCCACCGTGCTCAATGGCGTAACGATTGCGGCAGGTGAAAAGGTCACGGTCACCGCAACCGATTTGACAACGAATAACACGTCTGAATTTTCTTACGCCGTGATGGCAACGCTACTCGCCGGAAGTGCTCCCTCCGCGATTCAAGTCACCAAAACAAGTCGAGGTGGCATCAGGCTAAATGAAGATGGCGGGAATGATGTCGTTTTGGTGGCGAATCAATCGCCGTTCAGCGGACAAACTGCAATCACGATCGAGGTCTCGTTTTCCGTCACAACACCATCGACAGGGATGACGACCCTGTTTTCTTATGCAACCGCGACGAATCAGGATGAGTTGTTCCTTGGTGTTGACAGCACGGGCGAGATCTTCTTTCGAACCAGTGCGAATGGTAGCGCAGGCTATGGAAGCGTTACCACGGCTCTGCAGTTGTTTGATGGCCAGCGGCACAGTGTGGCAGTGACGT
Source organism: Planctomycetales bacterium (assembly GCA_038214195.1). Lineage (GTDB taxonomy): Bacteria > Planctomycetota > Planctomycetia > Planctomycetales > Planctomycetaceae > SXXK01. The sequence goes on from JBBQSE010000294.1 coordinate 7,170, forward strand.
GGGTCAACACGACCGGCGTCCTGATGTTTTACGTTGATGGTCAACAACTGGGTCTGGGGCGAAACGACTATCAAAAGACAACGACGATTGATGCGGGTGGAACCGCCGCGATTGGGCAACATCAGACATCCCCCGGTGCGAATTTCATCGCAGCCGATACGTTCTCGGGAACAATCCACGATGTGCGACTCTTTAACGATGTTCGAACTGCCGCAGAAGTCGCATCCAGCTACAACAGCACACTCCCCTATCGCGAAGCTGGAATGCTCGCCAATTGGCGATTCAATGATCTGTCCGCCGCAGGCGTGAGCACCGAATCCGTCAGCGGAAACAACCTGACCGTCAAACACACCAGTGAAGTCGGCTTCACGGCCAGTGATGCGTCGCTCACGCTGCGGCTGAATGAAAACAGCAGCAACGGCACCGAAGTCGGCACGGTCTACGGCACCGACATCGACCGCGAAGCCCGCATCACACAATTGTTGGCGAACGATCCAAGTCTGCGATATAGCGCCGAGACAGGCAAGTTCTACAAACTGGTTAGCAGCTCGAATGTCTGGACCACATCGCAATCAAACGCGGTCGCGACGACTTTGGGTGGCGTTAACGGCCAGCTTGTAACTATTAGCTCCGCAGCGGAAAACGCGCTGGTAAAATCATTCGCCCAGTCGTTGGGAGGCAACGTCTGGCTCGGTGCGACCGACCAAACCGTCGAAGGCCAATGGCGATGGAACAACGGAGCAGCCGACGGAACACAATTCTGGAATGGTGCGGTTGCCGGTTATGCCATTGACGGCAGCTATCAAAATTGGGAGCCGGGTGAACCGAACGACTCGGGAAATGAAGACTACGCGAATCTTGTTTCTTCCACTGGAACCTGGGTCGATACGGAATCAACAACGTCTCTGCGTTCGGTGATCGAATGGAACGCCGATTCGGTACTCGATACGACCAATTCATTGACTTATTCGATCACATCTCAGACCGTCGCCGGCGCGTTTTCGATCGACGCCAGCACGGGAAAGATAACAGTTGCTAACGGTTCGCTACTGAACTACGAAACAAATCCGGCACACACGGTTACAGTTCGAGTCAACGATGGCTCGGCGACCTACGACAAAGCGTTCACGATCTCGCTCAGCGATGTTTCAATCGAGCCCACCAATGGCGTGCCCGGTGCCCAGGCGACCAACGAAGACACATCGCTGGTTTTCTCCAGCGGAAATGGCAATGCAATTACGGTTACCGATCAAAATTCGGGTACCAATTCAGTGTTGCAAGTCTCGATCAATGTTCCCAGCGGCACGTTGACACTTTCGCAGACCACCGGTTTGACAATCGTCGGCGGTTCGAATGGGTCTGGCGGCATGGTGATCAACGGCACCGAGTCCGCCATCAATGCGGCTTTGAACGGACTGACATTCCAGCCTGTTGGCAATTTCAGCGGCAACGTGAATTTGTCCATCACCACCTCAATTGCCGCCAGTCTCGATGGCTGGTACACATTCGACGGAAACGCAAACGACCAAAGTGTTGGCGTATCACAAAATGGAACGTTCAACGGAAACGCGACCACCATCGTCGATCCGACGCACGGCAATGTGCTCAGCCTCGATGGAGCTGGTGACTGGGTGACGTTCAGTGGCCAATTTGGTTCACCCGCCAACGCAACTCTGGCTGCCTGGGTTAATCTCAACAAGGCCAGCAGTAATGGCGCGGAAGTTATCAGCATCGGAGATTCGCTGGTCTTGCGACTCGATGAATCCGGCGGCAACGGCGTTGTCGGTATGTACTATAACGGTTCCACCTGGGTATCGATCGCCACGCAACGCACCCTTGCCGGCACCGGTTGGCATCACGTTGCGTTCAGCTTCGACGACACCAACAACATTCAAGCGGTGTACATCGACGGCGAAATTGTTGCGCAGACAAATTCCACGAATTCCGTTTCGTACGGCGGCACCACTACGACGATCGGTCGGCACAATGCCGGCGTCAACGCGACCTGGGACTTCAACGGCTTGATTGACGACGCGCGGATTTATTCGCGAGCACTTTCCGCCATCGAGATCGCTAATCTCGCCGCTCAGCAATTCTCCGACAGTGATTCGGTCTCAATCACCGTCAATGCCGTCAACGATGCTCCTTCGCTTGGAAACGGCACACTGCCTTCAATCCTGGAAGATGCGGCCAGCCCTCCTGGTCAAACCGTGACAACAATCTTCACCGGCCAGTTCGCCGATGTCGATTCCGGTTCGAGCATGAACGGTATCGCGGTGGTGGGCAACACTGCCAACGCGGGAACCCAGGGAACCTGGCAGTACTCAACAAATAGCGGTATCAATTGGTTCGCGATCGGCTCGGTGACTGACGGTGCCACGGCGCTGGCCATCAGCAATTCTACATTGATCCGCTTTGTGCCCGTACTCAACTACAACGGCGCACCACCAGCGTTGAGCGTCCGTGGCCTCGACAACACCTACGCAGGCAGCTTCTCGACCACGGCTGGATCTGAGACCCGAGTCACCATCAACACGACAACCAACGGCGGCATCACTGCCATCGCTGCCGTAACTGCGAACTTATCGACGACAATCACCGCAGTCAACGATGCACCCGCGCGGACGGCCGGCACAGTGACCAATCTCACAGTTTTAGAGGACTCCGGATTCACAAGTCTGGGTTTCGGAAGTGTGGCCTACAGCAACGGCGGCGGCGCTGATGAAAGCGGTCAAACGCTGTCGTACTCGGTGACGGCCGTGCCTTCAGGCGCAATCGGCAATGTCTACCTGGCAGACGGCACGACTTTGGTCACCACGAGTTCCTATACCTTGGCTCAGATTCGCGGCATGCAGTTCAAGACGACGACTAATGGAAACGGCACAACCGCCTTCCAGTTCAACGTCACTGACGATGGCGGTACGGCCAATGGCGGTCAGGACAGCATCAGTGAATTCATTCTGATCACAGTCACTGCCGTCAACGACGCGCCGGTGCGAACGGCTGGTGCTCCCGCAGCGATCAACGTCAACGAAGACAGTGCCAACGTGACGGCGATCACACTCGGCATGAGCGGGTTAACGTATGGCCCCGGTGGCGGCAGCGATGAATCGAGCCAAACGCTGACATACACCGTCACCGTGATTCCTGCGTACATGACATTGTGGAAAGCGGATGGCGTCACGCAGGTCACAGCCAGCACGGTGATTACCCTCGCCGAGTTGCAGGGATTGAAATACAAAACCGTGGCCGATGCCAACGGCACGGGCAACCTGACATGGACCGGCGTCGAGGACGGCGGCACGGCGAACGGCGGCGTCAACACGCTGACCGAGAGCTTGTCGATCACCGTCAACGCCGTCAACGACGCGCCTGTACGCACGGCCGGTGCTCCGGCAGCGATCAATGTCAACGAAGACAGCGCTAATGCGACTGCGGTGACGCTAGGGCTAGGCAGTTTGACGTACGGGCCGGGTGGTGG
>JBBQSE010000295.1:0-10637 GCA_038214195.1 Planctomycetales bacterium
AAGCTGGTCGCATGGCAAGGAACACTATCCCGCAAGAAGTTCACAGCAAATATGCGGCTACGTTCAATCCGTGTTCTAAGGAATGCACTCAACAGAGCTGTGAAGCTGCGAATTATTCCACACACACCATGTGCGTCTGTCAACAAGCCAAAGGTGATCCGGAAAGAAGTGATTCCCCTGGAACCAGAGCAGTGTGAAGAACTGATCGCACAGTGCCAAAAGCATAGGCTCGGTGATGTCATGGTGCTGGCTGCAATGACTGGACTGCGGAAGGGTGAATTGTTCGCACTCGAATGGTCGGCTGTGAATCTAACGGAAGGTGTGATCGTCGTTCGCCGCCATTTGCAGGAACTGAAGGGACTGAAGCTGAAAGAGCCGAAGACCAAAGCGGGCCGGCGTTTGATATCCCTTGACCCGGTCGCGATTGAGGCACTGAGAAGCAGACTCAAGAAAGCACAGGACGAAGGATTCGAGCCAGAGCAGGTGCCGATTGTGTTTCCAAACCTTCGTGGCGGTCACCTTCGGAGTTCAAACCTTGACCGTGCGGTCTGGTATCCGATCCGAGGAGCAGCAGGTATCCCGGAAACCTTCGTGTTCCACGACCTGCGACACACGCAGGCATCATTGTTGCTGTATGCGGGTGTCGATCTTAAGGTGATTCAGCAGCGGCTCGGCCATGCGGACTTCGCCACAACCGCGAACATTTATTCGCATTTACTGCAGGGTGCTCAGGACGAAGCGGTCGTGAAGATGTCAGCCATGATGAAGGGCAGGGCGAAAAAACAGGCTGAATGAGCATTACCCGTAAGGTGTTTGGTGGCTGTCATCGGTGGCTGTCAAGCGGAAACGAAAAAAGCCAGTGTTACCGTTTTTGGCGGTAAAAAACTGGCTTTTTTCATTGCACTCGAATGGGCTCGAACCATTAACCTTCGGTTCCGTAGACCGATGCTCTATCCAATTGAGCTACGAGTGCGTTGTCTGATGCCACGCGACCACACATCGGGTCGCGGCGGGGCGAAGTTTAGCTTTGAGGCCGCAATTCGCAAGCTGTTTGAGGTCAGGACCGCCAAACGCACAAAAAGTTCGCGGATTGGGAAGAAAATTGCACAAGAATGCCTGCCGCGAAGGACCGGGATTGTTGTCTGCGGCCTGCGGACTTCGAACCTTGGATGCAGAAAAGCTTGCTGACGCCGTGAAACAACAGAGAATTGGCAGTGAACGAGGCTGTGATAGCCGCGACTGGAAAAATAATGTAGGGTTTTTATACGGAAAGTCCACGATCTATCTGCATGTGGGGTAATTGCATCTGCCCCAACTGCAACATTCCGCCTCGACTTGTAGACTGCATCATTCGCCGAGGCTGGCACAACGTTATGCACCATCCCCTACGCCCGGATTGGCACGAAGATGCCTGAGCCGTCCCCGACAAGATGTTTTGTGAATGATCAATCACCGCCATCTCGAAAACGGGGGGCCTTCCCGAACGAAGACACGTGGTGCGATCTTTGGCACACGCACGTCGATTGGAACGGCGAAGGAAACTGCGGGATTTCGGCCCGACGTTCATTTCTTCAACGGCTTTTTCAACTCTTTCGTGAAGCCCAAACACTCACTGCGAATTGGACGAAACCAGTACAGCAATGGATCGTCATCGAAGAAACAGATTCGAGCCAAGACGCGGTTTACCTGCACACCCCAAACCCAAATCGAGACAACTTTCCGTACACCTTTGGCGGCGTCGATTGGGATGCTGATTGCCCAGCATGGCTGACTGAATTCGTCGATGCACAGACAGTCGAATTCGGTCGCTGCGTATTCAATGGTGTCGTGACTTTTTGGGTCCGACCCAGAAATGCCGCATAACGAATAGGGCTTTGACTTCACGAATGCGTACGAATGGCGCGGAGTCACATTCAAGGTTGAGCGTAGCTGGCGGTGCGGAGGGCAGGAAACCAACAAACATGCACGATTGAGGCTGCGTTTCGGCAATTTCCTGTGGTCCTTTCGTGTTTTATTCATTTGGCATGGATATTTTCATTTGGCAGGAAACTCGGCATTCCCTGTTGGCATGAGCACACAGCGGAATCCCGTGTGAAACGCGCCGGTGTCTTCTTCGCCTTTCATACGAGCACTCACGCGATAGCCGACGCAGTATTGATCACTGCACATGAACGATCCGCCACGCTGAACGCGTTTGATGATACCGGGTTCCATGGGGTCAAAACTTGATTCCGGTCCTGGTGGCTCTTTCCCCGGACTGACGGTGTAGTATTCCGGCTGGTAGTAGTCGGCACACCATTCCCAGACGTTGCCAGTCATGTCGTACAGGCCAAATTCGTTCGCGGGGAAACTCTTCACGGGTGCAGTCCGGGTAAAACCGTCTTCGCCCGTGTCTTTGATCGGAAACTCGCCCTGCCAGATGTTGTGCAGCCATTTTCCGTCCGGAGTTAACTCATTGCCCCACGGGTACGTTGCACCATGACGTTGACCGCGCGCAGCATACTCCCACTGGGCTTCGGTGGGAAGTTTCTTGCCGGCCCAGTCACAGTATGCTTTCGCATCCAGCCAGCTGACATGCACGACCGGATGATCCATCCGGTCGTCGATCGAGGATTCCGCTCCTTCGGGATGTCGCCAGCTGGCACCGGGAACATACTGCCACCAGCTGTACGCTCCCTTGTTTGGGTCAATGTCGTCGCGGCTGGAAAGCTGCAGACTGCAAATCGAACCCGGCTTGTTGAATTCCGGAAGGATTTTCACATTCGCAAGTTCTGAGCCTGGCTGAATACTTCGCAACTCCGGCGCGCGTTCGGCGGTGGTTACGTAGCCGGTCGCATCTACAAATGCCTTGAACTGCTGATTCGTGACTTCGGTCGTGTCGATCCAGAATCCGTCCAGTTCCACAACGTGCGGAGGAAACTCGTCGGGAGTCGTATCCAGCTCGCCCATTTCAAAACGCCCGCCGGGCAGCCATTGCATGTTGGCGACACGAGGATCGTCGGTCTTTGGCGTGGAGACCGCAGACATTGCAGTGCTTGCTTTTGCCAAAACGACAGACGTCGCGTTCTGCTCAACATCAACAGCGTTGGTCGCAGGCTGCGTCGATTTCAACAGAACCGCAAGAAGCACGACCGCAGCGAACAAAAATGTTAACGCGGCGGAAGTAACTTTGATCATTGGTCCAAAACTTATCTGGTTGTCGAAGCAGGTGTCTTGAATTCACTGAGATTTGATCTGCGCATTGTTTGTCCGATCTACGCAAAGAACCAGAGACTTTTTCAACCCGCGTCTATTTTTGAAGCATGTGGCGACGCACGATTGGCAGCAATTGGTCATGCAGTACGCCGTTTGACGCGAGCATGGTGGATTTTTCGATGGGCATCGGCTGGCCATCGCACGTGGTTACTTGACCGCCCGCTTCTTCCACCAAAAGCTGGCCCGCCGCGAAGTCCCAGGCGGAAAGTTGGTACTCAAAGAACGCCCCGTACAGTCCCGACGCCACATGCGCAAGGTCCAGAGACGCCGTTCCAAATCGTCGCACACCATGAATCTGCTGACGGAAAAATTCACCGACAGCGGCCAATGTCGCTTCCATCATCGCTCCACGATCGTAGGCGAACCCGATCCCGATCAGCACTTCGTTGAGATTCTGCTCCGTGCTGACGTGAATCGGTTTCCCGTTATGAGTCGCTCCGTGGCCGCGCCGAGCAACGTACAAATCGTCGCGAATGGGATTCAGGATCACGCCACATTCCGCCTTGCCGTGATGGAAATACGCGATCGACACTGCGAAGTGCGGTATATGATGGGCAAAATTCGTTGTGCCATCGAGTGGATCGACGACCCAAAGATGTTCCACGTTGATATCTGCGGAGTTTTCTTCCTCGCCCAGTATCGAGTGATCCGGAAACGCTTCGCGAATCACGGCGGCAATGCGCCGTTCAGAAGCCACGTCCGCGTCCGTGACCAGATCTGCCACGCCTTTCAAACGAACGGAAAATCCTTCGTTGAAGGCGCGGGACAGGATCGTGCCCGCTTCCCGGGCAGCACACATGGCCACATCAAACGTAGTGAGCATTTAGAGTCTCAATTCTACTTCGCACTGACAGCCCGAGTACTGTCGGGTCTGCCGGAGATTTCATTCAGCATCTTCTTCAGGTCAATCTTCACGTACGGCATCTCCGCTGCCGGTTTGTTGTGGCTGGCATTGGCGACGTACAGGATTCCGTCTGCGGGAACAAACAGGACGTTGTGCAGATTCGAACTCATGGCCACTGGACGACTCATCAACCACTGGCCGACGTCGGCGTCGATCTTGCCGTGTTTGTCAGTCACGCGACGACGGAGTTCCTCAAGCCGACTGCCTGCGGACAGCACAATTGCATCCTTGATCCCTTCGCCCAAACGTTCATGAGTCGCACCGGCTTGAATAAATTCTATCGATTCCGGTGTGGCTGCCACGCCGACCGCTTCGTTTGTCTTGCCGTCGGCGAAGACGTAATAGTATTCGCAGGTGCGAGGGCTATTAGTCCACAGCGTCTGCACTTCGACCAGCGTGTCACATTCTTCCATGGCACGTCGCATGAGCGTTGCCATCGGAGCGCCGTCCCACTGACCTTCGCCGCGGCCACCCATTTCACCGAGTGATATTCCTTCGGCGTTCATGCCACTCACACTGCCAATGAATCCGGCATATCCCACGTTCGCGAAAGCGAAATGTCCTTCTGGACGCACGACAAAGGTCGTGGCGGAATCCTGCAGCCCGATTGTCGTCATGTAGTCCAGGACGCGACCGTGATAGAGTTTGCCATCAGCCGTCGCGCTGCCGAAGACCGCAAAGCCGGAGCAGTGAAACAGTTCCGGAAACACATTGAGTACCTGCACAAGTTCCGGTTCCATCCCGAGCGACAAAGCAAGAGCCTGCGTCTCACGTTTGTGGCGTTCCGGGATGTGCGGCGATAATCGAGCATACGCAGCCTCAAGATCATGGCGGAACCAGCGTCCGGTGCGGATCGTGTTGGCGGTCCCGAAGCTGTACAGGACAGATTCGATGCAGCGACGTGATTCTTCCGGCAAAAGTTTGCCATGTGCGGTGCCAATTTCTTCCGGAGTTCCCCACAGCGTCGCGACTCGCTGGCCGTCAATCCATGTCAGTTGACCGTGATCGGTCAATCGAGGCGTCTGCTCTGGTTTGGTAAGGTCGTTGCCTGGCTTCAGGACTTCCGTCGCGCGTCGGACTCCGCACAGAAGTGTTCGTTCCAGTTCGCTGCGCGAGAGTTCTGTTACCGTCATGCCAGGCCATTCAGAAGCCGACGGGGCGACTCCAACTTTTGTACTAGTTTCCAGCGACACCGTGACATCGTTTGCGCTCACACTGACGGTTTGTTCCTTTGGACAGGTGACGGTTGTGTCGCCTGATTTCCAGCAGCCTTTAGCGGGATCATGAATAAATTTCGCATTGGCGAGCAGACCTCGCAATGTCGCTTCGATATCTCCGGCTGCCAGTACATTGAGGCCAAATGCCATAGTTCCGAGACTGGAGCTTTTGGAAATCAGACGATCGGTAATCGCCTTTGGCTGTAGACTGTCAGCGGCATCAACTTCACCGCGCCCGATAAACACAGTATGGTGCTTTGGCATCGCAAGCGCCGTAACGTCAGCGCGGCGACGAATCTCGACGGCGTATTCGGCGTGAGTCAGGGCCAGATCGAAGGATTCGTCGTCGTAACGAACCATTCTGACATCGATTGGCTGAGTACCACCATCGATTGGAATTGCCACTTTTCCGCTGATTTGAAACTGAGGCACTTTTCCGGTCAATGCCGAAGCCAAAGGAGTCAACGCACTGGCGAGATCTTTCGGCTGGTCGGCAAGGACCAGGCTCTGCCCGCAAAATGCCAGGGCGATGATGACGCTCAAAACAGCATGCTTCAAGGTTTGACTGAATCGCATAGCAGAAGACTCACTTTGGGTATTTGCTGGGGAAGTGACTCGCAGGTGGCGGATTCTATCGTGCGATTCCGGAATTCCTATGTCGAGATTCGGCAAATCTGCGATTCATCGCAGCGTCAATTCCGCCAATGGAGCCTGGAAGTCTGTCCCGTTATGAGCAGGCGCTGTAGACTTTGGTAAGGGATTTGGCCGGGCGGAGGTTGAATGTGTACCGTCGAAAACCGGGGGGCTAGCACCCGGCGGCTGATAGAATTAGCCGGAACGCGCTATCGTCCGGTTCAGTCAGTGTTAGTTCTTTTTCTGCCGATTGCATAAGTCAAAATTCAACGGAGTGCTTCTCAGGTGACGTCGTGGCATCGACAGTTTCCGTGGACGATGTTGATCGTCTGTCTTTCAATCACCGTTTTCGGGCTCTGCGGGCTCGTAAGAGCGGATGAATTGTACGGCAGGACGCAACTGGTCGAACGGCAGATGATTTGGCTATTCCTTGCCCTGCTGGCAATGTTTGCGATTGTGAGTGTGCCTTATCGACTGCTCAGCCAACTCAGTCCGTGGGTCTTTCTGGGCTCGCTGATTCTGCTGGCCGTGACGCTCTTCATGCCGCCAATCAACGGATCGCGGCGCTGGATTCCTCTGGGGCTGTTTGATTTTCAGGCCAGTGAACCGGCGCGGCTGGCGTATATCACGGCCCTGGCCGCCTATTTGATGTATCGATCGAGCCAGCGGACGGTTAGTGGGTTGGTGCCTCCGGTGTTGATGGCGCTCTTTCCGATGCTGCTCATCGTGCGCGAACCAGACCTGGATACGGCGCTGCTCTTTTTGCCAGTTCTCTACACGATGCTGTTCGCGGCCGGTGCCCGGACGAAACACCTTGTCGCGGCGGCTTTGGCGGGACTTGCCTGCCTGCCCATTCTGTGGTCTCAAATGAGTGCCGAGCAACAGTCCCGAATTGTGTCCGTGTTCACTCAGCGGGATGGAGGATCCGCGCCGTCGGGCGATGGATTTCATCTGCATCAGTCAAAGCAGGTTCTGGCGCTGGGGGGAGTTTGGGGCAGCCGCCAGCAGCAGGAACCGCCCGTCGATGATCCCGCTGCGTGGCAGCTTCCGGCGTCGCGAACAGACTTCATTTTTGTGATGATTGGCGAACGCTTTGGGTTTCCCGGCTGCGCTGCCGTGTTATTGCTCTATTGCGTTCTTGTCTTGAACGGGTTGAAGATCGCAGGACGAACGCGGGATCCGTTTGGGCGTCTGGTCTGTGTGGGAGTGATGACACTGATCGCCGTGCAGACGGTGTTGAACGCCGGCATGACGGTCGGACTGCTGCCTATTACAGGGACGACACTGCCATTGTGCAGCTATGGTGGCAGCAGTTTGATCTCGACCTACGTCGGCATAGGTCTTGTAATGAACATCGCCATGCAGCAGGGCCGCGAGATCACAGGAGAACCGTTCGTGTTTCACAACGAATCGCCACAAATCCGACTGTAAGGCGAACGGCGGACGGTGTCATATTCGGAAAGAAGCCCGGCTTCTCGAAGAAGCCGGGCTTCTGGTGGTCAATCACTTTTGCCGCTCACGTAAATCGCCGTTGTACGCCCCCGCATAAAGCCCCGGATCACCCAGCTTCATGTTCCAAAGGAATGCGATCAAAACTCATCGATCACATTGCCATCGTTCCGGATGATCAGATTTCTGAGTGTTTCATCAGCGATTTCATTCGCGATGAGTCGTACTGAGCCATCCGTAAAGAGCGCCTGAAAGCCCTGTGGTCGGAATTTCCCCAGTCCCGTTCCAGGGGTCTGCGGGTCGAAAGGCAAGTCCTCGGGCTGTGTCCAGAGGACGGCATTTTCCGGATTCGCTTCCATAACAAAAATGGTGTTGGAAGTGCCATCGGTAACATCACGCAACCCTGTTCCAGCTTTGCCTTCCATCATGGTTCCGGGACCGTCAGCGGTCACAAAAATAGTTTTTTCAGGATCGCTGAGACTTTTTGACTGATAGACGTTCGGGATCCTGTCAAGCAACGTCAGGTTGTGTTCGCTGTCCCACGGTTCATCCAGATGAAACTGTTCGTACAAGTCTTTTTGATCAAGATACGGCAACAGGTGAACCCGCCAGCTGAGGAGCGCGTTGCCTGACTTGCCATAATTGGCTCGTGCCGGAAACGTACCGTTGACGTCGTGATAATTGTGAAGTGCAAGCCCAATCATTTTTAGACTGTTCATGTCCTGGGTTCGACGTGCCGCTTCCCGAGCCTGCTGCACAGCCGGAAGCAGAAGCGCGATTGCCACCGGGCCACTGATGATTGTCGGATCGATCAGGTTGGTTTCGATGGACACAGTCGATTCCTGGACCTTTGGCTGAATCTGGCTAAAGTAAGTGCTGGCGACACGCTGCGCGTAAGCCATTGTGGCCTGCTGAACAGGATCGTCACTCTCTATGTTCTTCGTAATTTCCCGCATGGCCATCTGCTGTCCAAATGCCAGAGCATCGGTCAGGGCCGCAGAAGTTCGCGCGGCGGCTTCGCCATCGGTCGCGTTTAGAACACAGGAGAACTTCAATCCCTGCGAAAAATTGACCCAGGCCTGCACGGAATTCAGGTCAGCGGGAAGCCCCTTGAGTCCTTCCAGAGCTGGGGGCGCGGGAGGTGCTTCCTGCAAGCCCGCCATGATGAAGCCTCGTATGATTTCAATATTGGCGGCAGCGACAACGTGGCCGTTGTTACGGCTCTCCAGCAGCATTGTGCCTACGGAACCGGTGCCGGATTGTGTGAGACTCTGACGGATGCTTTCTTCCGTACCAAGCAGTACCGTACCATCGGGAAACTCTGTGGAGCACATTGCGTCTGCTGAGTTGGAATTCTCTTTTCGATAGCGCATGCCTTCGCCAAATTCGACATCCGAACTGTGCCCGGCCTGATTCCAGGGATATTCCGGCTGAATTCCGTCCTTCATTTTGAAGAGGATTCCAAAGTTGAAAGGTGGTTCACCGATGGGCAACGTGCTGAATACCACCGCTGCGTCAATGTCGAGTGGATTCAGACCAAGCTGCTTTTGCCCCGCAGCTTCGATTACTTCGAAGGGCATCATCTGCAGGCTGGGGTCAGATCGCATCAGACCCGGTCGAATGGCAGCTGCCGCAATGGTCCCTTTTGGCAGGTGGGAGACGATCGTTGCCAGTGGATCAGCGGAGGAAATTCTTTGCTGAATGGCGGCCAGTTTCTCTGTTTCACCAGCGATCTCATACAGAGAGGCAAGCTGTTGCAACGTCTGTAGAAATGACTTGTGCGTCTTCCCAAGAATCGACTCTTCGATTTCCGCAGTGGCCACGTACGCTTTCTCTGCTTCTGCGTAGCGTTTGGTATCCTGATACATCCTGCCTAGATTGTAGCTGGTTCCCGCATACTGCAGATCTTTCCCCATCGTTGCTTCACGAATCTTCAGACTCCGCTGATACGCAGTCTCCGCTTCCTCGTATTCCTTCTGCAGCCATAGCGCCTGTCCATATTCATTCAGCGACCCCGCGACGAAGGGATGAGTTTCGCCAAACGCAGCGACTTGAGCTTCCACCAGTTGTGAAAAAATCTGCGCTGCGACATCGTATTGGCCGTTTTGCATCGCCTGAGAACCCTGAGGTTCAGCGCCGTTGGCAATTGTCAGGGCCACTTGCCGTGCCCGTGGCGCGGCGCTGAGTTTCTGTGCCGCGACTTCTTTCCAGTGCAACAATCTTGTGGACGGATGGTCGGGGCCAAGAACTGCGGCTAAAAGCTGGAGGATCTCACTCCGAAGTTTGGCAGATTCCGCGAATTCGCTCCGTCGAAACAATTCATCGGAAAGGTACTCACCGTCGTTGCCGTAAACATTCCGGAGCTGGATCACCAGTTCCTGGCTTTCCTTATTGGCGGTCGCAACCTGATAGGCTTTCCTATGAATATTTACGATGGAACGTAAGACCTGGATCGCCTGATCGCCTGCTCCGCTCTTTTGCAGCTCCGCATACTCCTTCAGCAGTGCGGTCTTCATCTGAATCAGTTGTGGCAGATCGTTGGGCAGCTTTGAGTCTTCCTGCGCTGACAGCAACTGAAGTGGGGCTGCGAAAATTGTGAGTACCAGAACAGCATTCATCACCTTTGTGGAAATCGTATTCATCAACGCTGGCCCCATTTATTTAGTGGTCAAGTAATGTTCAAAGACAAGCACGCCACAAGATCCCGCACGCATCTCAGCAATCGTTTGGTGTCGGCTGATTGCAACCTGTTGATGCCCGTAAGGTGCGTGCTATTCGTTCATCATCCCATCGCAGGAAGAAGTTCGCAAGTAAGGAGCAAACGCCAAATAAATGCACGTCAGCCTTTCAATGCTGATATGGAAACACTGCAGGTTAGACTGGCTAAGAATCTGTCCGCAAATACGATCGCGAATTACAATGTCATTCACAAGTCATTGGCTTCATTTAAACAGGGTCTGCTGGCGAGGGCGACCAGACTCTGCAGTCACAACAGGAGTGTCGGGAGGCATCAGTTTCGTTTCGATGGCCTCTGGTTCACCGGATGGCGCAGCGGTCGGAACGAGCGATTCTTGCTCTGGACTTCCATCACGCATTGCCTCCGCAAATCGGCGAAAATTTAGCACTTTGAACAGTTCATGCAGGATTTGGCGGTCGGGTTCCTGCACACGAGCCGCTTC
>JBBQSE010000296.1:0-10633 GCA_038214195.1 Planctomycetales bacterium
TATTCCGTTCGCTGGCTGATGTTCCAGCAGTCTTCTGATAGGCAGGATTTTCCATCAGGAAATTGGATGCCCATTGTCGGACTGCCACGCGGCAAGAGCACGTTCGACAATTTCCTGTTGACGGAAGAATTCAGCATCCAAACGAGAGTTCGCTCATTCGCTCATTCGCGACGGGCTGCGAAAGATCCTTAAGATCTGCTCTGAGCTCGCAGTTGGCGACAGTATTGTTGGCTGGCGGCAGCATCAGTATTTATAGAAAAGAGTGAAGCAACTATCGCGGGAGATTGATCGCATCGCTGGGAAAAATTGGCCGAATGATGTGGGACGCCTGAAGGAGCCGTACCGTGAACTCCGGCAAAAAGCCACGATGATCACGCAGCGAGCCCGCGAGTTATGCGTCGCGTTGTTACTGCCGAAATCATTCCTCATCTGTGTCTTCCGAAGCCCGGTGCCAAAACAATCGAAGGTGCAAATTGCAGACGCGGATGACGAATTCCGCGACGCTTAAAAAAACCATCCGGGAGTCGAATCGTCGATCAGAGCGTTGCAGTCGGGCAACGGCGTGGAACGCTGCCGTGATCACTGATCATCGCAGCTTCGCGGGAATCGATCAGCCATTCTGCAACAGGTCGTTGAAGCGCGCACGATGTGGAAATTTGCTTCAACGTGGGTGCCGCGCACGACCCCTGCAGCGCCACTGGCGTGGACTTCGTGAGCGGCACGGCGCTAGCCGCCGGTGAATATGGTTAAAAACACTAAAAAAAACGGCGGCTAGCGCCTTGCCGCTCACAAAACCGTCGTTAAGTCCACGCCATTGCCCCTGCAGCGCGCACGACCTGGAAATTCCAGGCAACCTGAAGATCCCGCACAACCGGACCGGAGGTGATGGCAACCATCGATCGACAGCGTTATCGATCGGGATCCCGAATACGTCAGGCCTTTTAGGGTGACCTGTCGCCGTTGATCACCGTCAATCACTACGCGACACTTGCCAGGTCATACGAGAATGTTCCATGGTAAGGATTCAATTGTGCGGCATAACGATTCCGGCGGTGCCGCCACCGACTCCAAATCAGATCTTCGACGCGAACTTTGTGTCACGAATTTGCCGGACTGATTCTTTGCGACTCGTCTGGTATAAACTGTCCGGAACAGAGACAATCAGCGAAAGGCAGCTTGATTTGCATCATTGTGTTTGCCGTCAGTGAGGTGAGATTTGCATTGTTCATTAAGACTGATCACATTGCTGATCGCTGTGAGCGTTGGTATTTCCCCTTTCGGCTCGACAGCGGCGGAAGACAATCCGGCGTCGGCATCGGTTCGCGAGCTGAAGATCGATCCGATCAGCCGCAATTTCATGAATCCGTCGCTGCAGGACTTCTACTTTCCCGATGAAGCAGGTCTGGATAATGAAGTAGTTTTCTTTACGAACGAATCAAACGAAACTTTGCGAGGCTGGTTCATTCGCACTGAGAACGCAAAACAAACAATCCTGTTTTGCATGGGGAATACCGGCAATATTTCCGGGATGCTGCTGTATGCCAAATTGCTGGCGGAAGGTGGATTCAATGTGCTGCTGTTTGACTATCAGGGCTTCGGTGGCAGCACTGGGATCGCGTCGGCTTTGTCCCTGCGCGGTGACACGCTCGCGGCATTTGATTATCTGACGAGTAAACGCGGGATTTCCTCAAAAGATATCGGTGTGTTTGGCGTGTCCCTCGGTTCACCGCTGGCAATTGCTGTTGCAGCCGAACGCGAGGCCGGTGCCGTTGCGGTTGAGGACATTTTGTTGCCGTCACTGCAGATCGAAAGGATGAAAGAATTCATCCCAGACGATTTTGCCACGCGGATGGCGTTGGGTGGTCTGAAGGCAGTTGTGCTTCCCAGGGTGGAGCCGTTGACCAATGTGCCGCGTCTGAAGTGTCCGCTTTTCCTCATGCACGGTGAGAATGACTGGCTGCTGCCACCTTCCGGCACGGTCGATGTTGCAAAGATTTCGCAGGTGCCAACACGAGTCTGGATCATGCAGGGAGCTGGCCATGCTCCGGAGACACTGGAAATTCATGAGCTGGAATACGCGTCTCAGGTGCAGCGATTCTTCCGTGAAGCTCTCAGTCAAAAAATTTCGGATCCGGCCGTGACGCTCGCCTCCCGAAAGAACGGCAATGAATGGATTGCCACGGTGACTATCGTGCCAGACGTCGCGGAACCCGTTACTGCATGGCAGATCGCTGTTGGGTCGGCAGAAGGCAAATTTCGCTTTGCGCGTGAAATGTCAGGTGGGGAATTCAATGTGGAAGTGGTGACACCGTTTGAACCGGTGCATGCCTCAGCAATTGGAATTCAACACGTGACTGTTCAGACCGGTTCCTTGTGGACGCCAAAGTTGTCGGAGCTTTCCGAGGCGCTGGCGGAGTTTCGCAAATTCCAGGCTGGCATCGAGAAAAACTGTCGCTGGCAGATGATGGATGTGAGCGTAAACGGGAGGTCACACCGAATCTCTGTGCGGGCACCTCAGGACTGGGATTGGTTCCAGCAGCAGTTGCCACCGAACAACATTCATCCGATCGTTCGGCCACGTTACGCAAGGGAAATCGCGCAATTCTTCTGTCGATTGAAGAAGGAAGATCAGGAAGCCTGTCTGCCGATTGTTGCAACGATGCTCGCCTACCTGCCCGAGAATCCGGAAAAATATTATCAACTCGACAACGCTGGATTCCAGGTGAAACTTGAAGATCCTTATGTAGAACGATGTCTGGTTTGCCTGGCGCGAAAACAAATATCGAGTGGCCTAACGGAAGAAGCCAATACCACGCTGCGTCTCGCCGTGCGGGTGGCAGTGCCGCACAGTCCGTTGAAAATGTCGGACATCAATCAACTCACCACTGGCCGCAATCTTGAAGCGCTGTTGGGACTGAAGTAATGATCGATGATGCGTCGGCCTCTATTTCACCGATGCCGAAATGGGGTCAGCGTTCCGGTGCCGTACGTGCAGCATGACCGGAAGTGATGCGATGCCGTCCACGCTGGACTTTAAATGGAACAGTCGGCTGGTCTCTGCCACCCACGGAGCGGTGGTGATAAATACCTCACGCTCGGTTTGGCCACTCAGCAGCATCAGGCCATTCAGGCCGATATTGTCCACGAAGACGCCATGCGGCATGTTTCTCCCGGAATCTTCCTTGCCGAATTCGACCAGGCCACTGTGGTTTTTGCGTTCCACGCGCAGCAGGGCGTGAACGGTTTCACCAGCCCAGACTGTAATTTCCGGCGTCTGCTCCGCAGCTCCGGCGGCCTGTTGCTCAGCGGAAAGAATCCGCACAATCACCTTCGGATCTCCACCCAGTTTGAGTGTTTTAAGTCCACCGGCCTCATGGTTCACTTCCTGACCGTTGATGGTTGCCGCAGCAGTGAATCGAATCTGCTTCACCGCGTCTTCGGTGGGAGCGATCGCATCCTGATCGGCAATCAGTGTCCCGAAAGCCTGTAACTGCTCATTTTGAATCGCGATTGGCCCGCCAAACGAAAATCCCGCTGGCAGATTTTCCGCGATAATTTCAATCGCTCCGTCGTAACCGTCCAGTCGCGTCGCCGTGAAGCTCAGTTCATGTGCCACGCCGGGATGCAGAGTCACATCGTTGGCACCGATCGCAACTGAGAAATCCGGCTGCGGGCTTCGCAGCATCAACTGATACTTGAAATCCGCTCCCTGAAAATCGCGGGCATCACGAATTCGAACGAGATACTTTCCGTCAGCCGGAGGATCAAACATCAAACGCGAATCGGAGCCCCACTGCCGCAATCCATCATCGTCATTTTCAAAGTAGACGGGGAATTCCGGCAATCCGGTCGCAATGAGAACGTCGTCTGGGTGATGTGCCTCGACAATAAACGCCGGTGCCTGCAGCGCGTGCGACGTCGGCGTCGTGCCGAAATATGTACTTCGGTTTCCGAAGCCGGGGTACACCTTGAATCCGGAATCCGGTCCGCGGGGATACAGCCACAACTTCACAACTTCGCCATCAGAATACAGATATTGATTCAGCTCCATTTCCTGCCAGTTGAACATCCGAAAGTCGTCACTGGTGTCCGAATCCTTGCCGCGAAACGTAAAGTACGAATCACGCACCGCCTGCAACCGAGCCTGCAGAATGGGCTGACCGTCCACCTGGAGTACTTCAATGAATGAATCCAGGGGCGACTTGTCGCGTGCCGCCCTGACCTCCAGCAACAGTGGCGAATGTTGTTTGGCCTGAAACTGGAACACGTCATGATCAGGACCGCCGGATTCGGAATTGATCGTGCCTGTGATTTTCGCTGGCAGTGAGACAAGCTGAGGCATCGTCAGGTTGTTCGGTTCGGCTTCAATAATGGCGATATCCTCTTTCGCGGAGACCGTTGCCGCCACCGGAACCATCGACTCATCGGCCTGAGTCGCTGGAGCACGGATCGCCGGAACCGGAATGCGTCGAAGCTGTCCGTTGATCGTGCCAACGATTAGTTCGCGGGAGTCGGGCGTAAACGCCATGCAGGCGACTCGGTCAGCGGCGAAATCCAGCGATTCAATTTCACGCACCTGTCCGGAGTCCCAGATCTTCAGAATGCCATTCTCCTCCGTAGTCGCCAGATAGTCTCCGTTCGTCGAAATTGCCATTGCGGTAACGACACCCTCGTGGGCGAATCGCGAGATGACCAGAGGATTGATCTCTTGTTTCGTTTTCGAGATCAGATTCCATTTTCGAATGCGATTGTCTGCGCCGCTGCCATAAATCGATAATCCGTCGGGGCTAATTCGCACAGAATACTGTTCAGCCTGCGGCTGACTCAGAGTATCTAATCGTTCTCCGGACGCCACGTGCCAGACCTTGATTGTCGCATCAGCGCTGGCACTTACCAGGAGCGTTCCGTCGGGGCTAAACTGCAAATCAAAAATAGCTCCATTGTGTCCATTCAATTCGCGAACAAGTTTCCCTGTCGCGGCATCGTGAAGCAGGATGCGTCGATCATAACCTGCGGTTGCAACCAGGTCCTGCCGCGGAGACCACACTGCCGCATAAGCGACGTCGTTATGTCCGGCGAATTCCTGGATGATTGTTTGCCGCTCCAAATCCACCACCAACGCTCGCCCGGACAGCCCGGAAACACCCGTGGCCAACAAGACCCTTTTTCCGTCAGCTGAAAACTGCAGGTCATTGGTTTTCCCGTCTTCAATGGGAACACTGGCTACGCTGTCCACCGATCCAGCCGGAAGGATTTGAATTGATTTGAAGCGTCCGGTCACAACTTGAGAGCCGTCGGGCGAAATCGCCAAAGAGAGAATTGGATCTCTCACGGTGTCCGTAGTTACATCGACGTGTGGCAACGTGGCCATGACTGCGGCGCGACTGTCGAATTTTGCACCTGCCTTCAACCATGATTGGATGACCGTCAGATCTTCCGGCTTAAGTTGTGGCTGATCCAGGGGCGGCATGTGATCATCGCCGGAAGAGACCAGGACTTTCCAAAGCCGCGATTCCTCCGGCAATTCGCTGTTAAGAATCTTTCCATGTTTTCCACCGCGAAGCATATCGTCGGCGGATTGCAGTGAAACTTCCTGCTCCGCGTCGATCCGATTATGGCAACCAAGGCAATAACTCTGCAGCAGTGGCGCGATCTGTCGTTGATAGGACAATTCCCCGTCAGCCCGCACATCGAACTGAATTACAGACACCAGCAGCGTAACGATGGCAATGCGCCTGAACTGCAGGCGGCACTTACTTAGGAGTTCTATTTGAGCTTTCATTAGGATCGTCTTATTCGAATGCGGGGAAAAGCCAGTCTTAGCAACAGCGGGAAGTTGCAGGGAAATAACGCACTAAGTGATTGAATGTCACGGGGGTAAATGTTAATAAACAACCGGTACAGGTAAGTCGGCTGAAAGGGGAACAACAGTTTGACTTCGCCGTAAATCTCTGACCAGTATAAAGGAATTTGTTCAATGGCAAAACGTGGTGGGGCCGGAAAAGGCGGAATCGTCGTGGCTCAGGAAATCCGGGCTATGATCGAAGCCAACAATGAAATCAAAGGGCCAGACGTAATGGCCGCTTTGCGGGAGAAGTACCCGAAAATTCAGTTTAACGACAATAGTTGTCAGGTGTCCTATGCGAATATTCGCAAGAAAATGGGTCTGACTCGAACGCTCGTCAAACGTCCAGGGAATGCAAAGAAGAAGGTCGGTCGCCCGGCGGTTGGAAATCGGCCGGAGTCATCCCAGATCGGGGCATCAGGCGGCCCGGTAAATTTCGGACTGCTGCAGGCGGCAAAAGCTCTTCTGCAAGATTGCAACGGTGACGTGACCGTTGCAATGCAGGCGCTCAAACAGATTGCGTCACTGCAGATGAACTGAGCCAGTGGCTTAACATCGTGCGTCGATTCCAATGGGAGTCGAATGGGGGCCTCCGAAATCCTTCGGCGGCCTTTTTTGTTTATACGCGGGCAAAGCGGTTGGTTTCGCCCTGGATTAGTGAAACCTGAGTGAGGCGGCACAGGTCGAGGAGCTCGTTGGCGGATTGCATAATGCCAATGATGTCAGACTCATCATCAAGCGCGTCCATGAGCTGATCTGTGACATCGGCCATGTGCTGGATTCCGGCGCGATCAGCGGTGGCATGAAGTTGCTGTGTCAACTGGCGAAGTTCGCCGACATTCTGGTCGTCAAGAGCCGCAGCAAGTTGTTCAATCTGCAGGCCGATGTTAAGTGCGATGTCCGCTGAAACGCCAGGCAATTCCGGACGGTCACCGGATCGCAGGCGAACGGCCGTAATGATTCGTTCCACCAGTTCGGGATCGAATTGAGTTCCAGCGCATCTCCGGAGTTCTTCGAACGCTTCCGTGCGAGATTTCCGACGACGGTAGGCCGCGTCGGATGTCATGGAGTCGAAAGCATCCGCGATCGCCAGAATTCGAGCGGAGAGACTGGGGCGACTGGAGCTGTCGGAAACTTCCCGGACATTACTTTTGTCCAGCCAGACTGGATACTGTTCAACGATTTCTGACAGCGTCTCAGAACCGAACGAAGATTTCACAAGCTGCAAACTAACGGCCCGATTGCGCCGCATGACTTCCCATTCCCTGTCAGTGAGCTGACCGGATTTGTGCAGGATTGCGTCTGGAACCCCGATCTTGCCAATGTCATGCAGCAACGCGGCAATTTCAAGAGTGTAGCATTCACGCATTGACAGCAGCCCCTCACCGGCAGCGACACACAAGTCCGCCACGCGGCGGCTATGCGCCGCCGTGGGCTGGTGTCGAAATGCCATCGCGGACACTAAAGCCGCAACCGCCTGGAACGGAATGGCAGCGGTGGACTGAGGCTTTGGTGCGGTACGTCGTTCGGGCGCCTGACTATTAGCCAACTGCGCTATCTGTTTGTCAGCCTTGTCAAACCGAATGACCTGATTTCTGCCATGTCGCTTGGCGACATACAGGCATTTGTCGGCCTGGTCGAGCAAGTCCTGCGGCGAAGGCGCTTCCTGCGCCATACTGGACACACCAAGACTGGCAGTCACCGCCACGTCCCCAGACCTAAGAGCCTTGATCGCCAAACGCACGCGTTCGGCACGCAACTCCGCTTCGTCGAGCGAAGTATTGGCCATAAACACCGAAAACTCTTCTCCGCCGTAGCGACAGACCACATCTGTTTCAGTGACCGTTTTCATAATCGCCGCTGCGACCAGACGTAGAATTTCGTCGCCTTTCGCGTGGCCATAATTATCATTAATTGACTTGAAATGGTCGATGTCCACCATCATGGCTGACAAAGGATTACCAGTGTCAGTAGCCTCGTCCCACGTGGACTCGAAGAGTTTGAAGAAGCTGCGACGATTGACGCAACCAGTGAGTGCGTCGCGGGTCGCCAGCCATTCCAGTTCGCGATTCTGCTGTCGAATTTCTTCACTGGACTGTTTCAGGGACTGCAGCGCATCGCGGAGTTCTCTTTGCTTGCGATCCAGCTCGGTCACGTCCTCGAAACTGGCCACCACGCCGCGACATCGTGCTTTTTCATCGTGGATCGGCACAGTGCTTACGGAAAACGTTCGCTCGGCGGAACCAGAGCAAAATTTCATGAGCACGCCGCGAAATGGTTGCCCATTTTCCGCAGTCCTGTGCCACGGATAGTCCGTTTCATCATCGTTTCCAATGACGCGAAAACCAAGCGAATTTGCCTTGCGGCCGATCAGTTCCTCAAACGCCACCGCTGTATGTTTTGCAAACGCCGAGTTGGCAAGCATGACCAGCCCATCACGATCCAGCACCAGCAAACCTTCCGCCAGGGCATCCAGAGCTTCGCGGACGCGTGGCGGTATGACCTGCGATGGATTTAGGTGCTGCAGAACTCGGCGAAGGTAGATTGAAAACGTAACGAAGAGCCCACCGCCGATAAAGATCGCGAGTGAAAACTCCGGACGCATCAACGCCCCTAACGGTCCCGCCGCAACTTCGGTGAAGCGAATTTCAAGCTGGCCCCAGTCCTCTTGATTCGTTGAGATGGGGACAATGAACTCGCGCGAGGTTCTAAGGTTGTCTCCGATCGACGTCCAAATTTGGGCGTGTGGTCCAGATGCGAAGACCAGTCCACCATCGGAAAATCTCCGGGCGGCGATACTCTCGACCTCAGGGTTCCGCAATCGAATGTTGTCAAATGTCGACTGGATCTGCTCCTCATTCATCCTTGGGGCAAGTGCCATAAAGCTTACAGCCGTCGCTTCACAAAATGCCGCTCGATTCTTCTGTGCGGACGTCCCCACATTGGGAATCAGCCCCAGCAGCCCGGCAACCAGAATGGCGCTGACTGAGAGACTGACAAGCCCCAGGACAATTCGAATACTTGAGGAGAATTTTTTCATGATAACTCAAAGTCTGTTTCATGTTCCTCGCACGGCCTTGACCGCGTTTCGGGTGACAAGCATGAGCAATGTTTCATCGTCGTCGTCGTCAACTTCATTGTCATCATCGACTGGCTGGAGGATTGGGAGCGGGTCGAAAGATTGCCATGCGGGCATGGCGGAGAAGAATGCCGTCAGCAGTGAACCTCCACGCAGAATCCAGATAACATAGCCCACAGACAGCGACGTGGAGACGACTGCGGTCGATCCGACAACCACTTTGTCGAAGACCTCCGGAGTCAGCGTAGTCTGATGTTCCGGGTTTTGCAGCATCGGCAGGTCGAAGCGGAACGTGCCGAACGGCACAAGTGCATCGGCCGGCGCGACCGTTAGAATCTGACCACCCCAGAACTCGATCATGCCCACTCGACCGCCGGCAGCCGATCGCTCAGACAGCAGCCGACCGGAATTCACCTCCGCAACTTTTGTCGCATCCGTCATACCGAACAGCAGCCTCATGATCATCTGAGATGTCGCGGCATCCGCCGAGTCGTCACCAGCGGTCGAAGCGGGCAGAAAAGTCCCCTGGAAATCGGTTGACTTCATCGCCGGACCGCCCGCTGTCAGCAGCAGGTACGCGCCTCCCACGGCTTCATAATCGCCTGGTTTTGAATTCGCCGAACTGGACGACGTTGAGCTGCCGCTGGAACTCGACGAGCCGGAACCTGTTGAGGACGAACCGCTGCCACCGCCGGAATTGCCGGAGGAATTGGATCCCCCGGACCCAATCATTGTCTGCTGCACGGTGATCGTGATTGTGGCGAGGCCACTGTTGAGCGATCCGTCCGACACATAATAGCTGATCGTGTCGGTGCCGGAAAAAATGCCGGCGACATGATACGTCCACGACCCATCAGGGTTATTCATCAGCGTTCCGTGGGTCGGGGCTGAGACGATGACGATCGACAGCGCGTCGCCATCTTCATCCGCGGCGCTGGCGAGCAGTTCGGCAGGAGTGATTTTCAATGGCGTCGTATCCGTCGTCACGAATCCGGTCGGACTGGCCACCGGTGCGTCGTTGACATCGAGCAGTTTTACAGTCACCGCCTTTGTATCCGACAGACCGGCCGCGTCGGTGACTCGGACCAGCAGCGTGATCACCGGAGTCGTCTCGAAATTCAGCGCCGCCGCGTTCTGAACGGAAACCTGTCCAGTCGAAGGATCAATCGTAAAGGCGGACGCCGTGCTGCTGGAGACAATCGACCATGTCAGCACATCGCCGCTGTCCTGATCGGACGCGACCACGTTGCCGACGAATGTTCCGGCCGCCGAGTTTTCGTTCACCGTCAGAATCTGGGACGGCACCACGACTGGCGCTTCGTTTTTATCGATGACGCTGATCAGCACCGTTCGAGTCGCTGAAGACGCGACGCCGTCCGATACCGAAAGCGTCAGTGTATACTGCGGCGTCACTTCAAAGTTTAGCAGCGTCGCATCGGCGACGGACAGACGTCCAGTCGCGGCGTCGATCGCGAAGACACCGCTGCCGTTGCCGCCGACGATCGTCCAGTTCTGCAGTGACCCCACGGTATCGACATCGGAGGCGACGGCGCTGGCCAGCAGCGTCCCATTCGCTGCCAGTTCCGACACGTTGAACTGCTGACCGGCCGCGATCACCGGCGGGTTGTCATTCAAGTCGTTGATCGCAATGGTGAATGATTTCGTCATCGACGAACCATCGGCGCTGGTGGCGCGGACGATGATGGAAT
>JBBQSE010000297.1:0-10588 GCA_038214195.1 Planctomycetales bacterium
CCCCTCATCCGGCCTGCGGCCACCTTCTCCCCCGATCTCGGGGGAGAAGGGACATCAGTCGTATCGTCCGGAACAAGAACAACGTAAAACCTATTATCCAACTTGCTATTTGTCGCGTACCCCAGGCAGAAACCCCGTGGACGTTTCAATAAACAAGGTTCAGGTCGTTTCCGGATCTCGTTTGAGTGTCGGATCGTCAACGCGTCCGACGATGAGCGACACGTTGTGACCTCCGAATCCGAAACTGTTGTTCATGGCGTATTTGACCTGTTTCTGAATCGCGTTGTTCGGAATGTAGTTCAGGTCGCAGGCTGGATCCGGCGTTGTATAGTTGATTGTAGGCGGCAGAATTCCGGTCGTCAGCGCCAGGACGCAGGCGGACATTTCGATGGCGCAGGCCGCGCCGATCATGTGTCCGAGCATACCCTTCGTCGAACTGATATGCAGTCGTCGGGCGTCATTGCCAAAGACCGATTTTAGTGCCACGGTTTCCATTGAGTCGTTGTAAACGGTACTTGTGCCATGCGCGTTGATATATACATCGTCAGCAATCTCAGCGGGATTCAGTCCGGCTTTCTGGAGCGCTGAATTGATGGCTTTGACCGCCTGACGAGCTTCCGGGTCCGGCTGAACCAGATGAAACGCATCCGTGGTGGACCGGCCGGAAAGTACTTCCGCCCACGCTTTACCGCCGCGCTTTCGCAGGTGATCTTCGGTTTCAAAAATCAACACCGACGCACCTTCCGCCATAATGAATCCGCCCCGATCAGCGTCGAACGGACGCATGGATTCCTTCGGTCGGTCATTCATGCTCTTGTTCATCGCCTTCATATTCACGAACGACGCAATTCCAAGACGCGTCAATGAAGCTTCCGTTCCACCTGTGATCACGTAGTCGGCGTCGCCCCGGCGGAGGAATTCCATCGCGTCGATCATGGCATGTCCGGACGAAGAACAGGCGCTGCTGGTCGTGTAACACGTCCCACGCACGCCGAACGCCAGGCTGATATTGCCAGGCGGCGCGTTGGGCATCAACATCGGAATCGTGAACGGACTGACGCGGGACGGGCCTTTGGTGAGTAGTTTTTCCATCTGAAATTCGTAGGTTTCGAGTCCCGCCAGACCGGCACCCAGAATCACGGCGGCGTTTTCACCAATATCCTTTGTGGGCAACCCCGCGTCTTCCAGTGCCTCGTGCGCCGCATGAACGGCGTACTGACTGGCGCGATCCATTTTTCTCGTCGAGACGAGGTCGTTGACGTTAATGCGGGCGTTGTCGAGGTTGCGCACTTCACCCCCGATATCAACTTCCATCTCGTGAACATTGTGTTCGGTCAATCGATCCAGACCACAATGCCCGTTCTTGAGATTGTTCCAGAAGGTGCGCCAGTCATTTCCGAGACAGCTGACGACGCCGATTCCTGAGATAAAAATTCTCTGCATGCCGATAATCCGAAGTCCTGGTTTTCCGACTCGACTGTTTCTTATATTCGCCGACTGCCGCTGTGGCAATCCTGACCGTCGTTCAGTTTTGCTGCGCACATCAGGTGCGCGTGCGCGTACTACAGCAAACGCACGGAGGACTTCAACCCTGGCTCAACAAGTCGCCCGTCAAATCCTGGTGAAATCCAGCAAAACCGCGAAATTCAACACAAGTTGGCATTCCTGGTGACTTTGCTTGCGGTTTTCACGGCCTGTAAGCTGGAATTTGGGAAGGGAAAAAGGCCACAGAAGTCGCGAGACTTCTTGCCCCGAACTCTCACGAGTCCGGCTACACGGCGAGCGGCAGAAAACGAATTACCTGCTGCAGGACGGTAAAACTGTTGCTGCCGTTCGCTCTACACGATTCGACCGTCACCGGGCACTCGACTCAGCTTAGCAGATCCTTCACGCATTCGCGTTCCTCTTTCAACTCATTGACCGTGATGTCAATCTTTGATTGAGCGAATTCATTGTGCTTTTGTCCCTGAACGATTGACACTTTTTTGCCATCACTTACCAGCGGAAAGCCGCTGATCAGACCTGCCTCAACGCCGTAGCTGCCATCGCTGCAGATTGCTGCGCTGAAGCATGATCCGGCTGCAGTGGGGCGAATGACGCCTTTGACCGTATCAAGTACCGCGTTCGCCGCAGACGCCGCGCTGGAGGCACCACGAGCCGCAATCACCGCCGCACCGCGTTTCTGAACCGTCGCGATAAAATCGCCCTTCAGCCAGTCATGATCCGTGATGACTTCCGTGGCTGGCTTGCCGTTGATCTTCGCGTGATAGAAATCGGGATACTGCGTCGCCGAGTGATTACCCCAAATCCCGACGTTGGAAACAGCCGCAACCGGAACTCCGGCTTTCTGAGCCAGCTGAGAAACCGATCGGTTCTGATCGAGCATGGTCATCGCGAACCAGCGATCGGCGGGAATTCCCTTTGCATTCTTCATCGCGATCAGGCAGTTGGTGTTACAGGGATTGCCGACGACCAGGACGCGTACATCTGGAGCGGCCGCAGCGGCGATGGCGCGACCTGTATTGGTGAAAATTGGCCCGTTGATGCGAATCAGATCACCGCGTTCCATCCCGGCCTTGCGCGGTACGCTGCCCACGCAAAGAACCCAGTTGCAGTCTTTGAAGCCGTCTTCCAGATGATCGCTGTCAGCCTTCACGACGCCCGCCAGCGTCGGAAACGCACAGTCGTCCAGTTCCATGTGGACACCGTCGAGCGCCTTGAGCACCGGAGGCACTTCGACCAGATGCAGAATCACGGGCTGGTTCGGTCCAAAGACTTCACCGGAAGCAATTCGATAAATCAGGGAATAGCCAATTTGACCAGCCGCACCTGTAACAGCAATGCGAATCGGAGTTGTCATGAACACACAACCTTTCGAAATAGGAATGAACGGCCACAGGTCTCTGTGACAGACGGGGATTGTAGTCGTGTCGAGGTCAGAATTTCAAAACAGTCAATCCGTGTCGGTTGGGAACACAGCATTCGGGAATTCCAATTCTCGCCGAGGCTGTGAAAGAATTGGCGTGGGGCAGGTTTGCTTCGACGAACCGAGATCTATAACTTGACGCGGTTCGGTCGCGGAATCTGCGACCGACGTTGGTTTCGGAGCTTTATCGACATTGAGTACACGCATGGCGCGACGTCTGCAATATTTTTCCCTGTGGCTTCTCTTACTGTGTGGCTGCGCCGACGACGTCACGAAACCTCAGCCGTCTGATGGGGCCGCGCACGTCACGCTGGCACTGAACTGGTATCCTGAGGTCGAACACGGCGGTTTTATCGCGGCCAAAACGCTGCGACTGTTCCAGGAGGAAAAGCTGGACGTGGAACTCGTTCCCGGTGGCCCCGGCGCGCCGCAGCTGGTGATCACGGAACTGGCCGCCGAACGCATTCAATTCGCCGTTTCCGATGCCGACAATGTGGTCAAGGCGCGAGCGGCGGGACTGCCGATCGTGGCGTTGATGGCTCCACTGCAGAATTCTCCGCGATGCATTATGGTCCACGCAGCGTCTGGTTTCAAAACCCTGGAAGACATCGCCGACGTCGAATTGGCGATCAGCGATACGCGGCCCTTCGCGATGTGGATGAAGAAAAAACTGCCATTGAAAAACGTGAAGCTCGTCCCGTTCGGCGGCAGCGTCGGCGAATTCCTCACAAAGAAGGAGTTTGCTCAGCAGGCGTTCATCTTCAGCGAACCCTTCACGGCCAAAGAACAGGGCGGTGACCCGCAGACGATGATGGTGTCGGACATCGGCTTCAATCCTTACGCCAGCGTCCTGATTACGAACGAAAAGACGATTCGCGAACAGCCGGAACTTGTACGATCAATGGTCGCCACCAGCGTAGAGGGCTGGAGAAAATATCTCACGGATCCCAAAGCGACAAATGACGCCATTCACGCAATGAATAGCAGCATGAGTCATGCGGCTCTGCAATTTGGTGCGACAGCAATGGCACCGTTGTGCCAGGTTGGCAAAGGCGAACCGCTGTGTCAGATGACGCTCGATCGTTGGCAGACGCTGGTCAGCCAAATCGAAGAAATCAACGACATCAAACCGGGTAGCGTGAATCCGGAAGAATGTTTCACGACAAAGTTTCTACCGAAGTAGATCAGCCGAGTTGTGTTGGCCTGGTCTTCGTGACTGCGGCTTGCATTTCCTTCGCGAATGATGAGACGTTGGCTGCTGCCGTATCCGCGCTGCCCGCTTCGGCCATTCTTCGCACCACCGCCGACCCGACGATAATTCCGTCGGCGACACCTTCCAGCGTTGAAACCTGTTCGGGGCTGCTGATACCAAACCCCACTGCCAACGGTAAAGTGGATTGGGCTCGCAGAGACTTCAACTGCGTTATTAATTCTTCCGGAAGAGCCTGGCGAACTCCGGTCGTGCCCGCCACAGAAATGCAGTACAGGAATCCCGTGGAGGCCGCCAAAATCTGTTTCGTCCGTGCGGCAGTTGTTGTCGGGGCGATCAATTGCACGACATCGAGTTTGTGCTGTTGGGCCACTTCGATCACATCGTCAGCTTCATCGGCAGGCAGGTCGGGAATGATCAGCCCACTGAAACCCGCCTTTGCCGCATGTTCCACGAACAATGCTGTTCCGTGACGGAAAATGATGGCAAACGACACCATCGCCAGCACCGGCGGCATTTGCTCGGTCTTCAGCGACTCCATCATCCGAAAAATCGCATCGACCGTAATTCCACTGTTGAGGGCACGCGTATAAGACGCCTGAATTACCGGGCCGTCAGCAATCGGATCGCTGTAGGGGAATCCCAGTTCGATCAGATCAACCCCGGAATCTCGCAAAGCCTTCAGGACCGAGGCCGTGACTTTCAGATCCGGATCACCAGCGGTCACAAACGGCATAAACGCCATTCGGGATTCACGAGCGGTTGTTTGAAACGTTTCAGCAATGCGCGACATTGAGGATCAATCCAAATACATGAAGTTTCCGGTGCTTTGGCGTGAGGTATAACGGGCATCGCATCTGTCGCCAACTGTCACGGTTTTGTCTGCGTTGAAATTCCGTCGGAGTAACCACATCCGAATTCGCCGCCGTCGATTGGTTCAGAAAAGCCTGTCGGCCTGCTCGGGAGTGAATTCGCGTCCAAAAATTGCCCCTCTCAGGTCGCTCTGGTAATTTGGAGCCTTCATCCACAGAATACATATCTCAGATTCATTGCAATTCAGGAGGTCTTGCTGTGCGACAATTGTCCTTCATCTGTCAGCTTATGTTTTCGGTCTTGTTTCTCGGATCAGCGGCGACGGCGATGTGTCAAAGCCGCGACGAAGGATCGGAATCCTCACGGCGGACGCTGGATATCGAGGTGTTGATTCAGTCGCAAACCTCACATCGCATTAAGGCCCAGGAATGGGGACGCGTGCTGCAGGATCTGGGTTACAGCGTCAAGTTTCGCGAAGCTCGCGGCGGTGAATCGCCCGGAGTGGAAGATCGGGATTCAGGGGATCTGCTGTCAACACACATTGTGGCCGCGATGGCTCCGGATGGATCGATTGGATTTGGCAATTACCGATTTACCATCGAAAGTCCCCAACCGCTGGCGTTATTGCTGGAAGAAATCCGACGCTACGGCGCAAACGGCCCGCCAAACGCCAGTCCGACGTGGGGACTGACCGATGAGCAATTCAAAGAAGTCACGCAACTGCTGGCACAACCGGTCAGGGATGCGATCGAACTTCAATCACCAGTCCTGGCAATTGAGTCGATCGGACTTCCGGACAACATACGATTGAAATTTACCGACGCCGCTCGCGGTCTGGCGGTCGGCAAACGTCCAGTGTCCGCCCCGGATTCGCTTGCGTTACAAAGTTTCAGCGGGGGCACGGCGATTTCCATTGTGCTCGCGCAGTACGGGCTGGGCTTCCGTCCAAAATTTGTGGCTCCGGGGCGATATGACCTTGAAATCGATCGCGGCAGCGAAGCCAGCAACCTGTGGCCAGTCGGCTGGAAGCCGGAGCAATCCTTTAGCGAAATCCTGCCCGCGTATTTCAAGGCGATCCCGTTGGATGTCGAGGACGTCGAGACCGGAAAACTGATCGGTGCTGTGTCTGACAAGCTGCAGGTTCCGTTCTTTTCGGCAGCACAAGCCCTGGACGAAAAGGGACTGGATATCGACACGTTGAAGTACACCAGAAAAGACGACCGCATCTCGCCCGCTCGGCTGCTCACGGCGGTGGGTGACAAGCTGGACCTGGGCATTGACTTGCGAGTCGATGAAGCCGGGAAATTGTTTCTCTGGGTTACGACGGCAGAGGACGCCCGAGCCTTTCGGCATCGCTTTGCGCACGTCAAGACAAAGACGGAGTAAAGGCAACGCGGAATGAGAATTGAATCCGCTTCTGTTATGACCTCGGTGCGGCACCGAACGTCAACCATTCGTGCGAACCGGCTAATTTGCGAAAAAAAGTGACTGGTAATCGTCTCGTTCGCCGATAGTATGCCGCGTCCCTCGCACGAGAGTTGAACTCGTGCGACTCAACACCCAAAAAAGAAATTTGCGTCGATTCAGCGGAATCAGATTTCTGAAAGCTGATGACTACACTGTCGCGGGGTGGAGCAGCCTGGTAGCTCGCGAGGCTCATAACCTCGAGGTCGTCGGTTCAAATCCGGCCCCCGCCACTTAACCTCACGGAATTCATTCCGTGAGGTTTTTTCATACTCAAATCTTGCTGAAACCTGCGTCTCGGTTACCTGCCGCTGGTGGCCCACTTTCTGCGGACTTGTCATTTCGGCCATGACGCTGGCCGTGGCAAACACTTCGCCTCGATGTTTGCGAAAGAACCAGGCAATCCCGGCAAGGTTCCGATCGTCGCGCCGTCGCATCCCATGATCACAATCAGCTGATTCCGCTGCATCTGGTGATACAGACGTCGATCACTTTCAATCTTGAATGGGCACTTTTGCGGACTGTTTCACTGTCTTGACCCGGATGAACACCGGTTCATCGGAATCCTCTTCGTCGGATTGTTCCAAACTTCCCGAGAGGAGGACCTGTTGACCAACGAGCGATTCAATCTTGACAAGCCGTCTGACCTCGGACGTGAGATCGATTGGCCAGATTTGGCCATCTGCATCGATCGTCAGCGTCGGAGAGTGTCCTGAGTGAGGCTCTGTGGCTCGAAGCGCCCCGTGAATTGTCAGTTGAGTGCCTTCCTTGTCTTTCGTTGCATCGCGTTTGGAGAGTGTCTTGACGTCTACGATCCAGCGATCCTTGACCTCGGTTCCGGCGATTCTCCGGAGTGTGCCCGTCACGTTGACAAACTCCTTGTTATTTGCCTCCGCGAAATCCTGGGCGGTGTCGTCGGGCAACTGGAGCTCCCAGACCATGCGCTGGAAGGTGATTGTGGTTCCCGTGGTCTCGCCGCCAATGGCAACGACTCCATGCCGCAGGCGACCGCAGCACTGCACAGAGATGGACGGTTCAGGACGTGTGTCATCGGCCACAGCGAACAGACACAGAGTCAGGCTAATTCCGCTGACCAGTTTCCACATATTGAGCTCCGTCTGCGAGAGGTCTTTTTGAAAATATGTCACACGGCGGGGAAGTGCGATGTGATTCGGCGATCTACTTCAAACGGGCAGGATCCACGATCATTCGATTTTCAACGAGTCGTTGTCGAGGAACTTCAGTGATCGGTGGAATGTTGTCCGACGGGGTTTGGGATAGAAAAGAGATGTCGAGAACTCCACCAGGAACTCTGGCGGGTGCTGCCTGGCCCCAAAACTCTTTGAGGGCGGCGACCGGCCGGGCATTCTCGTAAATCAGATCCCGCACTTTGTTCATCTGCGCGGGGGTCTGCGTGGGTGTTGAGAAGGTATTTCCCCAGACCAGCGCTGCAGCTCCTGCCACATGAGGGGCAGCCATCGAAGTTCCGCTGTACGTGTCATACTTGTTGTTTCGGACGGTGCTGAGAATCTGGACTCCCGGAGCCCCGATATCGACAGATTTCTTTCCGTAGTGGCTGAATGAACCACGTGCATCACTCTCATCAATCGCACCAACCGAAATAACGTTCGTTTGGCTCAACGACGCCGGATAGCTCGGCCGCAAATCATTGTTGTTCCCAGTTCCACCTGTATTTCCCGCTGCGACAACAAACAAAACGCCCTTCCGCTCCGCCCTGGCAACAGCCTCGGCCAATTCAGGCGAGCTATCGGGGCCGCCCCAGCTATTGCAGAGGATGTGCGCCCCATTGTCCACTGCCCAATCAATACATTTCACCGCATCGGAAGTCGCACCGGAGCCATCCGGTCCCAGAAAACGAAGGGCCATGATTTGGGCTTTCCAGGTCACACCAACCACACCGACCCCGTTGTTACCAGTGCCGGCTATCGTGCCGGCAACATGGGTACCGTGGTTCTGCTCATCCAATGGATCGCTGTCGTTATCATAGAAGTCGTAACCATGCTGTCCGTTGCGGGACCACATATTGTCTTTCAAGTCGGGATGCGTGTAATCAACCCCGCTGTCAATGACAGCCACGATGACTTTCGGTGAGTCATGTATGAGCGGCCAGGCCTTTGTGGCACCGCTATTCTTCATTCCCCAGAGCTTGCTAAGAAACGGATCGTTCGGAACGGACTCCGTGTTGGAAGCACGCATTTCTCCGGTGGCTTCAAGTTGCGGAATGGACACAATGTAGTCGGGCGCCACATAGGCCACTGCGCTATCAGCCATCAGAGTTTCAACTGTGCCGGAATCCACGGCGTGCTGAGGCTCGACGATCAAAAAAGAGCCATTTTCATAGTCCTGAAGCACGTCCAGCCCGGCGGCCTTGAGCGTCTCACGGGAAGGCTTGCTGTTCTGATTCGCATAGCTGATCAGGAGACGAGTTGATCGTACTTCTCCGATGGGGATCTCTGTGTCAACACCGTCTGACATCGTGCGCATGGCTTGCTCTTGACCGGCCGGAACTTCGAACACCGCACTCCCATCGCGGCAGACGCCCTTGTAATGCGATCTGGCGCGACGGACAAAAACCAGTTCCGGTGAGAGCCGTTTCTCCGCGCCGCACTTGGCACGCAGACGGAACTCTCTCGCAAACAAAGGCTGACACACGAAGACAATGAAAGCGCAGACAAGGATCGGAATGCGATGTGTTCGCAGATACATGAGTTCCTCGACTATCTCAATTGAGCGATTGCTCATCAACAACAGTGTCGGCCTGAACGTCTGGAACGCACTCAATCGGCCAGATGTCATGATTTGCATCATGTCGCAGACGACGGATTTCTGGACGCTATCTCGAATGCGTCGCGTCGTGGCACACGGTAGCTGAGAGAGCCAATTTGGTAAATGTCGTTCCCACTGGTGCGCAATGCGAGCAAGGTTGATTCGTGCAACGTCCGGCGTCCGACCGAGTATTCCAGAGCAACTAAGCTTTTCAAATTGCAAAGTTTACCAGCACGAAGTGCCAGCGAGTGAGTATCGCAATCGCAGGAAATTCACTCTCTGGCGATTCATGCTTGAATGGCAACCGCTCACCCGCTTTTAAAAAATGACGCAGCCTTTGTACCGGCAGAATTGACCTTTTCCCATTGAACGAATCCGCATATATTGCCGCCCCTCTCCCGCCTGTGGCAACAATCGCCAGCTATCAGGATGGCTGCTTTTGCTGCAAGCAAAATTCTCCAGGTTGTGATCTGGTTCTCAGCGACTCAAATGATCCTGGCATCTGCCGGGAATGTTTGTATCGATTCCGGATTGCGGCATCCTCTCTTGCTGCTACAAACACCATGAAGATTTCTTTACCGAAAGTGCTGCTGGGCTGCTGCGCGTTCAGCCTGCTATTCGGGTGCATGCCGATGACGGGAACGTATCCAAACGGGTATCCAGGTCAGCCGATCGGATATAACCCGATCCCTTATCCGGGAGGTGTTCCGTGGCATCCTGTTGGGTATCCTCCATTTCCCGGTGGCCCAGGGACACCGATTGTGATGAATCCCATCCCAGGTCCGGGGACCACGCCGACACCGCCATATACGCCGGTGCCGAATCCCGGCACCATACCAACGATTCCCGTGTCGAATCCGGCACCGTCGCAACCAAACGAAGGTTCGACCGACTTCTGGAGTCCGTGGCCACTTCCTCCACGCGGTATTCAAAAGACGGCTAGATTTTCGAAATCTGCTGGTGCCGCCTCTGGCGGCGTGAGCCTGCTCGATACGCGACGCGCTCGATCGACCGATCTGAACCTCGCGGCTGAAGGAAATTCCTGGAAGTTCGTTCGCCACCAACAACTCATGGAAGACCCGAGTCCCACACCAAACGAAGATCTGAAGTATCGCGGCGGCAGAATCATTCGGGACCTCTTTTACGTCAATCTTTATATCAGTGGCGACACAGAGTGGTCCGCAGCTGATGTCGAGCGAATTGATGGCAGTCTTTCTGCAGCGATGCGCGACGAGCATTTGAACAATGTGCTGTTGCAATACTATAACAACCAGCCCATAAGTTCCAGGGCCTTGCCGTCGCATCCGCTTGTCGGCTATACGCCCAAAACCGTCACTCGCGGCGACATTCAAAACTATGTTTCCTATCTTCACCGACAGGGTTTTCTC
>JBBQSE010000298.1:0-10557 GCA_038214195.1 Planctomycetales bacterium
CTGTTCGTTCAAGAACAAAACAACAAATATAAGCCAACAGTCGCATGAATCGTTGTTGCTCCGCGAACCCGACACGCGTCTTTGCGCGGACCGTTTCGTTCGCGGAGCGAACGACGACTCTCCCTCAGATTCGCATCTGAGAGATTTCATTCACCCAGTGGCTCTCGCTGAAGCGTCCGCCTGCGACGTCTGCTATCAGCTGGAACACATGGTCGCTAAAACCTCCGACGTTGATGATGTCTGACTGTTCCTTCGCATGGGTTGTCCCGCAGGGCTGGAGGTCAATACAGATCATCTTCGCCGCTGGATTGCGCCGCCTGAACGCACTCCATTCCTTCATCGTTTCCGTCGCCTGATTCGCGTAGTACGAAGGCCGACCTGAATCGATCCACGATTCGTTGTCTGAAACGTAAATGATCAAATCACCCTTCGCCTTCGACTCATTCAGATGTCGGAGTGGCAAGCTGCAGTTGGTTCCGCCGGATGGCAATTTCATCAGCTTTTCAGCGTTTGTCATCACCGAATCCCGTGAATTCAACTGGCACGGAGTCACTCGATCACTGAACGGCACGACTTCCGTATCCGGATTGCTTCGCATCACAGCAGCCGCCACAAGAGCCGCGACGTCGATGCATCGAGCTGCAGACGTCGAACCTTTTCGAAATCCAGTCACCGGTGAATGCATCGATCCGGAAATATCCGGGAACACATACACCTGTCCCTGAATCTGAGGCACATTGCGGATCGCAATTTCCATTGCGTCCTGCAACGCATCCTTCACGGGTCGAGGCACATCCGCAGACATGTTGACCCATGCCGTCAGTAACTGGTACGGGAAGACCTTCGCCTTCTCAACCAGATTCGCGTTCTTCAGACGGTTGGCGATTACACTGATCATATCTTTGTTCTCGAACACTCCCTGTCGCACAAACGTGTTCAGGTTCATACGAGTCATCGTCCATGACGCCGTCCGAGCGATCTGCTGCCAGTCCTTCTTCGTGAGAGGAAGAGCCGTCAACATCTGGAACGGAACGTCTGGTGTTGAATCAAAGGGGTCTGACCCTCTACTGTCATTGGATGCCGAAGTTTCGTTCGCGTGCTTCAAAGGGTCTGACCCCTTTGATTCAACGTTTCGCTTGAACACTTCGTACTGCTTCACAATGTCGGGAAGCGCCTCTTCATTAAAGGTGCGACCGATCAGGTAAGCGTACAATGCTTCTCGCGAAGCGTCCCTTGGCTTCGGGTGAACCATCTTGATGATGTCCGCCAATGACGGATCGTTTCCAACAGAACCATTGAACAACTGCGCGTCCGTGCGAGCTTCCAGCCACTGCAGGATTAACCGCTTTGGCAGAGTTCCCAGGCTTTTTCGTCCAACCACGCCAGATCGCATGATCTGCACGAAGTTACGCAGCATCTTTGGTGAATCGATCACTCGATCAAAGATCTCAGCCAGTAAACCAGGAGACCGAACCGACAGCACTGCACACAGCAACGCTGGCATGTCCTTCATGTAACCCTTGGATCGCGAGAACAGAGCCACCTGAGCAATGAACTCCGGTTCGTTCTGCCCACACATCTCAAGCACGGTTTCCAGTTGCTGATCGACCGACGCATAGAACGTCCCGTTCAAACATCCCGTTGCGGCGTACTGAGCCAGCTTGTGCTGTGCGCTGAAGCTGTAGGCCGTTCCACCGGCTTCGTTCTTAGCGTCGGCCTTTGGTGCGAGCTTTCCGATGAGTGACTTGAACAGCGACTTACTTGCCATGATGAACTTCTCCCTGCCTGTGCCAGATGGTCTGGCGATTCAGTTGTTGATAGGAAAGAGACAAAGCAGTCCGCGTGCCGGTTCGGAAAAAATTTAAGATGAAACGCCGTAAGCTTTTGTTGTTCCTTGAGTTGTGAGTATATGCCTCCTGCTGTAGTTCACGGCCAATTTTAAATTTGCTATCCTATGGTATCGCGATTTATACCATTAGATATCATGTTAAGCAGATCAACCCGTGGTCGCAGACCAGGTTTTCCCGTGAAGGCCTGGTCTGCGACCACGGGGGGTAAACGAGTTGTTTGACGTCAGCCCGCTTTCGGGAGGTACTACTGCCCCATGACCAAGCCCATCCATCTCCTTGGACTCCTCGGCAGCA
This sequence comes from Planctomycetales bacterium, assembly GCA_038214195.1. Taxonomy (GTDB): domain Bacteria; phylum Planctomycetota; class Planctomycetia; order Planctomycetales; family Planctomycetaceae; genus SXXK01. The sequence goes on from JBBQSE010000298.1 coordinate 2,145, forward strand.
AACTTGACGCCGGTCGTACGGAAGACCGCTGGTCGAAGTGGCGGCCTTCAGTTGCCGCCTGTCAGCATGAAGACTTGTTGATATCTCGATTCGATTTGCTTTATGAGGTGCGGCATGAAGAGCTTGCCAGCCTGGTCTCCAGTGACATCGGCAGCGTGAGTCCTGAAACGAACGTACAGCTGCATGCGATTGAACTGAAAGATCCGTGGGACTTTGAAGAGGTCTTTGCGCTGCTGCACGAATTCGCTCGCACGTATCCGTTCGACACAGATCAGTTCGACTATTTGATTCACATTACAACCGGATCTCACGTGCAGCAGATTTGTTTGTTCCTGCTGTCGGAATCCCGCCATCTGCCGGGACGATTGCTGCAGACATCGCCTCCGAATCGAAGCAACATCGGAGAAGGTGAGTTTCGCATCATTGATCTTGATCTGTCTCGCTACGACGCCCTCGCCACTCGATTTGCGGAAGAGAAGCAGGAAGGTCTGACGTTTCTGAAATCCGGCATCGAAACTCGCAACGCGACTTTCAATCGACTGATTGAACAAATCGAACGAGTGGCGATCGCCAGCAAATCACCGATGCTCATCACCGGCCCGACTGGTGCCGGGAAGACACGACTGGCGCGCCGCATCTATGACCTGAAACGCCGCCGCGAACAGTTGTCCGGCGATTTTGTCGAAGTCAACTGCGCGACGCTTCGCGGCGATCAGGCGATGTCTACACTTTTTGGCCATATCAAGGGCGCATTCACGGGCGCAACAAACAATCGGCCCGGCCTGTTGATGGCGGCCGACAAAGGATTGTTATTTCTGGATGAGATCGGTGAACTGGGACTCGACGAACAGGCGATGCTGCTGCGGGCGATTGAGGAACGTCGCTTCCTGCCAGTCGGATCCGACCGTGAAGTCGAAAGTGAATTTCAGCTTATCGTCGGCACTAATCGAGATCTGCAAAAGGCCGTAGCAACTGGCGAGTTTCGTGAAGATCTGCTGGCACGCATCAATCTGTGGACGTTTCGTCTGCCGGGACTTGCGGAACGCCGCGAAGATCTGGAACCAAATCTCGACTTTGAACTGCAAAAGATTGGCGACTCCACAGGCCACCGCGTCAGCATGAGCCGTGAAGCCCGCATCGCGTTTCTGAAGTGGGCTCAGTCATCCGAAGCCACCTGGGCCGCCAACTTTCGAGACCTCAACGCCGCCGTCGTCCGGATGGCCACGTTGGCCAAAGCCGGACGTATCGGCGAATCGGACGTCGCGGATGAGCGAGAACGACTCAGCGCCGCATGGCAAGCTGAGCCTGATGTTGCTGACGTCAGTCTGTCCTCGGTGATGCCGATCGAAAAGGCCAAAGGGCTGGATCTGTTCGATCAGGTTCAACTTTCCGCAGTCATCAAAGTCTGTCGCGAATGCCCCACGCTCTCTGAGGCCGGACGCCGACTGTTCTCGGTCTCCCGGCAATCAAAGGCCTCGACGAACGATGCAGATCGTCTCCGAAAATACCTTGGCAGGTTCGGACTGGCATGGAATGACATCCGTGACAACGCATGAATCGGAAGTTGGTTGATTGCGATTCGCTGGAGTCCCCGCCAGATCAAATCTTTATTGGGGACTGCGACTCAGATATCCAGTTGCTTCACATCGAGCGCGTGCTTTTCGATAAATTCACGGCGAGGTTCGACGGCGTCACCCATGAGAACGCGGAAGATTTCGTCTGCAGCTGCTGCGTCTTCCATGCGGACTTGCAGCAGCGTGCGTTTTTCCGGGTCCATACTGGTGTCCCAGAGTTCCTCGGAATTCATTTCACCGAGACCTTTGAACCGTGTCAGTGTCAGACCTTTTTCGCCCATCCGACGCAGTTCACCGAGCAGGTCGCGCAGGCTGGCCAGTCGCACACGTTCATCGTCGCGTTCAATGATAAACGGATATATTGGTTCCGCGTTGCGGAGTCCGGCGGGCGTAAAGTCGGCAACGAAAAAGCCGTAGTCTTTGAGTTGCGCGAAGACATCATTGAGTGTCTTGATTTCGTGCAGATCGACGAGCTGAGCCAGCTTTTCGCGCGGGGCGACAGGCTCATCGGCGATGGCTGGTTTTTCGGATTCTGCATCGCCAGTTGAGGCTAGAGGCTCCGGGGGTGCCAACGATTTGAGGAAGGCATCCGCGTCGTCGCGTTCCATGAACCATTTCTCAGAATCTCCGAACAGCACACGATAACGCGGCAGTCGCGATTTCTCGCCGCCGTTGAACTTAAGCAAATAACGAATGTCGATTCCGCGGCGTTCAAGCAGCTCCAGCGGATGTTCCATCAGGGTGGCCAGATCGCAAACCTTCTTCAGGTTTTCATCTTCAAATGTCGTGCTGTCGGCTTTCACGGTCAGCTTTGAACCGGTCATCCCAAGGCTGATCAATTCGGTCATCATCGCCTGATGTGTCTGTACGTATCGGACCTGCTTGCGCTGGATGACACGATAGAGCGGCGGCTGGGCGATATAGATGTGTCCGCCCTGCACCAAATCGCGCATGTGGCGGAACAGAAAGGTCAGCAGCAGCGTCCGAATATGGCTGCCGTCAACGTCGGCGTCGGTCATGACGATGATCTTGCCGTAACGCCGCTTGCTGATATCCATTTCCTCTTCGACACCGGCGGGTGACAGCCCGATGCCGCGGAAGAGGTTGCTGATTTCGGCGTTGTCCAGCACCTTGACGAGTTGCGCCTTTTCGACGTTCAGGATCTTACCCCGCAGCGGCAGAATCGCCTGGATGTTGGAGTCGCGACCGGTGTCGGCCGAACCGCCCGCCGAATCCCCTTCCACCAGATACAGTTCTGTCGATTCCAGATCGCGGCTGCGGCAGTCGCGGAGTTTTTCCGGAAGTCCTCCGGTTGTGAGCGCGCCTTTGCGGCGGACCATGTCGCGGGACTTGCGGGCCGCTTCGCGGGCTTCGGCGGCCATGACGGCCTTGGCGATCAGCTTTTTGGCAATGGGTGGATTTTCTTCGAGGTACTTCGTGAACCCCTCACTGACAACATTCGCCACCGCGCCATCGACTTCCGGGTTCGTCAGCTTCACCTTGTTCTGCGAAGTGAATTTCGGATCAGGGACGCGCACCGAAACGATGGCCGTCAAACCTTCTCGGAAGTCTTCACCGACCGGCGTGACATCTTTGAACAAATTGCCGCCCTTGGCATAGTTGTTCATCGTGCGTGTCATGGCGGTTCGAAAACCACTCAGGTGTGTTCCGCCGTCCGTATTGAAGATGTTGTTGGCATACGTTATGACGTTTTCTGTGTAGCCATCGTTGTACTGCATCGCCACTTCGACGACGACATCATCGACCTCACCCACAACACGAAACACATCGGAGGTCAGAGGAGTTGAAGTCCTGTTGAGATACTTGACGAATTCGACGAGTCCGTCTTCAAAGTGAAAGACTTCGGTTCGGTCGGCTCGCTCGTCGCGGAGCGTGATGCGGATGCCGGGTGTCAGAAACGCGAGTTCTCGCATGCGGCGCGTGAGTGTGTCGAAGGAGAATACTGTTTCCGAAAAGATCGTGTCGTCGGGAAGAAACGTCAGTCGCGTGCCGGTCTTATCGGTTCGTCCCAGCTCCCGAAGTTCAGAAGTGCGGTGGCCTTTTTCAAAGTCCATGACCCAGATCGATCCGCCGCGATGGATTTCGGCAGTGAGCCATGAGCTGAGTGCGTTGACGGCGGTGATACCGACGCCGTGCAGACCGCCAGTGCCAACTCGGTAGCCACTTTCGCGATTGAATTTTCCACCCGCGTGAATCTCCGTGAGCACGACTTCGAGTGCGCAGCGGCCGTCGCCTTTGACGGCATCGACGGGGATCCCGCGACCGTTGTCCACGATCGAAATGCTCTCGTCGAGATTGATCTGCACGTGGACTTCGGAGGCGAAGCCGTTGACCGCTTCGTCGATGCTGTTATCGACGACTTCGTAGACAAGGTGATGCAGTCCCGGTGCGCCTGTGTCGCCAATGTACATGGCCGGTCGCGTGCGAATCCCTTCGACACCTTTCAGATGCTGAATGTCGGAACCGTCGTATACTTTGTCGGGAGTCTCTTCGGACACGTTGTTTTCCTAAGTGTTCAGTTTTCAGTGTTGAGTTTTCAGTGTTCAGTTCGGATCCAGTTCTGAAAACTGAACACCGAAAACTGAAAACTGAAAACTCCTATCTTGATCTTACGTAACGAATGGAGCGAATCTCTGATTCCGGCAGACTTGCTTTCATTTGTTCGAGCACGGTCTCGTGCAGGAATCCACGAAGTTCTTCGAGGGCGGCGCTGTTGGTGACGACCACTTCAACAACTCCATCTCGTATTCGGCGAGCCGTGCTGCGGCGACCGATTTCCGGTCCCACGATTCGGATCCATTCGGCATTGAGAGCTTCCGCAGCCGATCGATTGACCAATCCCTTGCGTCGGATCAATCGCGTTAATGCGTTTTTGAGTGACGATGGTGTTGACAGTGTTTCGTCAGACATAACAGAACTCCATTTCTCATCGCAGTCCCAAGCTCAGAGCCCGTCACCAACCCCTGCGTCAGCGGAGTGTTGGATTCTCTAGCGGCAGTGGGACCATCGATTAATGAGCGGCAAGGCGCTAGCCGCCGGTGAATGCCTGAAGAATAACACTGAAAAACCGGCGGCTAGCGCCTTGCCGCTCACGATCATGAACTAGATCAACGCTCCGCTACCGCTCCTGTGCCAGAGGCATGATCACGTAGGTGTAGGAATCTTCAACACGAAACACGGCGGCGGTGTCGGAGTCGGTGAGCTGCAGATCAACCAGAGCCTCTGGCCCCAGCACTTTCAGGAAATCAGCGACGTATTTCGGATCAAATGTGATTTTCACTTCATCGTGATCATACTCGATCGGCAGTTCGATTTTGGATTCGCCGATGGCGCTGGCCTGACTGCTGAGTGTCAGCATGGAACCACCGAACGCAAAGTCCACGCCCCGGCTTTCTTCGTCAGTGATAATCTGAGACTGTTTCACGGCGGCGAAAAATGGCCCGACGGGCAAGGGCACGTTCACATTGCCACTGCGAGGAATCACATCGCGATAACGCGGGAATCGGCCTTCGACAAGGCGGCTGTAGACGGTACACGCACCAGACCGCATCATCACATCGTTTTCGTGAACGGCGATGTCCACAAATTCCGCCTGAGGATCAATCGACCGTTCCAGCAACGACATGGCCTTGGTTGGAACCACAGTGGCCTTCGATGGTGCCTCAGGAGAACCTTCCTTCTCATAGGCAGCCGTTGCGACCGCCAGCCGACGGCTGTCCGTTGCAGCCAGCGTGACCGTGCCTTCGCTGAACTCCAGCAGCAACCCACCTAAAGCGTATCGCGTACTTTCGGTATCCGTCGCAAATGCCGTCCTGCGAATCATCTGACGAAAGACAGGTGCCGGAATGCGGAAATAATCTTCGTCGCTGAATTGAGGCACCGGGGGGTATTCACGGGGATCTTCAGAAGTGAGCCGAAACTTGGCCGACGCTGCCTTCAGAGTAATATTCTGCTCATCAATAATAATATCCAACTGCTCGTCCGGCAATTCGCGGAGGATGGACGACATTCGTTGTGTCGGCAGCAGCGCGTCTCCGGTCGAACTGGTCGTGACACCGCTGACAGTGTAACGAATGGCCATCTCCTGATCGGTGCCGATCAATTCCACCCCGGAACTGCCGACGGAGAGAAAGACGTTTCGCAAGATGTCTTTGGGAGTTCGTGAAGGCACGGCCGAGGCGGCAATGGAAAATGCCGCAGAAAATGACGCTCGATTGCATGACAGCTGCATGATTGACCCTGTTCCGGAAACCAACTTTGTACGCGACACTGCAGTAGGACGGGCACTTCTGCCTGTCTTGGTTCGTGACGGGCAGAAGTGCCCGTCCTACAATGCGTAGACCTATTTCTGCCGCTCAACTGAGCGGCTTTTGGGGAACCGGGAATGGTAACAGATTCCTTGCCTTTCCGGTATGGTCGGAGCCATCGGATTGTTGCCTTCTGCAAAGGTCCTCTACAGGAAGCATGCCCAACGAAATCCGAGGAAGATCAGTGATTTTGACACGTCGGTTTCCTGCCAGCGGGTCAACTGGCAACCGGGATTTGTGGGGAACGTCAGGAAGCCCTAGAATCCGAGCATTGGATCAATAGACACCACCTCCAAAACGAAAGCTGCTGTCGCGTGACTCGTCGCATTTGGAATTTTTCCGCTGGCCCTGCTGTTCTGCCCGAAACCGTCCTTGAGGAAGCTCAGGAAAACCTGCTTTCGCTGGAAAACACCGGGATCGGTATCTGTGAACATTCTCATCGTGGCAAACCCTTCATGGCTGTCGCGGGTGAAGCCGAAGCGCTCTGCCGCGAAATCGCTGGTATTCCAGACGACTATGCCGTCCTGTTTCTGCAGGGAGGTGCGTCGCTGCAGTTCTCGATGGTCCCGATGAACCTGCTGCCTGCGGACCGTACCGCAGATTACCTGATCACAGGCAGCTGGGCGGAAAAGGCTCTCAAAGAAGCCAGGTCCTGCGGGAAGACGCACGTCGCCTGCACCAGCAAGGATGCGAACTTCAACTACATTCCGGACGCATGTACTTACAGCGATAAACCCGTCTACGTACATTTCACGTCAAACAACACGATCTTTGGAACACAGTTCCAGTCCGAACCGACGACCATCCCCAGCTCGGCGTTTCTCGTCTGCGACGCCAGCAGCGACATCTTCAGCCGCCCGATTGATGTTCGGAAATATGGACTCATCTACGCGGGTGCTCAGAAGAATCTTGGCCCGAGCGGCGTGACCTTGGTCATCGTTCGCAAGGATCTTGTCGAAGCAGGCAACAAGAATCTGGCGACCATGCTGCAGTACAGGACCCATGCTGAAAATGAGTCGATGTACAACACGCCGCCGACATTCGGAATTTACCTGATGATGCTGGTCTTCCGCTGGATCAAAGCGAACGGTGGGCTGACGGCGATGGAAGCTCGAAACAAGGCCAAGGCTGGCAAGCTGTACGATTATCTCAAAACCAGCGCGCTCTTCAAATCGACGGCGCGTCCCGGCAGCGGTTCTCTGATGAACGTCACGTTCGTCACCGGCAACGAGGACAAAGACAACGCATTCGTCAAAGCAGCGGAGGCCAGAGGCTTCAGCGGACTGAAAGGACATCGCAGCGTCGGCGGGATGCGAGCCAGTATCTACAATGCGTTCCCGCCCGAAGGCGTGGATGCACTCGTTCAGTTCATGAAGGATTTTGAGGCATCAGCGTGAGTGACTCCGAAAAAAAAGAGTCCGCAAAAAAGAAGACCACGGCGGAGGAACCGGCTCCGGACCGTTCAACCGCCGACATCGGTCTTGTGTTTACGCACAGGGGCGAAGTCAAGCCGTTCCTCAAACGAATCGATCGACAGCGAAGGTACACCGAGGGCAAGATCCTTGTCCGAGGGGGCTTCCTAACCGAAACGACGCGTATCGTTTTGGCGGAGGCCGACGAAGGCTTCGCGGCGCATCGCGCGGCGACAGAATTGCTGATCTCGGAACACAAACCATCGTGGATCATCTCGGTCGGATTTAGCTCTTCACTCTCCGACGAAGTGCAGCCCGGCGACATTGTCGTCGCCAATGAAATCAGCGACACACACGTCAATAGTCTGCCGGTGAAATGCAACATCCCGGCCCGCAAACGCATTCATGTGGGAAAACTCATCGTCGCCGATTCGCATCCGGTCACGCCCACCGAAAAAAAGGCGTTGCGAGACCGTTTCCCCGGCCTCGCCGCCGACACCAGCAGTCTGGCCGTCGCCCAAGTCTGTCAGGAACGGAGTGTTCGGTTTCTGGCCATTCGTGTGGCGGTCGATTCGATCGACGAAGAGATCCCCGAACAGGCCGCATCGATGATCTTCCATCCCACCAGTCGAGCCCTCGGTTCGGCATTGGGAGCGATGTTCAAGGGCCTCCGAAAAATCTCCGTCATGAACGCCTGGCGCGAACGCACCAACAACGCCGCTGGCCATCTCGACAGATTCGTGACGGGCGTCGTGGAACAGATTGCGGAGTCGATTGAACGGCAACGGTTGAAATGACGCTGGTTCAAAACGCGGAACCTTGTCTTCGCTCCCATTCCAAACCATTTGTACAGTTTCCATGTCGCAGCAGCAGTGAAAATCGAATGCCCTGCTCGCTGGCGCGCTGAAGAGCCTGGCGGATTCGCTTCAGTTCAATCCTGAGTTTCTTCTGGTTTTCAAATCGCCCTGGATCGCGTTCGACTTCCCGCAGCAGCAACGTGAACGTGGCCAGTCCTTCCGCAGCGTCGTGCCACCCTACCTCTTCGCCAGCCATGTCGTCATTGAAGCCGAATCGCGACAGCGGAATCACCCCGTTACCG
>JBBQSE010000299.1:0-10557 GCA_038214195.1 Planctomycetales bacterium
GGCAGCGTGAACTTCACCGGAATCGGCGGCGGCACTTCGCTGGCCTTCGGCAAGACGAGACTCGCCAGCGGCGCATCGTTGGCCAGCGACGCAACAGCTATCAGTTCGCCGAGCCACACGCGACGCCCTTCCCGGACCTTGTCGTCCAGATGTGAATGATTCGACTTCGCGCCCTTGATGATTCGCAGCCGCAAAGCGCGCGTGGTCGTCGTTTTGTCGAAGCCAATCCAGTGCGGTCCCAGTGCCATGGGGTACAGTGCATCCATGTCACTCTTACTCGCGACACGCTGCCAGTTCGAGTCTGCCGCCTCGCGCACGTTCTCCATATCCTTACCCGTGAAGGCTTCTATTTCGACGTCTGCGAAACCTGTCCACAACAGACAGATACCATCCAGTCGCACCGCCTGCGGCCATGTTAGCGTGACAAGTTCCGGATGCTCTGGCGAGATTGGCAACGTGGCTCCCGTCTCCCCGTTATCCCACGCCAACCACTGTCGATTATTCGATTCATCGACAAGCTTCGCACTGGCATCATCCCGCGCCACCGATTGCACCAGCGCCTGCGGAGCCACATTCCCCATTCGCCGTTCATTGATCCAAACACCACCGAGCCAACCGGCCATCTCCCGATCGCCCGGTTTCGGCGAATGACTAAACCGCAGCGCCCGCGTTTTCGTTCCCGCAGGCAGCACCCACAACGCATACCCTTCGCCATCAACCTCCACGCGCGACACGTCGCCATCTACCAACCGCTCCGCCGCCACCCATTGCGAATCATCCGCGAGATTTCCCGGATACGCCGCATCCGGTTTCAAAACACTCAACGTGCCACCACTCCGAACCAACAGGCTGCCAACGGCAACGCTCTCTGTAAATCCAATCCGCAAATGACGAACGCCGTCCGATCGTCCTTCACCAAACCTCACACCTGGCCAATCCGGCCGCCCCGTCGCCGCCCAAACCACAGCACTCGGCCCACCTTTGGCTTCCGTCTCCGAGATCGGCGTCTCCTTGCCGTCAACCCATTCAGCAAACGCCCCCATGTCGAGCAGAGACGCATCGATCGTGGGAAACGAATCCTCGGCAGCCCGTAACACGGCAGCGGAAGTGAGGAGGACGGCGATGATGAAGATCAGGCGATAGATCACAGAGTGGTCCTGAGAGATTTTGAGACAGTGCTGTGTGGCTGATGTTGCGTATGCAGAAATGCGAACATACTGTGTTCTATGCGAAAAGAAGTGTGGAAGTTAGCAATGGAAGATTTCATCAGTCCGTCGAGTCTTCGAAAAGTTCAGAAACTCGCCCGGACGCACCGCCCCGTAGTTGCGTTCGTAAACCATTGGGATTCGGCCCCCAGTCGCGGAGCGACATCCGATGGTAGCCGTGGGTTTCAACCCACGGAACGTGGCAGGGGACGACGGAAAAGTCGCGGCGCGACGAATGACCTTAATGCTCGCGCCGGCACAAATCGTCAAGCGTCGCTCCGCGACTCAGGATCCACGGTCGGAACATTTCCGTGGGTTGAAACCCACGGCTACCTTCATGCGGTCGCTCTGCGACCAATCGCAGATTGCTTCGCGCCAGCCAACCTTGGGCGGCGTTCATCCGCATTCGCGGATTCTCTTGCCCCAGGCTAACTTGCGCGAGCCTTACAGCTTCGTAGGTCAGGCTATGCCTGACAGCATCGAGATCTGTCCAATATCGGCAACTCGGGCGTCAGGCAAAGCCTGACCTACGGTCGCTTTCAGGGTTCATTTTTGGATGCAACCGCAACCTGGGGCCGCATTCATCCGCATTCGCCGATTCTCTTGCCCCAGCTTCGTAGGTCAGGCTATGCCTGACAGTATCGAGCTCTGTCCGATATCGGCAATTCGGGCGTCAGGCAAAGCCTGACCTACGATCGCTTTCCGGTGGCTCGCGCCACCGACAGAGCTTGTATCGGCCCGTCGCGCCTGAGGCAAACTACGCCAAACGAATCTCACGCGAGTCGGGCGCACGATGTCAATTCAAGAAATGACTGATACTATTCCGTTCACCGTCTCTTCTTTGCATCACAATTCGTTCGCATGATTGCTTCCTATGAGATTTACCTGGATTCCGCTCTACGCTGAAATTGCCCACAAGGTATTGGAATTTGAGAATCGTCAGGACGATCTGCTCAGCCTTCTGGGGAATTTGAAAGCAGACGGGCTCACGGTCATATTGCTGACAGACCGCGATGACGCTGAGCATGAGATTCCTTTGACGGAGATTGACCCATTCACCTTCTTTGCGAGCTTCAATCGCCACAATTCCGTGACGGGGCGGCAGGCGATTCTGACAAGAATCAAAGATGCCTGGCACCTCGCCTCGCCTGTACCCGATGACTTCGATGGACTACCTATCGCGAACGCGCAGAACAGTTGGGCTTTCGCATACAAGGCTAAACGCAAGCTCGACGATATCTCGATTCTCTGGCGGGCCGCTCGCGAAGGAGTCGCAAAAGGGTGGCAAGACTTCGATCATTCGCTGTTTGATGAAGCGTTGAATGTCAAACAGTGCGGAGTCGCGAAACTCAGCATGAGTCTTTTTTGGCTGAACCCACGGGGCTTTCTTCCGTGCGAACAACACACTCGTGCGTACTTCGAAGAGCGTCAAATTGTGGTGAAGGCTTTGACTGCGGACGGTTACTTTACCTGGATGAAAGATACGGTGGCGAGCGCCGGTGAAGATTTCCCGCAAGTCTCATTCGATGCGTATCAATTCGCTCCATCAGTGACTGTTCCCGATCCTCCGATCACAGTTGGAGAAGATCCGACCACATTCGCCGCTACTGGTGGCTAAACGCGAACCCAAAGATCTGGGATTTCCGAAATGCACAAGTGGGCGCTGTTGAACTCTACACATCACGAAACGAAGCTGGGAATAAGCGGCAAAAGTACAAACACTTCACGGCGGTGCGTCCGGGTGATCTTGTACTCGGCTACGTTACAAATCCAGACAAGGAAATCGTCGCGGTCTGTGAAATCACTAAAGCGTTGCACAATTCCAGCGAAGGCGAAGCGTTTGAATTTCGAAAGATTAAGGCAATTCCAAGGCCCATAACATGGGGCGAATTGCAGTCAATCCCGGCGCTGAAAAATTGTGAACCGCTGGTAAGCAATCAGGGTAGTCTCTTTGCTGTTACAGCGGACGAATATGAGGCGATCGTGGCAATTATCGATGCGCGAAATGATTCGCCATCCGATCTTAGGTGCGTGCCATTCACAAAAGCCGATGCACTCAACGACCTTTTCATGACAGGGACACAACTCGACACGATTCTCTCGCGGCTAAAGCGCAAGAAAGCCATCATTCTCCAGGGGCCTCCGGGTGTCGGCAAGACATACATTGCACGTCGCCTTGCCTTCACACAAATGGGCGAGCGCGATGACCAGCGTGTGATGATGGTTCAGTTTCACCCGAGTTATGGATACGAAGATTTTGTGCAGGGGTATCGCCCAACGCGTTCTGGTCTGGAACGAAGAGAGGGCGTTTTCTATCAGTTCGCACGACTTGCCCGAAACGACCCGGATCGGGATTGGTTTTTTATCATTGATGAAATCAATCGTGGCAATTTGGCGAAGATCTTCGGTGAGCTGTTGATGCTAGTCGAAGCCGACAAGCGAGGGATTGAACACGCCGTCCCACTCACGTATTCTGAGCAGGCCGACGAGACCTTCTATCTTCCCGCGAATCTTCATTTCATCGGAACAATGAACACAGCCGATCGCTCGCTGGCCATGGTGGACTACGCGCTGCGCCGCAGGTTTGCATTCGTGACACTCGACCCGGCATTCAACTCATCTGAATTCAAGGAATGGTTGACAGCACACGGAGCAACCGAGGCTTTGGTCACCCGAATCCGTGATCGGGTTGGCTCTCTCAATGCGGTCATTGAAAAGGAACGCGATCTTGGCCCCGGATTTTGTGTCGGTCACAGCTTCTTTTGTCCTCCCGCAGGCTACACGCCGGATGACGGATGGTATCGCGAAGTGATCGATGGAGAAATTCAGCCGCTGCTGGAGGAATACTTCGATTCTCGCGAACGTGTGGGGGAATTGGTTGCCGCTCTACTTGAATAGAAATCCTGGCAACAATCGAGTGAGCACTCCAATGCAATCGCGACGACCCACATGAAAATCCCAATCGCCAACATCTATTACCTCCTTTGCTATGCGTGGGAACGGATTGAGGAAAAAGACGCGCTGGAAGATGTCGATGCGCTGGATTCCACTGACCTGCTTGATCTCTTCGCCCGTGTGCTCATAAACGGGACGCGACGCCTGCTCCGACGTGGACTCGATCGGGGATATCTTCCGCACGAAGAGGAAATCGCCGGCGTTCGCGGCAAGGTGCTCGTCACGGCGACACTTCGCCGCGATCTCCTTCGCCAGGGACGTGCCGCCTGCGCGTGGGATGAACTCGAATATGACACATTGCCGAATCGCATACTCAAGACCACGTTTCTGCGACTTCGAGATTCGAAAGATATCGATAAGAAGACTCATGCCGATGTACATGACCTGCTCCGCTGGCTCGCGCCAGTCCGGGCAATACAACTTCGGGCCGAACATTTTCGGAGAGTGCAGCTTCACCGCAACAACCGTATGTATGGTTTTCTGCTGCATGTGTGTGAATTCATTTACGAGCATTGGCTTCCTGCGGAGGGTGGCAAAGATCGACAATTCCGAGACTTTGTAAGAAACGGATTGCCGAAGCTGTTCGAGGACTTTGTTTTCAACTTCTATCGGCGTGAACTTCCAGGAAAATGGCATGTGAGTGCTCCGCATATCCAATGGGAAGTCAACATGCCAAATCCGGATGCGCGATTGCTCATGCCTCGCATGGAGACCGATGTTTGTCTCCAATGTCCGGGCCGAGCCATCATTCTTGATACGAAGTTCTATGCTCACGCACTTAAGACTGGTGCGTTTGGTGCCGTCGCAAAACTGCCTCCAGCGAATCTTTTTCAGCTTTTTACATACTTGAGACAGAGGTCGGCGTTGCCGGGCTGGGAGCAGGCAGAAGGCGTTTTACTCTATCCACGCACAACGCGCGACTTTGCAGTCGAATTCACTACACACGGTCACCGCATTCGCGCTTTGACTCTCGACCTTTCAAGACCGTGGCCCGACATTCACACTGCGCTGATGGAGATTGTCGCGGACACATCATCAAGCTTAGGTGACGGGCAACACTGAATCGCAGGAAATCTAAGTCGCGCCTGCGATCCTTTTGTCAATACTTGAACGGCCGGTCCAGCGTGGGGATCAGTTCCGGATCGATCGTGAGTTCAATCGCGCGGGTCTGGCCGGGGATGCGGCGGATGTATCCTTTTTCGTCGAGTCTTTTAAGCATGGAATTGACCGACGGCGGTGTGAGGCGAAAGAAACCCTGAAGTTCCGTATGAGTCGGGGCCATCGGCCCTGGTAACCGCTTTGCCGTTCGCCCCAGCATCAGAAACCGCCGTATTCAACGTTCCGGGATGTCGATGTCAATCTCAGTCCCATCAGGCAGCCCTTCAATTTGTTCGTGTACATCCCCGCAAGAGTCCCAGTACTCTTCAATGGAGGCGACGTACACATTGCTTGGATCGTATTCGCCGTCCAGCACTGGCAACAATTTGAATCCGAAACATTGACCGGGCTTCAGAATCATGCCGGTTTCGACGATGGCATCAACCAACGCAGTCTGGAACCACTCCTCGGCATTGGCTTCGTCTTCGAGCAGCTCGACGAACTCTGCTTCGCTCTGCGCCACTTCAGTGACTTCACCGTCGTTGATGTTGAGCCAACTCACGACGCCAGCCTCATCGACAAAGAACAAATCGCCAAAACGGTTCATCAGCCACGGTGAGAACGTCTGTGCTTCGTCCAAAAGCCATTCCCATGATGCCAGCAGTTTTTGCCAATCGAGCGTCGAATGGTCAATCAGATAATCGTCTGCGTCCATTGTGAATTCGTTTCTCCGAAGTGCGGTTGAAATTATCAGCCGGAACGCGCCAGGCGTGTGTTGATTGAAAGTATCGGCGGCATCTTGCCGCCGTTTTCACATCTATCTAAACAATGATTAGTGGCGGCAGGATGCCGCCACTACACCTCCACCTGAGCGTAAAGTCATTCAGCTGCGGCGAATCTGTCGCCCTTTTTCAACTGATAGCCGTTGATGAATGACCGTCCGTCGGTCCCTTTGCGGCCGTCGGGCTGCAGTTTCAGGATTTCCAGCCAGCCGTCTCCGCTCCGGACAAGTAGGCGACCGTTATGTTCCAATACCGCCCCCGGCGTTTCATGTCCAGCCGCCGGACTTGTGTCCGCAACGTGGGAAACCTGTGATACGATACACCGCAACGGCGGCTGGTCGTGTCGGTGCAGCACTGAGGACGCTTTTGGCCACGGCTGCATCGCCCGGATGTGGCAATCGATCTCACGGCTCGAACTTGACCAGTCAATCACACCCGCCTCGCGTGGGATTTTAGGCGAGAGTGTGACGAGTGCCGAATCCTGGGCCTCAAACACGGCAGTTCCCGCTTCCAACTGCCGAACAACATCCAGCGTCAGAGGAACGGAGAGTTCCGCAAGTCGCAGCATCAGTTCTCCAGATGTCTCGATATCGCCGATTGGTGTTTCCACGCGACCGACCATCGGGCCGGAATCCAGCGCGGGTTCAATTTGGAATATCGTGACGCCCGTGACCAAATCCCCCTTCCAGATTGCATACTGCACCGGAGCCGCTCCCCGGTGCCTCGGAAGCAGTGAACCATGCAGGTTGAACGCGCCAAGGCGTGGAATCGCCAGCAGCGATGGTCTCAAAATCTGACCATACGCCGCGACAATGAACACGTCGGCCTGAAGCGACTTCAGGGTGTCCAGCATCTCCGCCTGATTCACTCGCTCCGGCTGAAACACCGGAACTGATTTCTCCAGCGCCAGTTCTTTCACGGGGTTGAGATGCTGATGATGTCCACGTCCGACCTTGTCCGGTTGCGTCAGCACTCCAACGATGGTGAGTTCAGAATTTAGAAGAGCGCGGAACGGAGGAACCGCGAAGTCACCGGTTCCCATCAGGACGATTTTCAATGGCATTTTGCAGTCTTATCAGAGTTCATCGCGAGTAGCCATGAATTTGAGCCGTCACGACAGAAGATTCGATTGATGGCCGACGATTCATTGGTTCTACGATATCAGGTTCTACGCATCTACGGAAACGGACAGAAACTTCAGTAGAACAACGTATCTTCAACGAATCAATATGTCGTGACGACGCCACTTGCGCCGGATAGATACCGCGTTTGGGTCCGCGCCGTCGGCAGCGCTGGCGGACTGGGTTGGTGGAGCCGAGACGTGCAGATCAGGTTGGATTAAGCATCGGGCGAATCATTGCTGTCAGAAGTACGTCAGGCTTTCCAGACTGACCTGTCGTACTTCCATGTCAGCCTTGAAAGGCTGACGTACATTGATTTTCCGCTCGATTCGAACGTGTCTGCAAGTGAATCCCGGGGCTTCTAGAATCGCGTAATACGTACAGTAACTTCACGTCGGCCCAGTCGCAGGATATCCTGCAGAACTGACAGGGAGACTGAAGTGAAAACAAGCGTACGTTTTGCGATGTTCGTCATTGTCGGGTTGACATTCTCAGGTGTAGTGGCCACTCCACTCGACGCGCAGGAAGTTCCTGCGACGAAACAGATTCACGTTGCAGTGGAAAAGTCTCTGCCGTTGCTGGAACTGGCATCCGCAGGCTCTGCGGACAAGCGGACGTGTTTCACGTGCCACAGCCAGGCATTGCCCGTCTTTGCTTTCGTCGAAGCTCAGCGACGAGGCATTCATGTCGATCAGGAAAACCTCAAGCGGCAGATCCAGCACACGTATGACCACCTGCAGCGCGGCCTGAAATCCTACGAAGAAGGCAAAGGACAGGGTGGTGGCATAGACACTTCGGGGTACGCCCTGTGGACACTCGAAGACGGCGGTCGGCCAGCAGATGAAGTCACCACGGCCGTTGTCGCCTGGATACTGAAGACTCAAAAGCCTGATGGATTCTGGTCGCGAACCAGCACAAGACCGCCGACCCAGGCAAGCAACTTCACGTCATCATATCTCGCCCTTCGCGCTTTGAATGCCTTTGGAACAGATGAGCAGAAAGACGCGATCGAGCAGGCGATGCAATCCGCTCGTCGCTGGCTCAAGGACGCCTCGCCCAATGATACAGAAGATCAGACCTTTCAATTGCTGGCACTCAGCACAGTCAACGCCGATGCGACGCTTATCGAAACAGCAGTTGCCGAACTGAAAGCGCAACAACGCGAAGATGGAGGCTGGTCACAGCTGAAGGACATGGAAAGCGACGCATACGCTACCAGCACCGCGCTGTATGCGCTGCGATATGTCGGCGCCATCGTCGATGGCGATTCGGTGTGGAGTCGTGGCATTCAATTTCTGCTGAAGTCTCAACTTGAAGACGGATCGTGGCTGGTTCACACGCGGAGCAAACCCATTCAGGTCTATTTCGAAACAGGTTTCCCGCATCGCAAGGATCAGTTCATCTCGACAACCGCAACGGCATGGGCAACCCTGGCACTGTTGCAATCACTGCCAGAAGAAGAACTACAAGTCATCGAAGCGCTGGCGGATACAAAGCCGCTCGACTGGCCGGAGGCCGATCCTTCATCACGCATGATGCAGGCGGCACATACGTTTGTCGAAACGCAAATCGCGAAAGCGAACAGAACCCGCAAGCCGATTCGAGGCGACGCCGAGAACGCTGATGAGCAGCGTCAACAGTTGCGGACACTGCTTGGCGTCGTTGAAGAACGGTTGCCGCCGAGAATGGAATACTTCGGCGATGACGACAATCCCGCCATCATTTACGAGACTGACACTTATCAGGTCTTCCAGGTCCGTTGGCCGGTTTTCGCGAATGTGCAGGGTGAAGGGCTGTTGATCAAGCCGCGCGCCGCAGTGGTTGGCAGAATCATCGTCATACCCGATGCCGACCAGACGCCGGAAGATCTGTTGGGGCTGGGAGTCGCTCCCAACGCATCGACGACAGTGGCCCGCCGCCTTGCCGAAAACGGATTCATGGTCATCGTGCCGGCCATCGTCAGCCGCGACAAAATGCCGACCGAAGATCCACAGCTGCAGCGCGCCGACTACACATCGAGAGAATGGATTTATCGACAGGCCTTTCACATGGGCCGACATGTGATCGGTTACGACGTGCAGCGCGTTCTGGCGGCTGTGGACTGGCTGAGATTGTCGGAGGCCGATCAATTGCCAATCGGCGTCGCTGGCTACGGGGAAGGCGGACTCATCGCGTTGCATGCCGCTGCGATCGATCCGCGGATCACCACGACGCTGGTCAGCGGATACTTCAACAAAAGTGACGCGGTGTGGAATGAACCGATCTACCGCAACGTCTGGTCGCGACTGAAACAGTTTGGTAATGCCGAAGTGACCGCGTTGATCGCGCCGAGGTCGCTAGTGATCGAACACAGCGAATTCCCTGCCGTGACCGGACACAAGGGTGAACTGACGACGCCGGCGTTTGGCGATGTGAAACCAGAATTCGACAAGATCCCAGAGCGCGAGCCGTGTTGTGTGCTGCTCGTTGGGCCAAATGATTCGACAACTGGCCCGTACTCAGACGCTGCTCTCGATAAGTTCGTCGCGGCGTTTACCGCTGATGCCCTGAAACCAGCGAGCGAGGACATTCCAGTCGATCGCCGAATTTCATCCGCGAACTGGATCGCCGAACGGCAGGCTCGCACGGTGGCGCAACTGGAAACGCACGTGCAGTCGCTTGTCCAGGCGTCGGAGGCGGTTCGCGAAAAGTATTTCCTGCATCAGGCTCTACCGGAATCGACTCAGTCGCGTTGGAGCACTGATCGCAGGCATCCGTTGGTGGACTCGGCAAAGTTCATTGAAGCCTCAAAGGCTTTTCGCCGGGACTTCCAGGAAAAAGCGATGGGACGATTCGACGAGCCCCTGCTTCCGCCGAATGCTCGCACACGCAAAGTCGCCGCCACGGACAAATGGACGGCGTACGATGTCGTACTGGACGTGTACGAAGGACTCTTCAGTTGGGGCGTACTTGTCATTCCGACCGATCTGAAACCCGGCGAACGTCGGCCAGTCGTGGTCTGTCAGCATGGTCGCAATGGCGTGCCGCGAGACACGATCGATGCGGCGAATCCGGCATATAATGACTTCGCGGCTCGCCTGGCGGAAAAAGGATTCATCACGTTCGCTCCGCACAATCTGTATCGTGGCGAAGATCGGTACCGCTGGCTGGATCGCAAAGCGAATTCCATCGGCTGCACGCTGTTCAGCTTCATCATCCCGCAACACGACGCAACCCTCCGCTGGCTGAGTTCGCTGCCCTTCGTCGATGGCGACAAGATCGCCTTCTACGGATTGAGCTACGGCGGCGAAACCGCTGTCCGCGTGCCCACGATTCTGGAAAAATATCGCCTTTCGATTTGTTCCGGCGACTTCAACCAATGGACGCGCAAGGTCGCCGCTGCGGACCTGCCGTTTT
>JBBQSE010000300.1:0-10554 GCA_038214195.1 Planctomycetales bacterium
TGGGGCGGCGTTCATCCGCATTCGCGGATTCTCTTGCCCCAGGCTGATTTGTGCGAGCCTTTCAGGCTCAATCAAAGCATCCATCAAATACAACTCGTTCGTGGTACGGGCCAGACCGCGCACTTCATTTCGCGCAGAACCGCAAAAAGGCAACCGCATCGTTCCACGACACATAAATCACCGGATGATCCATCTCAATCTTCCAAGCCTTGGGATCCCACGGACGAAACAACGGTGAGTTGATGTGATTGAATTCTTTGTCGTAACCATAACTCGGCTTGCAATCGCGTTCGGCTTCGAGTTTGTAATTCGCGTCGTGATAAAACTTCAGAAACTGACCCAGCGTGACTTCATGCTGCCCCATGTCCAACGCTTTCGTGATCCGCACCTTGTGCCGAGGTAACTCTCCATCCAGCTCCTTGGGATCGCACTACGGAAACTGATTCAACGTATCGACCCGGTCCTCTTCGGCTCCCATCATGAATTCACCCGCCGGAATCGTGACGAGCTTCATCCCAATCGAATTCGTCGGTGAGAAACCGTAGACCAGGCGACAACTCGTCCAACGGATGGGGCTGCTGCGGGCGACGATTCAGCATCGACGGCGGGTGCGGTTGCTGATTTCCGGGAATGCGACGTTCGAGGAACTCGGGCCGCTGTGGAATGACACGCTCATCAGTGCCAGCGAGCTGCGGCTCGGGCCGTTGGCACGCGATGTGGCCGCGGGCTGCTGACGCCCCCTGGCTCGCTGGCGTTTCCGATTTTGGAGCGATGGCTGAATGAGTATGCGGATTGAGGGTAGTACACTGTCATAGATTAATCTTCGGGTAGTGGACGAGGCCAACCCTACATGCTGCCGCCACTGTCGTGGCTGAATCGCAGTCAAATATCCTGACCGATGTAGTGATGCATCGTGCCTGGCTTTCTCTTCAGGGTCCTGCGACTGGCGACGATGAAAGCACCTTCAACTGCTGCCCGTTGTTGCCGTTCCACAGATACACATTTCCCGCCGCGTCGCCTGCGGCGACCACGGTGCTGTCGGGCGTGACGGCGATGCAGTGGAGCCAGGTTGTTGCGTTGCCGAAGTTGCGGGCGAGGCCGCCGTTGGCGGCGTTGTGGAGGCGGGCAAGTTTGTCGCCGCAGGATGAAATGATGTTGTCGGTCTCACCAATGTATTGGACAGCCGTGACGTGGCGACCAAAGTTTTCAATCGTCCGCTGCTGGTCGCCGGTTTCCGCGTCCCAGATTTTGATGGTTTCGTCGGCACCGCAGGAAGCGATCACATTGCCGTCCCGTTTCCAGGCGACGCCAAGCACATAGTTGGTGTGACCTTCAAATCGGCGAAGTTGCTGGCTGGTGGCGACGTCAAACGTGCGAAGATATTTGTCGGCCCCACCGGACGCGATTCGTTTGCCATCTGGCGAAAATCGTGCGGAGTAAACCACATCGTCGTGCGCCTGGGGCAAATAGAGAACTCGGCTTCCATCCGCCACGTTGAAGACCTGCAATTCGCCGCGCCGCGACGGGATGCCGCCAGCGATGAGCAGTTGTGTGGAGTCCTGGTTGAAATCGACGGAAGTGACTCGATGTGGAATCAGGTTGGGATCGTCAATGCTGCCAATCGTGCGTTCCA
The DNA here is from genome assembly GCA_038214195.1 of Planctomycetales bacterium. Classification (GTDB taxonomy): domain Bacteria; phylum Planctomycetota; class Planctomycetia; order Planctomycetales; family Planctomycetaceae; genus SXXK01. Next base: position 1,634 of record JBBQSE010000300.1, read on the forward strand.
GAATCCAGCCGGGATTAGAATCCCAAAGTCGGACAGACTGATCATCCGACGCCGATGCCAGTGTGCGATCGTCGAGGAATGTGATGGATTTGATGGCGGCAGTGTGACCGGCAAACGCTGCGATGGCTGAACCAGTTTGCGCGTCCCAGGTATGGATACTTGGGAAATCGCCGCCGGTGGCGAGCACGGAGCCGTCGGGGGAAAAGGCGACGCAACGGATCGACAGGTCAGATTCCTGCAACTGTTTGTTGGCTGTTTCGACAGCCGCCTTGGCTTCCGTCAGCAGTACCTCCGCTTGTGTAACTGTGTCTTTGCGAACCGGCAAAAGATCCGTAGCGACCTGAAGTTCTTTCGCGGCCAGCGCCTGCTGTTGCGAAACCAGGTTTTGCGTGGCCTCCGCGACCTTAAGCGCTGCGACGGCGTCATTGTAGGGTTTCTGCACTGTGTCCAGCTTCTTAGCCGCTTCATTGGCGAGGTTTGACATTTCCGTTGCGTTGTCGGTTGGTGTCTTTACGGCTGCCATCATTTCAGTGGAGGCTTTCGTCGCTGCTTCCATCTCAGCCTGAGCCGTGACGACTCTTTCTTTGAGTTCTGCATTTTGCGGTGCGGCGTTTGATGCCTGCGTCAAGCGATTCAGTTTCGCCTGCACGACGACGACAATGTCGGCGGATTCTTTGGCCATTCGTTCCGCCAGTTGCTTTTCAGCGAGAGCTGTCTTTGCTGCACCGGAGGCATCGATCGCGGCCTTTTCCACGTTGGTCTTTTCCGTGAAGGCGGTTTCCAGAGCGGTCTTCTTTGTCTCGATGTCGGCGTTTGCGGCGGTCAGCATGTCGCTCAGCGTTTTCTCCGCCGTCGTCTTCACGGGCAAGTCTTTTTCGGCGTCGTCTGCCAGACGCTTCGCGACATTCAGGCGTGTGTTCGTCGCTGCCTCCTGCTGCTGAGCTCGGGTGAGCGCAATGCGACGCCGAATGTCGCCTCGCATTTCGGCAATCTGCTGACCGTTGATGTTGAACAGTTTGGCCGTGTGGTTTTCGCTGGCCGACGCAATTCGCTGCGCGTCCGGAGCGACCGCGACCGCGACTACTGGGCCACCGTGATTATATTGCTGCATCTGCTGGCCGTTATCCAGATTCCAGCGACGGATCGTGTTGTCCATGCTGCCGGAAATGACCTGGCGTGGATTCTGGGGAATACTGGCGAGCGACGTCACTGAACCGCCGTGTCCCTGAATTTCCCGCAGCGGCATGGTGATGGGAGCTTCCTCAGTCGGAATCGGCCAGACACGAATCAAATTGTCGGCATGACCAGTAACAATCCATTGCTCCGGGCTGGGCTTTTCATCCGTGGCATTTTCAAGCAACACCAGTTCCACGGCGTTCACCGGCGCAGGCGTTTCGATCCGGGCTGCCAGCGTTCCGCCCGCGACGTTCCAGATGCCGATGGATTGATCCAGAGACCCCGAAACCAGGTAGAGGCTGTCTCCGGTGAATCGTAACGATGTCACGATATTGGTGTGACCAGTAAATACTGGCCCCACGCCGCCGTCGATTGCATTAAACAATCGTACGGTATTGTCAGGACCATTGGCAGCGATCCACTTATGATCAGGACTGACGGTCATGATCGGTGCTGGCCCGTCGGCGGCGATGTTGAGCTTTTGCACATCCCGTGGCCGCCGCCATAATTTGGCTTCTCGAAAACCGCCCGAAGCCAGGATGTCGTCGTCCACGTTGAAGGTCAGCGACTGCACCAGATCCTGATGAGCCCCACCGGAGGTGCTCGCCAGCGCGGGGTCTTTCAGCTCTGTGATCAATTGCCCGGTTGGAACGTGATGGAGCAGAATCTGGTTGCCGCGTCCAAACGCCACGTACTGGCCGTCCTGAGTCAGCGTGACTCCCTGCACTGCGGCAATGCCCTTTGGAAGACTTCGCATTTGCTTCGGCGAGATCGATTCAATGCCGCCGGTGCCGCGCGCTCCCTGATCGATCCAGAGTCTGATGAGTCCCAGTTCCTGCGGAGTCAGATTTTGGGCGGCCCTGTCGTTGCCTTCGGGCGGCATGACCGGCTCGACCTGATGCGATGCCATTTTGATGAGCAAACTTTCCGCTCCCTTGCCAGCAACAACAGCCGCACCATTGTCGCCGCCTTTGAGCATCGCCTGCGGTGATTCGAGGATCAGTTCCCCCTGCTTCTCCGTCCCCGAATGACACGCAAGGCAGTTCTTCTGCAGGATCGGCAGGACTTCCCTGTCGAACGCAACCGGCTCGGCACGCTGGACGTTGTCGATGGCGATCGGTGGTCCAGCGTTGACGACAGTCGCAATGACGGCGATCAGGAATGCGGTGAAGTGGCGGGTATGCATGGAGAAGATCTCGAACAAACACGTGTGGTTTGAATCGCGGGGTGAACCACGGAAGACACTGAAAACACAGAAGAAGCTAAACGCAGTACATTTAGTCGTCACCAAGAGAGTGACGGCTACTTTATTCTGCGATTCTTTCCGTGCATTCGGTGTTTTCCGTGGTTGAAAATTCAATTCAAAACCGGGCGAGGCTATTTCTTAACTTCGACGACAGTCAGTTTCATTTGGCGTTCCAGGATGAGGTTCTGGCCGTTGAAATTCATCTGAAAACGCACGGTTAGAGTATGCTCGCCGACTGAAGCAGTCGGCTGGACGGTGATTTCGTATTTGGCTTCAGCCTGATTGTCGGGAATGTTGGTATTCGGAATACTGATGCCGCCGACTCCGCCGGGGAGTTGCGACTGCACATTGATCGCGCCGGTGAATTCGTACTGTCGCGAGACTTTCACGACAACTTCGGCTTTTTCGCCCTGATTGATCATCAGAGCCTCGGGCAGAGTTTCGACTGTGATCGGGAACTCAACGACCTTGATCGTCAGTGAGTTGGATGGCACATTGACGTTGATGCCTCGCGGATTCGCTTCGTTTTGTTTTTGATTCGCGAACTGGTCGGCTCGCTGTTTCTCCTGCTGAGCCTGTTGCTGGAACTGTTGGGCGGCCTGAAGATCCGCAGTGGCTTTGGTGCGAGCTTCGTCTGCGGTCGTTTTCCTGGCCGTGGCTTCTTCCTGTTTCTTTGCGACTTCCGCTGCGACCGTTGCGGAGTCTTCGGCTGCTTTCTTTGCGGCGTCGAAGACGGTTTGAGCCTGAGCCAGTTGCTGCTTGAGTGCTTCGTTCGCGGGATCGGCGGCGGACTGTTCAGTTTTCTGTTTGAGCGCGGCTTCGGCTTGAGTCAACGCAGTATTTGTGGCAGTGGCCTTCTGGTCGGCCTGAGTTTTCTGAGTGTTGGCCTGTGTCAGTTCGGTGTTTGCCTGAGTCGCCTCGGTTGTCTTTTGCTGACTATCCTTTTGAGCGTCCTGAAACTTTTGCTGAGCCTCGATCAGGATTTTGGCAATTCGCTCCTGACGAAACTTTGCGCGTTCGGCCAGTTCCGGGTTGCGTTTGTATTGCATCCCCTGATTGAAACCGGCCAGATAGAACGAGTACGTGCCAGGAATCGTATTCGCCTGGAATCGCATTTCGAATTCGCCCTTTTCATTGGTGCCGATATTGACCTGCTGGGCGTTCGAGTTCGGCGGAAAGTCAATGGGGAATCCGATGATGTTGCCAGCCGTGCCTTCGAGGCGTTTGACGGTGTACGGGATCTTGAGGATTCCGCCGCGTGAAGTTTCGAGGGTCTTGCCGTCTCCAATGGTCAGAACCTGGGGAGCCGGCTCTGATTCGGACACGCACACCTGCAGTCGCTCGACGACGCGAGAACGAACGCTGGGCACGTTGGCGTTGGGTTGATTGAACTGAAACGGAGTCAGGGCCGCGCCGTAGCGGGCCGGGCGAGTGACTTCCACGCCGTTGATCGTGGATTTCGCGGAAACCTGCAGCGTGCCAACTCCGGCGGGTGCCGCGTCCGCTGCGGTCAGGATGAGCGTGCCGTACCAATTGCCAGGACCAATGACGATGTCTTCGGTCGTGACTCCTTCCGGAAGTCCACTCGCGGTCACAGTAATTTCGCCATCGAAATCATCCTGGCGAAACGCAAGGACATGCAGGACATCACGTCCTCCTTTACGCAGCATCAAGGCTTCCATCGATCCGTCGGAAAACGCGACCACGCGGAAATCCGGTTGCGGTTTGCGAATCGCCAGACGGTACACCAGTCTGGGATCGCTCTTAACGGAACTGACGGCTTCTTTAAGCAGAATTCGATACGTACCGTCTTCGGGGGCCTTAAACAGATACGAAGGATCGGTCGTGCGTTCATCGAACTCGTGCCGCCCGGAGCGATTGTTGAAGTTGCGTTCCGGGACATCATCCACAAAGGCGATGTCTTTCACCTGCTGCTCGCCTTTGTCATTCATACTGACTCGCTGAATCAGCAGTGCGGGGTCGCAGGACTGGCCCAGTCGCTGGGCGTAGACATCGAACGCCCAGATGTCATCCTTCTTGGCGTCGAAGGAGAACCAGTCGGCATCTCGCTGCGGATAAAACGATCCCGCGACTTCGCAGGGCGGAGTCAGCTGCTGAGGCGAGTTCGGTGAACTGTTGTCGGTCGCCTCCAACACGGTCGGTGCGGTGGAAGGCGTGATGAGCACTGGGTTCGATTGGATCCCGTTGTTGGTCACTCGATATTCAATCCCATCCATACCGGCTTGCTGCGGCCCGATGAGGGACGAAAAGGTCAACTTGCCAACAATGTCATCAGGAATGGCGATGTGGACCTTGAGTTGATCGAGCGGTCGGCCTTCGATCTGAAATGGGCTGGGCTGACCGCCGGGCAAATTGCGGCCATAGAGAGTGTATTCATCGTTCGAGCCCGGCTGTCCCGCAGGCGGAAACACAAAGTCGAGATACGGCAGCGAGCCGATGGTGAGTCGATAGACATAGCCTGGCCCCTGAGCAAACAAAGCGTCATGCACTTTGACGAAATAAAGTCCGTCTGCCGGCAGCGTGACATCGACGAGCGAATCATCCGCTTCGCCAGCGCTGGATTCGCCGATGATCTTGCCGGCTTCCGTAATAACCGTCACGGCGAGATCCATCCGCGAGTCGATGCGTCTGCAGTGTCCATCAAACAGGATTCGCTGGCCCGCCTGTCCGTTGAATCGATACCAATCGACATCCGGCCCGCCCGCAGACTGACCGTTGATGGTGACAGGCAGCGCGACTTCCTGTGCGGGATTTGTTCGATCTGTTCCGGCTTTCTCGTCGGCAGCCAACCATGCCGGAAGATCGTTGCCGCCATTGGGTTCCGTTTCGATGAATTCCGGCAGCGAACTGACGACGAAGGTGCGACGGTTCGACAGGCCATACTTGCCCTGGCACCGCACGTCATAATTCCCCGGCGGAACATCCGGAGCGACGGTCACTTCGAACACATTTTCGAGGGGCTGGGGACCTTCGTCGAACGGCGTTGCATCCGCCATCTTGCGGACGAACGTGATGCCTTCGTGGCTGAAGATGAGTCGATCGACATCATCCAGATTGCTGCCGGCGATCGTCACATCGATGGTCGTTCCGGCGGCATTCCCGGCCGGGAAGATGCCGTCGAGCCGACTCGCGGGCAACTGAGCGTAAAGGCTTGTCGCAAAAACGAATAAGCAAACGAAGGAACTGCGTCGAATGAAAGCTGGCATGGGCAGGAACCGGGGTGGGGTGAACGGGCGGGCGTCAGCCATTGTAGATCAATTGTCCCAGCTGTTCCCAGTCACTCAGCAGTTTGCTGGACCACTTGCCTGTGGACCAATGGCGTGGACTTAGGGAGCGGCAAGGCGCTAGCCGCCGGTGGTACGGGCTAAAACGCTGGCAAAACCGGCGGCTAGCGCCTTGCCGCTCACAAAACCGTCGTTAAGTCCACGCCATTGTGCCTGTGGACAGCGGAGATCCAGAAGCGTGAATGGTCCAGCTGTAGGACTCAAACACCCGAATCAGGCCGTCTGAGTGAACCCGGCACTCAAAATTCGCGTCAGGCGGTATTGCGGACGCTGGACCGCGAGACAAGCCACGCAGACAGAGCGGTGAAAGTCACGGTAGCAACCACAGTAACGGCAACGCACGCCGTCATGGATGGCAGTTCAGGGGTCACGGGCAGCGTTTCTTCGTACAGCATTCGCCGCAGACCGGCGACGCCGTATGTGAGTGGATTCGCGCGGATCAGCCAGAACAGCCAGCCAGAATCGCCGCCGGGGAATAGCGCCCCGGAGACCAGCCACATCGGCATCAGGAAGATGCTCATCACGGCGTGAAATCCCTGAGTCGAATTCATCGGCCAGGCGATGATAAAGCCCAGGGCCGTGAGTTCCGCCGCGATGAGTACAAGGAATCCGGACGCCATGAGCATTCTGGTGACCGACCACGTCACTTCGATCGGCGATCCAATCCCGACTGCCGAAATCAAGGGCCCGATCATCAGAAACAGTCCCGCCTGCAGAATCGCCAGAATGGTGCCGGCGACGAGTTTGCTGAGCACGATCGATAACCGCGAAACAGGCGCGACAAGGATTCCCTGGAGAAAGCCTTCGCGGCGGTCTTCGATAATTGAAATTGTGGAAAAGATGGCTGTAAACAGCACAATCAGCACCGCGACTCCGGGCAGGAAATATTCCTGATAGCTGACTGTGTGCGACAGGCTGCTGGCCCAGGAAGGTGCGTTGAAGGAACTCCGCAACCCGGCACCGAAGAGAATCCAGAAGATGACCGGTTGTCCGACAGCGCCGATAACGCGTGTTCGTTGTCGCAGAAAACGAATGAGTTCCCGCTTCGTGAGGGCGACCACCGCGTTGAGTTGTGACGGCTGATCAATCATTGGTCTCTCCCGCACTCGACAGCGATCTCCCGGTAAGTTGAAGGAACACGTCTTCCAGCGATGGCCGCGTCAGTTCCAGACTGAGGATCTGGTCGCCAAACTTCTGCATGATGTCTCGAACCTGTTCGGCGGGATTGCTGACTCGCAGTACAATGCGATCCTGCTGCAGTTCAACCGGGCCACCGACCATTGTTTTCAGGGATTCCAAATGATCCGATGCGTTCCGAAGTCGGATAGTCAGACGTTCGCCATCGAGCCGACTCTGAAGATCCGCTGGCGTTCCTTCCGTAATGTTTCGACCGCGATCAAGCAGCAGCACCCGGTCGCACAATTCGGCTTCGGGCATCAAATGTGTGGCGACAATGATGGTCGTGCCGTATGTTTTCTGCTGGTGGGTGATGAGTTCCCAAAACTCCTGCCGCGCGCGTGGATCCAGTCCGCTGGTGGGTTCGTCCAGCAGCAGGATCTCGGGCTTGTGCATCAAACCCTTGGCAAGTTCAACGCGGCGTTTGAGTCCTCCGGACAGTTCACCGACGACCGTGCGACTTCGATCCGTGAGGCGAAACTGTTCCAGCACTTCCGCAGCCCGATTCTTCAAAGTCGCACCGGACAAACCGTAGACACTGCCGTGGCACTTCAGGTTTTCCATCACCGTCAGCCGCCCATCAACTGCAGGCGACTGAAACGTGACGCCCAGTTTTCTGCGAACAGCAGATTGTTGCGTGATCACGTCCGATCCGCCGACAGTCAGCCGCCCGGACTGCATTGGAATCAGCGTCGCCAGCAAACGAAACAGCGTTGTCTTGCCGGAGCCATTCGGCCCCAGGAGCCCGAACAGCGTTCCTGACGTGACCGAAAACGTAACATCTTCCAGCGCCACGCGAGTCGCATAGGCATAACGTAGGTTCTGAGCGGAAATGGCTGGAGTCGTCATCATGCGGATACGTTCGGGGAGACGCGAAGAGAAATCCAGTCAGCCGCTGATGTAGTCCCGCGATGTCTCAAAAATCGAACCTAATTGGACAGCGCCACTTTTGGCGAAAACCGAGAGTTTTTGCAGCCCGAAGCCTCAGCGAGGGATTGTTCCTCAACTCGTTCCCTCGCTGACGCTTCGGGCTACAATTGGACCCAAAGTGACGCTGTCCGACTAATGTAAGTCCTTTCTGCCGGAAAAGACTTTCGCCGCAAGGCGAAACATTGTGCATGGCCTGGACAATAGATGACCGCTCGATGCTAAGGCCTCCATTTTCGAGCGAATCCAGGCTGCCGCCTTGTTGCTCGTGGAAATCTACGCGAACGACTTTCGAGTGGATGAAATGCTGATCGCTCGATTTTGACCGCGAGTCTCTGCTGCAGATTGCATGGACTTCGGACGTCCGACGCTGGAACGGAACCACTTGCAGAAGTTCACGAGGCAGTCCAGGAAGTGCAGATAATCGCCAAGTCCCATCGGAAGACAGCCCTTGTCCGACGCTCGCCGTCGCCCCCAACTGTCCCTTCTCCCCCGCCTCGCAGGCTGTCGTTTTAATACCAACCCGAAGCGCCAGCGAGGCTTTACACGTCAAAAACATTGGTGAAATGCAACCTCGCTGGCGCGTCGGGTTAGTAAAACACATTAAATCGACCGACTGCTCGTTCGGATAGAAACCGCATGAACCAGGAAATGCTCGACAGGCGAACTCGCTTTTCCTTCAGTCCTGCGGAAAAACGGGACTGGCTCCCGACTGATGATTCTGAATCGCCTGCAGCCTGAACGTCATCGGGTGCCTGTCCCGTTCTTCCACGAATCGAGTTCAATGCGAATTCCGTAGGTTCCGTCGGAGACCCATCTTTATTCTTTCGAGCCGGACACAACACCCACCACTTCCGAGCCACCTCGTCATCCGACCATGTCGCTACGACATCATGCCGACTTCTCAGGAAGCAAGGCATCGTGCCGATGCTGCGGTGGTGATATTCAGCGATTACTCATCACCGCAAAGCCAAAACCTCAATCCCCATCACACCCGCCAGAAACTCCATTCGCAAGCGAATGAGTTCCCGTCGATGTTCATAATCCGTGCCGGTCAGCGGTCCCTTGCCGCAAAGGAGAGCCCACCGAAC
>JBBQSE010000301.1:0-10538 GCA_038214195.1 Planctomycetales bacterium
CTGGGTAGATTCACTGGCACCACCATTATCCGCCGCAAATCGCTTTGCGACGACCTTCATCTGCTCGTCCCGCAGCAGCCCGCTCTGGGCCAGCATCTGCAGAAACGAATCTGATGAAAGTTGAATCGTCATGCGAAATCCAAGCGCCCAATATGGGACAGACTGAAGAGAGGCTGGCTTCGAGCTGAAATCTGAATGATGCGTTTGATTCTACCGAACTGCGATGACAGTTTTCAAAGCCGGTTTCCATCTTGCTCCCGGACGAAGCCACGTATTTCAAAAAAACTGAACTTTCTGGCGCAGTCCACGCGGCCCAACGAACATCGTTTTGCACAACGCATTCTCCTGAATCTCGGCATTCTTCAGACGTGTTTAACACGAACTAAATTTGTTGCCAGAAGATTCAGGGTGAAATTCATGTAACTTCACCCCCGCCCAGTTTGCCCAGGGCGATCATGACGAATACACTGCCGGGATGATTGTGGAGCGCCGGAGGTGCTCTGGGTTGACTGTGACCAGGAACTACCTGCAAAGTCCTTAAAATCATGACCCCCAACTCCCACACACCACCGACTCCTCAGACTTCCGAACAGTTTGTGGATTTTCTTGGCAAACGGGCTCAAGAAGCCATTGCGGCGTCAGTGCACCATGCGTCGCTTTCGCAGCAGTACTTGTCACTGTCTCAGCGATTCGCGGCCCTGGCTGAACAGGCACGGTCGGGAAATACCGCCAGTGCGTTTCAGTCGCTGCAGCAACTGGAGCGAGAAGCCTCAACTGGAACTCCAGCGGCTCCAATCAGCGCGCAACTGGCAGTTCCTGCGGCCGCTGATCCACCGTCCGCAGCCAGTCCGGTCGTCGCTGGCACAAGCCCATCGGTCGCTTTGCCAGCGGAGAACGAACAGCCGTTCTTCTCCCCGCCGGCGAAGTTCTCCACGTCGGAAATGGGACCGCTGGCGACAGAGACAATTGACCGGCCCACCGCAGACACTACAGTGACAGGTGCCACGAGTTCGCCCTCGAATGGATTGCCTGATCAATCGACCACGGAATCCTCCACCGCTGTGCCACGAAAGAAAAAACGGCGGCCACTGTCCGTGCGATCGGTCCTCGAACGAACACAGAGAGTGTCACTTGAAGCTGCAGATCATGTTCGCGTGAAAGCGAAGAAATCAGACCTGAAGCCACAGCTGAGATCAACAACTGACGAGCTGACAGAAGAACTGAAACGCGGCAGCAAACCAGCCGTGATCAGTTTCGTTGTGACAGGTCTCGTCTTGTTTCTGATGGCACTCAGACATCTGACGTACCCGGTGCAAGCCGAGATAAAACCGATCATCGCCAGCATTGCTGACGCGGTCGAGCCTGTTGAAGAAACCGTCACGATCGAGCCGCCAGCGGAAGAAGTTGGCGAACAAATGGAAGAACCGATTGAGGAAGCTCCGCCAGAACCTGAACCAGAACCCACACCGGAGCCAGTGCCCGAACCGGAACCGATGCCCGTCGTCGAGGTGGCTGATACGCCGCTTCCGGAAACACCCGATGGAATGGAACCCTCGTCGGAAACGACGGAGGCCACAGACATAGGTGCGATCGACAACCACAGTGAAGCGGGTCGCAAGGTTCTGCTCGAAAAATATGGTGGTTCCGCCGCCAGTGAATCTGCAGTAGGGGCGGCGATGGAATGGCTGGCATCTCGGCAGCGAGTTAACGGCACATGGGACTTTATCGACGTCGGACCGTGTACAGACAAAGGCTCAATCAACAATCCGATCGGAGGCACCGCCTACGCTCTGTTGCCATTTCTGGCCGCAGGACACACGCATAAGGAAGGTCCCTACAAGAAGCAGATTCAGGCGGGACTTACGTTCCTCACCGGCATCGGAGTTGCCGCACCTGCCGGTTACGATTTGCGAGGATTCATCAACAAAGCCGATGACGACGAAGAGCCCAACTACGCCTACTACGTTCACGGTGCCGCGACGTTGGCGTTGTGTGAGGCGTACGGCATGACAAACGACCGCAAACTGAAACAGGCCGCCGAGGGTGCGGTTTCGTTCCTGGTCAATTCCCAGGATCCGAACGGAGGCGGATGGCGCTACAATCCTCGTCAGCCCGGTTCCACATCTGCGACGGCGATTCAGGTGATGGCACTCAAAGCGGCGGAAAAGGCTGGCATCAAAATCCCCGCGAACACGTGGAAGGGCGTTTCGTTCTATCTGGACAGCGTCTCTGTGGATGGAAAGGGACGCTACGGATACGAAGTCGAAAAGAAGACGTATGCAATGTCGGTCACGTCGATGGCGCTGCTCAGTCGCATGTATCTCGGCTGGGGTCGCGACGACGGTGACATGCGGGCTGGCATCGCACTGATCGACAAGAGCACTTCCACGGAGAACTACTACACAAATTACTTTGCGACTCAGGTGATGAAAAACTGGGGCGGCAGCGAATGGGAACGCTGGAATGGACGTTTACGCGACCAGCTTATCGCCAGACAGGAAACGACCGACGGGCCGGCGAAAGGCAGCTGGGCTCCAACGGATCGCGCGGACTACAGCAAGTCCGGTGGGCGGCTGCTAACGACCTGTCTGGCGACTCTGACACTGGAAGTCTATTATCGGAACAAACCACTGCTGCCGGATCCCGCTGGGCCAGAGCCTGCAATAACGACTCAGAAAGAGACCGCCATACCAGTAGAGGACTAACGGGATCCCATGAGAACAGATCGTCAGGTTTACAAGATTCTGGAAGTCTGTCCGGAATGGTTCTTCGATTTGACTCAAATCGACAGCACTGGACCATGTTCCTTCCACTCGGTGGCGCTGAAGGAAGTTTCCGTCACTGCAGACGGAGTGATCGAGCCCGTGGCACCAGAAAAGCCGTTCTATCTCGTCGAATTTCAGGCTCAATCCGATGATTCCGTTTATGTGCGATTGGTCCTGGAAATGGCATTGGTGCAGCGTCAGCATCCTGGTCGCGGAGTCGAGGGTGTTATTATTTTTCTCGATGAAGATCTTGACCCAAGAACCGAACCATGGCATCGAGTGATACGGGTTTTTTCACTTATCAGCCAGTTGTCGGAGCTTCATGAACGTTTTCCCAATCATCCGCTTGTTTCCGTATTCAGACCGCTAACGGAGTCTCGCGACAAAATTCTGGAAGCCGAGGCCGCCGACTGTTACAATCAGATCGCTTCAAGCAGCTTGAATCAGCTGACAAAAGAAATCCTGGCAGATGTTTTCGTGAGCTGGCTGGAACAGCGATTTCGCACAAAAGGCAAAAAGGAGATTGAAGAAATGCTTGTTGGAGCACTACCAGACCTTACGGAAACGCAGTCCGGACGAGATCTCATTCAAATTGGTGTCGAAAAAGGCAAGGCCCAGGGAAAGGCTGAAGGAAAAGTTGAAGGTGTCGTCGAGGGAAAACGCGAGAGTCTACTGCTAATTCTGGGCATACGTTTCGGCGCGATCTCAGCGAAAGCAAGCCAGACGATTTCCGCAATCGAGTCGGCCAGTCGCCTCGACGAATTGACTCGACAGGCGCTCCTTGTGGACGAGATCGATGAATTGCAAGTTTGAACCTGATTCATTTGCCTTAGCGGTTGAGATTGGCGTCGCGGAATCCAAGCTGCTCCCACACATCCTGAGCGGAAACGCCGCGTGCCCTGAGCGACCGCAGTGTTTCGGCTTCGTTTCGTTTGGCGAGGCGTCGGCCAGTGACATCGCAGATCAATTGGTGATGATGATACTCCGGTGTCGATAGTCCCAGCAGTGCCTGCAACAATCGCTGCACATGCGTTGCTTCGAATAGGTCCTCGCCGCGCGTGATGCGCGTGATACCCTGCAGCGCATCATCGAGCACGACAGCCAGATGGTAACTGCAGCCGATATCCTTCCGCACGAGCACCACGTCTCCCAAAATTTCTGGTTGAGCCTTCTGAATCCCGCGACTCAAATCTAACCATTCCAGCGTACAGTCGATCTCTGCGATTGCTCGCTCCAGATTCAGCCGCATGGCAAAGGATTCACCAGCGGCCATGCGACCCTGCTGTTCATCCACTGAAAGGTGACGGCACAGTCCTGGATACAATGGCCCCTCAGGTCCATGCGGGGCACCCCCGGCAGCTTCAATCTCGCGTTGAATATCTTTCCGCGTGCAGAAACAGGGATACAGTAGTCCGCGATTTCGCAGCGACTCGGCGGCGGCGGAATACTCGTTCAAATGTTCCGACTGTCGCCGCACAGGCTTTTCCCACACGAGGCCCAGCCATGCAAGATCTTCAAGCAGCGCGTCTTCAAACTCAATCCGACATCGCGTGGAATCTATGTCTTCAATCCGCAGGATCAAACGACCGCCGTGCTGACGAGCAGTCTCGAACGCAAACAGTCCGGAAAACGCATGTCCCAGATGCAGTAGCCCGGTCGGGCTAGGCGCGAATCGAGTGACGATATCAGACGACATACGGTTTCCAGATTCAGCTCTTCCAGCGACGGGCAAGACGCGACGCTGCGAATGCTGATGCAGCCATCACACCCATTCCAAAAATTGGCCAGACAAATACGATCCAGGGTATCTTCTCGGCGAACAGGAAAAAGACGGGGAGAAACAGAACGAACGCCAGAAACATGCCCGCACAGCCACCGATTGCCAATGGCGCAAATTCCATCACGCTCGTGTCGATTTCCATCTTTGCCGATCCTCGAATTTCCAGTCTGGTGTTCGAGTAATCTGGCGTCCTATTAACGATCAGCCGATGCAGTTCGACGACTTCATTCAACTGCTCTGCCAGTTCGCCCGGCTTTACGCGTTTCTTTGTCTTCCAGATGGCAACACACAAATAGATATTGTTGAGCGGCCAACTTTGGCGTTCCAGAAACCCGGCACCTGCCTGCGGAACAAAACGATTCACGAAGATCCACGAAAAACCGGTGATAATACCTCCGGGAATCGCCGTGCTGACGATTTTGAATGATTCTTTCATGAATGCGATCTTCCCGTATAGTGTGATCGATAGAGTGGTCCATCGCAGAATGTCGGTCAGGGGATGTACTCGAACAGTTCCCACAAATCCCCGCACGCGGGTCCAGTTAGGAATCAGCAAACGAGCAGGATCCGGGATCAGATCACGGAGATTATTGCCGTTCGAGGTTTTGAGGAGTGTTCGCGAGCGGCAGGTAGTCGCCTGAAAGACACTCGACCGGACGATCAATGCGGAACAGCACATAGCCACCCGAACGAAAAACGGGCGTCTGATCGTAAGGGAAACATTGTTTCAATGAAGACTCGGATAACGACGCTGGCAACAGGATGTCCTCCGACAGATTTCCTTCCCAGCCGTCTTCTCTCAGGTCACTCACAACGTATTGCGCGGCGGACTGTTTCACCGCCGCAATCATGTCCGCGTGATGACCAGGAAAGCACCGCGCCGAAACGTCAAGGTACACGAATCGTGTGGCAGGCTGAAAGCCCAGTTCAGGATACAAGTGAATCAAGTTCCCGTTGTACGCAATCAGTTGCGTATCGACGATTCCAGCATTGCGGATATGCTCAATCATGGGCTGCAATTCGGCCCACCGTGGAAAAGGAATCTGAGCCATCTGATCTTTTGTTTCGGGCGACAGCGGCAATCCCAAACACGCTTGAACGCATTGCCACCACAAGCGTTGACGGTTCCAGCGAAGCATCGGTGAAGTAACGAGGGCCAGACACAAAAATGCCGCGAACGCCGGAATGACCAATTTTTTCACAGCAGCGGCATTATCCGCAGACGCCAGTGACACGCCAGCGCGGCGGACACAAATCGTCCACGCCAGCAGAATGCCGGGAACATGGATATAATCAAACAGTTGCTGCAGAAAAAATGCCTGCAGAATCCAGCCAAGATAAAGGCCACTCAACAGGCTGCTCACCAGGGAAGGCTCGTCGTCTCGGGTACCAGACGAGCGAGACCGATTGAACAGCAATCCCCTGAGACTGATCCCCATCGCCACAACATGCAGCCAAATCCATGGTTGAAAACGCATCGCGTGCGCGACGTAACGATCCAACGTCCAGCGGGTGCGTCCCGCTTGAAAATAGTCTCCGTTCCAATGCGTCAGCTGATCCAGAAAATGCGGCCAGCAACCTGTCCGAACCATCCACACAACGCCTAGTGAACCGGTCAGCAGCCCTCCCAGAATAACCGACAACGTGTGCTGGCCCCAGCATCTGAAATTCGTTGAATAACGTACCGACACCAACAGAACGATGACTGCGGGAACCGCGATAAAGGGCTTGAGCCAGAATGCTCCCGCCCAAAAGACGCCCTCGAAAATCCCCCATGCAAACTGTTGGACAGTAAAGCGGGGCGTCCGATCCGTAATCATGGGAAGTTCGTGCATGACCTTGATGCGAATCAAAAGAGCGATCAAACACGGCAGAAGCATCCAGGTATCTCGCTGGCAATGACACCATTCCGATGTGCCCAGATAGAACAACAGAATTCCGAACAATGTCAGGGGAGCAGCAATTCGCGATTGGGTGGAATGCCTGACTCTGATCCGAGTGAGTTTTGCCAGCAGGCAGCCAATCGCCAGCACCACGATCAAATCAAACGCAAGCAGTGCAGTCGAGGTCCAGCCAATCCAACTTCTGACAACGGCGTGAACCCAAACAATTCCGGGCAAATTGGGTTCCAGAATATCACGATAAAGGACACCACCATTGAGCAGGCACCGAGCCTGAAGATCGTACAACACTGTGTCCGGAGTCAGCGTTTGCTGCACGAAGATCGGCAATTGGCTGGCCAATAAGAAAAGAGTCAGGATCCAGATGAACCCGCAGCGGAGGATTATCGATCCCGATGGTTCTGGCGTGTCTGCGGATTTTTTACATGGCTTCATGACCGAAGTGTGGGCGATCGCTCGAAAATAATCCATCGCCCCAAGTTTGCATGGCAACGAAAACATTGTAGAACAGTTGTCTCAGGTTTGATTGAACGGCCCCATCCAGTTCATCTGGATAGTGAAGATGATGAAAACCCAAAGGCACAACCGATGAAAACTCCGTGTACTCTTGTGATATGCATGGCTTGCCTGAGCATCACAATCCCCTCGGTTCACGCGGAACTAAAAGCCGGGGCCGCGATTGTGGATATCACGCCGCTACAATTCCCGGTGCTGGTCAATGGAGGCATGACAAGTCGATCCGCCGACAAAACTGTTGCGCCGCTCTACGCACGATCTATTGTACTGGACAACGGCACCGAACGGGTCGCGATCGTCGTCGTGGACAGTTGCATGATTGGCCGCCTGATCCTGGATGACGCCAAACAGCTCGCAGCGCAGCGAACGAAGATTCGACCGGATCGAATGTGCATCTCCGCAACGCACACGCACACAGCTCCGTCTTCGATGGCGTGCCTCGGCACAGAAATGGACGAAAACTACGTCGTGTTTCTGCGAGACCGCCTGGCAGAAGCCATTGCCCTCGCGGAATCTCATCTGGAACCCGCTGAACTGGGATGGGCCGTACGCAACGCCGCTGACTACACCGCGCTCCGTCGCTGGATTATTCGTCCGGATCGAATTGGGACGGACCCATTTGGCAACCCAACACTCCGAGCCAACATGCACGCGGGTGCCAAGCTGGAAAACGTCACGGGAGAATCCGGCCCGGAAGATCCGGACCTGTCGATGATCGCGTTCCGATCACCTGACGGTCGTCCGATCGCCGTGCTATCGAATTTCTCAATGCACTATTTTTCCGGCGTCGAAGCCCTGCATCCGGATTACTTCGGACTCTTCTGCGATGGCTTTCAGGAAAACGTTGCCGGACCTGCCACCACGAACGCTGAATCACCGCCATTCGTCGCCATCATGTCGCACGGATGCAGCGGTGACATTTGGCGGCGCGACTACAACCTGCCCGCCGACGCTCCTCTGCAAAGTCCCACGGTCACCGAGTACACCGAAGGACTGCTCAACATCGCCCTCGATGCGTATCGCTCGATCGAGTACTCGGCGACTTCGGAACTGGCAATGGCCGAACGACGACTGCCGATGAATTATCGCGTCCCTAATAAACAGACTCTCGAATGGGCCGAGCGGATCGTTGAGACGCTCGGCGACAATCCACCAAAGACAACAGAAGAAGTTTACGCCCGCGAGCAGGTCATTCTGCACAAACTGCAGTCCACGGAAATCGTCGTCCAGGCACTTCGCATCGGCGACATCGCCATCGCGACAACTCCGAATGAAACGTACGCACTGACGGGACTAAAGCTAAAACGGCAATCACCACTGAAGCAGACAATGGTGATCGAACTGGCCAACGGCGGCGATGGCTACATTCCGCCTCCTGAGCAGCATTTGCTCGGCGGCTACAACACATGGGCCGCTCGTTCCGCCGGACTGGAAGTCACAGCCGAACCAAAAATCGTGGAAGCCGATTTGCAGTTGCTGGAAGAAGTCACCGGAAAACCGCGACGCCCATTTGTGCAGACTCAAGGCCCGGCCTCAAAGGCGATCGCGAACCTGAAGCCACTTGCCTGGTGGAGAATGGACGACATGGCCGGGCCGCACGCCATCGATTCGTCGCCAAATCATCGCGATGCCGTCTATGAACCGGGCGTTGTGTTCTTCCTCGCCGGTCCCCGTTCTGAAGCGTTCTGCCTCGAAAGCGAAACCAACCGCGCCGTTCATTTCGCGGGCGGCAGAATGAGCGTTCGCCTGCCCGAGCTAACAGACACCTATTCCGTCTCGATGTGGATCTGGAACGGAATGCCCAACGACGGACGAGACACTGCGGGCTGGTTGGCCTCTCGCGACGAAAACCACGGCATCAGTTCTCAAGGCGATCATCTCGGCATTGGCGGTACATCAACAACACCCGGAAAACTAATCTTTCAGCACGGAGATGGGATTCGAGACGGTGTGCTGGGCGGAAAGACAACCATTGATCGCTGGACATGGAATCACGTTGTGCTCGTGCGTGAACGCGATAAAGTTTCAGTCTATCTCAATGGCAATTCAGAACCTGAAATCCAGAAATTCGGCATCGCCGCGTCACCATCACACCTCAACCAATTCTTCTTTGGCGGTCGCAGTGACAACACGGCAAACTGGGAAGGCCGTCTGGATGAAATCGCAGTCTTCGATCGAGCGTTAACCCGTGACGAAGTGCGGCAATTGTCCCTCAATCCAAATTGATGACCCGGTAGTACGCATTGGATGTGGAGCCAGCAGCGATCGTGTGCGGGGTGCAGCACAGAACTGGCTCTCTGAGAATCGCGTTCAAACGACAGAATTTTTCCCTCAGTTGCATTCTGCCCCACAACTGATAACGTGCCGCCCTCGGTGCGAGTGCATGTGTATTCGCTCGTGTGTACATCCGAAACGTTTGCACCAGGGGACCGCAGTGGATAATTCAGGCAACGGGGGGAGGGCTGGATGAAGTCTTTGCTGCGGAGTTTACTCCGCAACATGAGGCCATAGCCTCCAGATTCAACTTTCGAGTCGGCATGCGCAGGCAAAAGCGAAAAGCAAATCGCCTGATTGAATCCCTTGAACCACGACAATTGCTAACGGACCCGATCTCCGCCAGTGGGATGTTCGTCCCGTTAAACGCAAAAGCAGGCGGTTTCTTTACCACGGCAAACAATGCAGTTGCTGACAGTGTGGAATCAACAGTGAATGGGATTGGAACCGCATTTGGCAATTCCCTTGCTGACGCCCGAATTCAGGTTCAGAGTGTTCCGGCATGGCTGAACATGGGACCAAACGGATTTGATGCGTTGACGATGGCTGATTTTGCCGACGCATTCCAGGACACAAATTCTGAAATTACGGCTGCCACGCAAGTCACGGCACCAACATCATCGTTGGGCGGGCAATTCGCCCCGGGAACACTGTACCCCTCGATGGATTTCGCCCCCTTTTTTTCCATTTACGGAAATCAGGGCAATGCGTGGTTCAATTCGTCAACCAACACGGGTGGTGCGAACGGCTACATCACGATCACTGAGACCCCGACTGCGGAAGTAGCAGGCGGTTCCTTGTTTGCCTACGCCTCATACAACACGGGCGACCAATATGGATATGGCGAAAATTTCACCTTAAGCGGATCAAAAAACAAGCTGTTCGTGAATGAAGACCACGAAAACTGGACCGCCGATGTGCGAATTGATCAAAGTGGTCTGAATGGCAACTTCAGTGTGGACGTCAAACATGGACCGCTGACCGTATGCGGCCAGTTGATGTGGTACAATTCGCAATTGACCACATCTCATATCAGCATTGATTACGTGCTTCCAGGCCAGGAATTCCACGCCACTCGCTATTGGTCGGCGTCACCTCATGAAATGCGCACCGCCAGTTACCGAAACACAGTGAATCCGAATGTAACCATCCTCAGCGACTATCGGTTTGAAACGGGCGTTGGCACGCAGATCGCCGGTGGTGTTGGATACTGGATCGATGATCACCACTACGTTGAATCCAGCATCGCTCGCAACACGCCGACAACTGGGCCAGCAACATCCGCAGCGAAGTTCCGAGGGG
>JBBQSE010000302.1:0-10538 GCA_038214195.1 Planctomycetales bacterium
AGAATGCGAATGGCCCGTCACATGAATGTGAGGACGTTCGGCGTGGTCTGCAGCAGAAGGCAAACTCTCATGCGCGTGGCAATGCGGAACTGCAACTCCTCGGAGCAGCAATTGGACAATTGCCAGAATTATGATCGTCGCGCGCACAAAACCATCCCTAAGAAGCACCGCACGAGTCTAGTTCGAAGTACTGTGGATAACAAGATTCATTTGATGATTCAGATGTCCGCCGTGTCGAAATCGTCGCATCGTTGACCTTCCACAGCTTGAAAATCAAGGGCGATGCCATCGAATCATACAAAACCGGAACGCTATTCGAACCCGTCTGTCCGACACGCCGAATGAAGTTTCGTTTGTGCCTCAGCGGGCGTCAGTGGCGCACACCGGAGCAGCGAACACTCCAAAGCCGGAATGTGCGATTCGCATCGACGGGCGAACTGCAGAACGCGATTCGATTTTTCAGGCAGGCGAATCATGCAATTAAAGACGCCCTGTTTGGAAACGTAAAGTGGTCCAACGCAGCCAGCACTTCGACAGCCGTATGGACAGAATTCTGTCCGGAGTCCGGAGTCTACTGCGATGCGAACGGCTCGATGATCGTGCCCTGCTGATGTGGCTTGGTGCAACCGACGCAGCGAATTGTGTGTGGACTGAATTTCGGTTAATCTCTGAATTCCGCAAGAACGACAAGTTTTTGGGTTGTAAGGCCTTCACAAAATATCTCAAACCACGATCTGATTTATCGATGCTGCGATGGCATGAACCATGGGGCTGTTCCCCGATGCATCTGGGTTTTTGGATTCGATAATGTCCGCATCCGTTCCGGGGGAAAACATTGATCCGGCTGCCATTGATCATCGAGCCGGGAGCCTCTTTGATTCCACTCCGTGGAGTGAAGTGCTTGCCGCCGGGGATTCGAGACATGCATCACAGAGAACCGCGTTGCAGAGTTTGTGTTCTGCCTACTGGCCGGCGCTGCATCTTTACGTCCGCCGGAAAGTGAAGGATGTTCATCTGGCGCAGGATTTGACGCAGTCCTTTTTTGAACGGCTGCTCGTTGGCAAGTCGTTGAAGCTGGCAGATCCGGCTCGCGGGAGATTTCGGACGTTTATGATTCAGGCGTTTGAGTGGCATCTGTCCAATGAATTTCGCGAAGGACGCGCCGAAAAGCGTGGCGGAAAAGTTCAAACCTTTCCGCTCGACTTTTCCAGCCACGATTCTTCGCTGGCAGATGACGAGAGCATGACCGCCGACCAACTGTTTGAACGCGAGTGGGCGATCACACTATTGAACCTGACGATGGAGCGACTACGGACCGAGCTGGCCGTCGCCGGCAAAGCAGAAGTCTTCGGTGTCCTGAAGCGATTTCTGACCGGTGAAGGACCACAAGGCGGATATCAGGCGGTCTGCGAACAAGTTGGCATGAATGAACCTGCTGCTCGGATGGCCGTAAGTCGATTTCGCGTTCGATATCGCGAACTTCTGCGTGAAGAAATTGCAAAGACTGTGGCATCCAGTCAGGATGTGGATGACGAAATCCGACAGTTGTTCCGGGCAGTATCGGCAAAATAGGGCGGCAACTGGTTTCGCATGCAACAATGGAATTCATCACGAAAACAGCAACTATCGCGAAGATTTTGCGTTGCGAAACTGGAATTCCCGGTAAATCTGAGGTGCCCGTATTCCTTGTGAGGCGACCGGCAGATCGTGTCGTACCTGAAAAAAAGCCCGGCTTCTTCAAGAAGCCGGGCTTTTCGTGACAATTCGTTTTTTTCCGCTCACTTGAGTGTGCGGAATTGATGAGCCATATCGTGAAAACTGTACGTGCCACCTGCCCCGATTGCGAAACATCGCTTCCTGTGAATGCACCGGATGGCCTGTGTCCAGCCTGTTTGTTGAAGGCGGCTCTTGGGACGGCGTTCGAATTGGCAGAGCCCGACGACGCGAGCCCGACCGAACAACAATACGTGGATCTGACGCCGAATGCGCAGTTGGAGAAAACACACCACCAACATCCAGCCTTCAGTGCTGATGAATGCGAAGTGCCGCCTCGCGAGTTCGCGGTGACATCGAATGGAGGTATTGTCAAGTTCTGCAACTATGAACTGCTCGAAGAAATCGGCAGTGGCGGAATGGGTGTCGTTTATCGTGCGAGACAGATCCGTCTGAATCGCCAGGTGGCACTGAAGATGATTCGTGCCGGAAGATTCTCCAGCGAGACCGAAATTCAGCGACTTCGCGTGGAAGCTCAGGCGGCAGCGCAGCTGGATCATCCGGGGATTGTTCCTGTCTTCGAAGTCAGTGAGCATGAAGGGCTGCACTTCTTCACGATGGCACTGGTCGATGGTCAGACCCTGTCCGCAAAACTGAACGACGGACCGCTCCCGATTCGCGAGGCGGCATCCATTATGCAGAGCGTCGCTGAAGCGGTCGCCTATGCGCACAGTAAGGGGGTCATTCATCGCGATATCAAGCCTGGCAATATCCTGATCGACCGGACTGGACAACCTCGCGTCAGTGACTTCGGGCTCGCGAAGCAAATCAGCATCGACAGTGAATTGACCACAACCGGACAGATCCTTGGAACACCATCCTACATGCCGCCTGAGCAGGCTCTGGGAAAAGTGCATGAGATCGGCGAATTGGCTGACGTGTACTCACTCGGTGCCGTGCTCTACGCGACGCTCACTGGACGTCCGCCGTTTCAGGCTCAGACATCGGTTGAGACACTGCGACTGGTCGTCGATCAACTGCCGCTGGCACCTCGACTGTTAAATCCTTCGGTCCCGAAAGACCTCGAAACGATCTGCCTGAAGTGCCTGGAGAAGTCGCCCTCGAGACGATACCTGGCGGCACGGGACTTAGCCGATGAATTGCAGCGGTTTCTGAACGGAGAACCGATCCTTGCTCAGCCAGCGGGGCCGATGCGACGCGTGGTGCAGTGGTACCGCCGACACCGCACTGCAGCAGCCATCTCGGCGTCAGTTTTGTTGATGTTTATCGGTGTTTCTGCGGTGTCCTCGTTCGCCTGGATTCGGGAACTTAGTTTTCGCGAAGAATTGCAAAAGCAACAGGCCGAGACAAAAGAGGCGCTGGGCCGTTCACAGGACTCACTTTCGGACATTCACGCAGTTGGTGGTGTTAGCGCATCGTTGCAGGGCAATCATGCCGATGCGGCGTTGTGGTTTGCGACAGCAGCCACACTTTCGGCACCGGACAGTCAAAGAACATCCAGCAATCTTCAGCGTTCACACCTGGAAAGTCTGGCAGCGCCCCTGCCTTTGGCGGCCGTTGTGCATCCTGAGCCATGGGTGATGGACGTTTTGTTCAGCCCGTCAGGAAAACATCTGCTGACCAGCAGTCCACCGGCAGCGCGATTTGAAGGGAAGTGCTGCTTATGGGATTCAAGGACGGGAGCGGAAGTCAAAGTACCACAACTCACGGGAAATCTCACAGCGGCCGCCTGGAGTCCCGACGGAAGTCTGATTGCAGCCGGTTCTGATACCGGCGTGCTGACACTCCAGAATGATCCTGAGGGGCCTCGACTTCATATGCTCCGTCTGAAAGAGCGAATCGATATCGTTCGCTTTGACGCTGCTGGTCAATACCTCGCGGTGGTTTATGGTGTCCGACGAAAGACCGATGAAGACGACACGAACGCTGTTTATGGAATTCGCCTGCAGGTCTTCAATGTGGCAGATCTGACACCGGCCACCCCTGTTCTTCGGCAGCCAGGTAACATCACCACGATCGCCTTTTCCCCTGACGGCAAACAAATTGTCGTTGCGAACGATAGCGGGACGTTCCAGGTGCATCCGATTCCATCCGAATCAGGTCAGCCGGTCAGCCCAACGCTTCCGTGTTGGACTTATGGTGTATCCGTTCAGATCGGTCAATCGCCTCCGCGTCCCGTGTTTCTCAACGAAGGTCGGGAGTTACTCATCGGTTACGACGCATGGGATACATCGACGTGGCAAAAATCTGCCCGGAGTTTCGGATATAGAGATCCTAACGCCGTGACGCTTTCCCCGGACGGTACCCGAGTCCTGGCTTCGCATTTCGAAGGACTGGGGATTTATTCCGTTGCTACCGGGCATTCGCATCTCGTTCGATTTCTCCGTAAAAGAACCTTCGCCTTTGATGCCGAGCTCAGTCCCGATGGCAAATACGTGATTCGAGGGGGTTCAGACAGTCAGGTTGAATTGCTGTCGTTTCCAGATTTCACACCGGTATGTGGTGCTATGGCTCATGCGGGAACGGTTCCGGCCGTCGCATGGGCTCCCGACGGAAAGCGATTTGCCACTGCGCAGCGAGGAGGCCTTGTACGTGTTTGGTCGATGCCATCAAAAGCTGCGGAAACAACGACTCTCCCTGGGATTGGCCTCGTCGCCATGAGCCTGGATGGCAGGTTCGTTGCCAGTCGCGGAACGTCACATCGCGATTACGGACCGACTTCCACGCGAGTCTACTCAACGACCGACGGGAAAGCGGTCGGTCCCCCGCTGCATTTCAACGGCATAGTTCGCAATGCGGTATTCTCTCCTAAACAGGATGAACTGGCGGTTGCCACCGGCGACCCCTGGACCGTTGTCATCAGGAATTGGCGTGATGCAACGGATTCGAGGCCACCTCGAGCAATGCCGTCAGAGCCGCGTGGGATTGATTTCTCGCCCGACGGTAATACGGTCGCGGTCCTGTGTGCTGGGGGCGAGATGGTGCTTCTTGATTCTTCCACAGGTGAAGCACGGACTCAATGGACCAACGAAATCGAACATTTCTCGGCCCTGCAGTATGTAGACAATGGTGCGATTGCTTTTTCGCCGGACGGTCAGCAACTGCTGACTTTTCAGACCGATTCCAGGGTTCGCGTATGGGAAGCCCAGACCGGCAAACTACGGTACCGTACTGACGGCCACACGGAGAGAATCACTGCCATCGCCTTCTCTCCCGACGGACGTCAATTTGCGACGGGAAGTCGAGACAACACGGCTCGTGTCTGGGATCTTGCCAACGGTCAGGCCACGTCGAAGCCAATGGTACACTCGAACGCCGTTTTGACTCTTTGCTTTCATCCCGAAGGACGCTTTCTGGCGACTGGCGGCTTCGACGGAGAAGCTCGCGTCTGGGATTGGATGGCCAATGTGGAAACCGGATCGACGATGTCTCATCCACATTCTGTGCGTGGCATTCAGTTTTTTCGCGGAGGACATTTGTTGGCCACTGTTTCTGAAGACGGATTCCTTCAGATTTGGGACGAGTCGCGTGTGCCCATCATGACTCCTGTGCAGACATTTGATCGCGTGATGGATCTAAAACTGACTCCGAACGGAACGCGCGCTGTGGTCGGCGGATTTGACTCACCGCTCACCCTCGTCTCGCTCGATCGCTGCAATGATTTGACACGATTGTCTCCGAAGGACTCTCAGCTCGAATGTGAACTCATTTCTGGCAAGCGAATCGGCAATGGAGCCAGTGTTTCCATACTATCGGCTAACGATTGGCTCAGTCGATGGAAAGAAATCTCACCAGTTCATTCCGCAGTGATTGACGAACTCGTAACGATTCAGGGCCAGCGTCAGTTTGTCAGACACTCAATGTTAAACTATGGCCTGTCGAATCTGGAGTTTAGACCCGTGACCAGTCACAGCGGCCCCGTTTCTGCAGTAGCAATTTCGCCTGACGGCAGACATGTTCTCTCCACAGGCACTCAGCAGACTGAGCCCGGTACTCCGTCAGGTGACTCGCCGGATTCTCATTCCGCTGAGTCACAGGAAAATAGTTTTCATGTGCGGGTAACCGACATGGAATCAGGAAAAACAACCAATCGTTTTACTGGACCAACACGGTCAGTGCGTGACCTGGCCATCTCAGATGACGGTCGGCGAGTCGCAGGCATCTCAGATGACGGTTTCGCTTACGTCTGGAGTTTTGAAGACGGCCTGCTCGTGAATCGATTTCAGACTGCGGATCGCCCGATTGCGATTTGTCCGTCGCCGGATGGCGAACATGTCGTGATTGCCTGTGAGGCTGGAATCGTCCAGTATTGGAATGTAAGCAGTGCAAAGTGTATTTCCGAAATTGCGATGGAAAACTGCGGTCCCGTGAAAGCACTCTCGATTTCGCCGGACGGCTCGCAGATTGTCGTCGCCGAAAAGGCAACACTCCGACGATTCAATGTCCCTGAACTGCACGAACTTGAACCATTCGCCGAAAGTCGGGCAAACGTCATTGCGGTCAAGTGGTCCCCAACCGGACAGACAATTGCCAGTGCAACAGAAGATCATTCCTGGACGCTTTGGGATGTCGAATCACGGTTACCGATGCATACGTTTCCCTCTCATGCAGACAATCAATACAGATCGATTGCCTGGGCCGGTGACGGAAGCAAAGTCGCGCTGGGAGGATCTGACGGGCTGATTCAGATCTATTCGATGGCAAATCTCGAGTTCCCCGCGTTGTTGAGGCAACACGAAGGGGCCGTGAATTGCCTCGCATTTCTTCCTGATCGTACCGCAATTGTCTCTGCTGGATACGACCAAAGCGTGCGAATCTGGCCCGTCACTGATGCCCCTGTTAAAGAACATTCCGGGGCAACTCTGATCTCAAGTCGATTTCAGTCGCTCCCGAATCAGTCAGCGACCACAACGCTTCTGCCTGCGACAAAGCTGGATATCGTCGGAATTTCAGACGGAGTGCGTCTGGAACGCCAGGATCTTGGGTCGTTTGGTGGTCACTTTCCAACACCCATGCATCTTCTTGTGTTTGGCGGTCGAACGGGAGACTTTGTTGAAGTCGCCATACCTGTGCCATCATCCGGCAAAGTACGACTGACCCTGCAGTTGACTCAATCATACGACTTTGGAATTGTTGGATTCAAAGTCAATGACCAAACGATTGAGCGACAGTTCGACGCATACAGTTTCTTCGTTACTCCGTCCCCACTTCTGGACCTTGGCGAATTCGAAGTGGACGGCACTCCGCTTCGGCTGAGAACAGAAGTCACAGGAACGAATCGCCGCAGCAAGGCACCAGGCTACTACTTTGGAATCGCTGCGGTGGTTGTCGAGCGGCTCGACAATCCATCGTTGCCTGCAGCAACGGAATCGGCGACTCCGCCATCGGATGCGACTCAATGAGAGTTTCATAGTGGGTTGATGTGATGAAGGAGCTGCCTCTATTAACACAGTACTTTTGTGGTGAGTTGAAGGACGTCAGTGCTCCGATCCATCGATCCCGGGCAATGCCGCATTCCCTTTCAAAGCGTGGAATTGAAAAGTCATATTATGAGTACATTACGTGTCATCTGCTCGGACTGCGAAACATTGCTGCCAGTGAATGCACCAGATGGCCTGTGTCCGGCTTGTTTGCTGCGAACGGCATTTGGGGCCGTGTTCGATTCTGCTGAGAATACGGACCCGAGCCCGACCGGGGGCCTACACGAGGAACTGACACCGAATGCGCAGCTGGAGGAAACGCAACGACGCCAACAACCGGCCTCCGGTGCCGATGAATTCGAAACCCAGCCGCGCGAGTTCCGCGTAAAATCGACTGTAGGTATGGTTAAATTCTGCGACTATGAACTGCTGGAAGAAATCGGCAGCGGCGGAATGGGAGTCGTCTACCGCGCGAGACAGATCCGTCTGAATCGCCAAGTCGCGTTGAAGATGATCCGCGCCGGAAGATTTTCCACCGAGACCGAGATTCAACGCCTGCGTTCAGAAGCTCAGGCCGCAGCGCAGCTGGACCATCCGGGGATTGTTCCGGTTTTTGAAGTCAGTGAGCATGAGGGACTGCACTTCTTCACGATGGCACTCGTCGATGGGCAAACGCTTTCGGAGAAACTGAAGGGCGGACCACTGCCGATCCTCGCGGCCGCTTCCATGATGCAGAGCGTCGCTGAAGCGGTCGCGTATGCTCACAGTAGAGGAGTCATTCATCGCGATATCAAGCCTGGCAATATCCTGATCGAAAGGACCGGGCAGCCTCGCGTCAGTGACTTCGGGCTCGCGAAGCAAATCAGCATCGACAGTGAATTGACTACAACTGGACAGATTCTGGGAACGCCATCTTACATGCCACCCGAGCAGGCCCTGGGAAAAGTGGATGAGATCGGCGCATCGGCTGATATCTATTCGCTGGGTGCAGTCCTGTATGCGTGCCTGACCGGACGCCCGCCGTTTCAGGCTCAGACATCGGTTGAGACGCTGCGACTGGTCGTCGATCAACTGCCGCTGGCACCGCGCCTGCTGAACCCTTCTGTCCCGAAAGACCTGGAAACGATCTGCCTGAAATGTCTGGAAAAGTCTCCCTCAATACGATACGCGACCGCACGAGAAGTGGCTGATGAGTTGCGGCGTTTTCTGAACGACGAGCCGATTCTGGCTCGACCTGTCGGCAGGCTCAGGAAGTTGCATCGGTGGTATCGCCGGCACTGGATTGCCGCCACGGCCGCGTGTTTGATTCTATCGATGATCATCGGAACCGCAGCACTACTCGGCGTCAAAGCTGATCAACTTCAATCGGAACTCAAGAACACCGCCGCCGCCGAAATTGCGGCTCGGGCAGCCAACGTCGAGGCACAGGAAAAGCTGTGGATCTCGTATCGAAACGAGGCTCATGCAAGACACCGCAGTCGGCAGACTGGCCAGAGGTTTGGTGCGTTGCGAGCTGTAAAAAACGCCCTGCAGATTCCAGTGCCGAAAATGCAGTCCCTTGACGAATTACGGACGGCGGCCACGGCGGCATTGTGCCTGCCGGATCTGGAAGTAGATCAGAGATTTTCTTACGCAAGCCGCACGGGTCAATGCGCCCTGGATAATCGACTGACGATGCTGGGGTTTGACGATGTTCATTCACGCCAGTTCGTGGTGCATAACCTTGCAACCGGCACAGAACGGATACGGATGGATTTTGTCGATTCCAGCTTTGACTTTCACTCGCAAATGTTTAGTCCAGACTCTCGGTTTCTGGTCTATCCGAAACTGATTGACGGGACACAGCGACTTCACATTTGGAGCGTGGCTGATCGAAAACCAATGATTGATCTCGGCCCAGAAGCAATCAACTTTGAATTCCGGCAGGATAGTCAGCGTGTTGCCGTTGCGTTGGCAAACGGGCAAATTCGAATTCTGGACTGCAATGATTTCGTTGAAGTTCAATCAATCGAAACCGGATTGCAGAGCCCAGAAGTCGCCTGGAATCCCCGATTTCCCCAAATGGTGATCACAAATCGAAATCACTGGAAAGTTGTCGATCTGGAAAGCGGCGCGATCCTGAGCGAAAGGCAAGTACATGAAGGCCTGGAAGGCTGGCCGAGCTGGCATCCCTCGGGCAAGAATTTTGCCATGGGCACCCTTAACCTCAAGATCGGCATTTGGGATGCCAAGACCACCGAACTGACGGTCGATCCGATATGCGGTCATCGAAACGGAGGCATCATTGTACGCTTCTCGCCGGATGGCGATCGGCTCGTCAGCAACGACTGGGATCAGACAATTCGCATGTGGGATACTCGGTCGGGGCAACAGTTATTGTCGGTTCTGGCGAACGGTTCGAAGCTGCATTTCAATGACGCCGGTACTCAACTGGCTGCTGACTGTGCCAGTACAGAAGTTCGATTCTTCAACTATCGCTCTGGTGAAGAATTTCGCACTATCCCATCTCATCATGGATTAGTCTCACAGTTCACCGCCAAACACTCCATACCATGTTTGAATAGTTCTGGCAGCCTGATGGCAATTCGAGTTCCGGAAGGGGTTTGCCTCGTCGATTTGATCCGAGACAAAGTCGTCTGCCGCCTGCCGAATTCAGGCAACGGTCCGTTTCGATTCATTGGTTCGGGTGATACGGAATCGTTGTGGACTTACGGTCAGTCCGGGCTGATTGAATGGCCACTGAAAATGGATGGCGCTGCGGGCACTGCGAGTATTGGTCCACCAGAACGATTGCTGGACCTCCGTCAGAACAATCATTGGGCCAGCAGTGCTGATGGTTCAACAATTTTGGTGCCGGGTATGGATCATGCAGTCTTGTGGAATCAACAAACTCGAAAACAAGAGGCATTGCTCTCTGATCAACGGGATGTACGCACTTGTGCCGTCACTCCGGATGGAAAAATCGGGATCACAGGAAGTCATAGCGATCCGGATACGGGCGCTGTTGTCTGGGATCTTGACGCACGTCACATGATTGCGAATCTTTCTATTCCTCCTGGAAATGTGTTTCTCAGTCCAGACGGACAATGGCTCATCACAAATGGCGGTGTGACAAGAATCTGGCGTGTGGGGGAATGGTCTGAATCCCGTGTGATCAGTCAGTTTCGTTCTCAAGTGTGTTTTTCTTCCGATAGTCAGTTGGTCGCTCTTTCTGACGATCGCAGCCTGGTGCGGTTGCTGATACCGGAAACAGGGCGTGAAGTGGCCGTCCTGACAGCACCGGAGACGACGCAGTTGCTGCCGCTGCTGTTTACTCCCGACGGAAATCGCCTGATTACATTCGGAGTCGAAACGGGTGCATTGCACATCTTTGACCTGCAGGCG
>JBBQSE010000303.1:0-10499 GCA_038214195.1 Planctomycetales bacterium
AAGGGGAGGCATGAGGCCTGAAACGGCCTCAGCCTTACCCGCTTGATACACGCACGACACTTATTGTCCGTCCGATGCTCACGCCGCTGCCTTGTTCGGCTGGTCGCGGTTGTCGTTCTCACCATGTGCGATGTCGTCGCGTCTTGCATTGCTGACCGCAGAGATATTTCCGGCGGCGGCCAGACGGTCAAATTCAGCTTCGTCGAAACCGGATGACGATGTGGTCATAATGCCGAATCCGCCACAGAGAAGCACAATGCCAATGATCACGCAAACCGCGACAACGGGCATTGCGAGGTCGTCACCGAGTTGTCGCATTTCGATGACGCGAATTCCGATTCCCAGAATCATCGCCATGCCGCAAGTCGTACACAGCAAGCCCATCGCGAAGCGCGCCGGCTTGAACTTCCGAACCGATGCAGAACCCTGTTGAGACACGGTCATCGTGATCGTGTTTTCATAGCCAGGATCTGGCAAAGTCTGGAGTGTTGACTGTTCAGTTGAGAGCGTCGTGGACTCAAGCAATTCGTCGAACGGTATCTCCAATGTTTCGTTTTGAAAGGATGAATCGTCTTGAAGTGTGGCGTTCATTTTCGTGGTCCTTTTTCTGATTCTGTCGGAATCGACAAGATCTGACCTCCACAACGCCGCCGATGTTCCGGCGGATCACGATTCCCGCTACTGCGCTGAAGGTTTTTCCACAAACACTTGTGGGGAAATAGGTTAGGAATCTTCGGGAAATAAAGTACGTCAACCTTTCCAAGCTGACTCAGTCTGCTGCATGTCAGGCTGGAAAGCCTGACGTACGGTTAGGAAATCAGGATGACTGGGCAGTCTCCAGGGCCGCTGCGGAACTAACGCTGCCAAGTGTCATTTTGACCTGCTGTTCCACCATCGTGCGATATTTGCCGCCGAGATCCATCAGTTCCTGATGCGTTCCGGTCTGCAGGATTCGCCCGTTTTCGACGACGACGATTAGATCTGCTCCCGCGATTGTGCTCAATCTGTGAGCGATCACGAAACTTGTGCGGCCTTTCATCAACCGTCCCAGACTCTGCTGAATCAGCTGCTCGCTTTCCGTGTCCAGGTTGCTGGTGGCTTCGTCCAGAATGAGTAGCTTTGGATCGGCGAGGACGGCGCGGGCGATCGCCAGTCGCTGCCGCTGGCCGCCGCTGAGTTTCACCCCGCGTTCACCGATGATGGAATGGATTCCATCCGGAAGTCGATCGATGAATTCCAGTGCATTCGCGACTTCGGCGGCGGCGCGGATTTCTTCCGGCGTGGCCTGCTTGCGGGAATAAGCGATGTTCTGACCAATCGTGCCGTCGAACAGAAACACGTCCTGTTCGACCACACCCAGCAGCGCGCGAAACGATTCGACATCGTAGTCGCGAAGATCACGCCCATCGAGTGTGATGCGTCCCCGCGTGGGATCGTAGAACCGAGCGACAAGATTACAGAGCGTCGTCTTTCCCGCTCCACTGGGGCCAACAAGGGCGACGGTCTGTCCAGCGTTCACTGACAAACAGATGTCGTTGAGCGCCGCAGTCTCGGTGCCGGGATAAAGAAACGTGACATCGTCAAACGTAATCGCGCCGCGAGATTGAACCCGGTCAGCGCGAATGCTGTCGGGCGTCGAAACCATTTCGCGGGGTTCTTCGATCAGGTCCAGAATACGGTCAAGTCCGCTCAAGCTGTTTTGAAACTGTGTCGCACTGGAAGCCAGTGTCGCCAAAGGCTCAAGAAGCATCAGCAGGTAAACCAGAAACATCATCAGGTCGCCCACGGACATGTGTCCCGTGATCACGCGCCAGCCGCCGTAGAACAATAGTCCGGCGCTGGCGACTGGAATCAGAGTTTCCCAAACCATTTCCACCACGCGCATCCACCACCAGGCATAGAGTTCCTGCCGGGCCATGAGGTTGTTTTCTTCGGAGAATCGCACGGCTTCGCGCTTTTGCCGACTGAACGCACGAACGATTCGCATCCCGGCAAATGTTTCCGCAGCGCCCGCATCGATGGATTCCCGCTGTTTGCGGATTGCGCGAAACTGGGGACGAATACTGTTGATCCAGGCGCGGTGCGTAATGAAGACCGTCGGCAGCAGTACCAGAGCGCCCAGCAGCAGCGTCCAGTCTACCCATGCCAGCACGGCCAGACTGCCGAGCAACTGAATCACCGCGCGCCAGGGGTTGTAGAGCATCCCGAAAACCAGTTCACCCACGCTGCCACCGTCTTCACGCAGGACAGAAGCGACTCCGCCGGATCGCAATTCATGCACACGATGCAATGGAAGCCGCACCGCATGTTCAAAGACCTGGCGGCGCACGGCCAGTTGAATCTGCTTGGAGATCTTTGTCGCGTACCATCGTCCGCAGACATGGATCATAATCTTTACGATCGACACGCATGCCACCACCGCGACTGCGGCCGTCAGAATCTGCATCGGCGTCTTCATGGACGGAAACAGACGACTCAGCCACAGAGGAAGCGGTTTCCCGTCGAGCGCGAAGTCGATCACAAACTTGGTGCCCGCTGGCGGCAGCAGACCAAGGACGGTCGATGCCGTGACGGTCATTAGTGCGAAAATCAACTGGCGGCGAAACGGCCTGAGCAGGCCAAAGAACCGCACGATCAGCTGCCACGAAGAACGAACACGATCCTTGGGCGCTCGGCTCTCACCGACAGAATGCATACTGCCTTTGGGGAGCTGTTTCTGTTTGACTTTTTTTCGGTACGCCTCAAAACGTTGGCGGCTGCCGCTCACCTGCCGCAGGGTGTTATTCTGGTGGACGCTGTCCGGCGTCGGATTTGTGTTTGTTTTCATCATGACCCATTGTAAGCCAGGGCCGGATTCTTTCGACAGTTTCCGGACCGATTCCGGGAACTCGGCCAACGTCTTCGATCGTAGAAAACGGGCCGTGCAGCCTTCTATCGGCCACAATTCGATGTGCGAGTGATGGTCCGATACCTTCCAATTGCACCCAATCCACCCACGTTGCATCGTTCACATGCACTTGAAATTGAGTCTGAAACTCTAGTCCTCGCTTCAGTAACAGCGGGTCCGGGCGACGCGTCGCGACAACAATCCATTCGACGGTGAGCGACAGCAGCAGCAGAATCAAGAGCACTCGGATCACACGGCGATCCTGAGAGCGAAACCCCAGAACAGCATCTGCCTGGCCGTCAGCGTCCTTTGCGGCCCGTTCGGCGGCTGTCTTAACGTTTGGCGATGCTCCGTCGTTGGAAACCTGGGAAACAGAGTCCGTAAGAGCATCATCCGCTGTCGGCAAGTTGGTGTCTGACAAAGCCAACCTCCGATTCTTACACACGCCGCCGTAATGAATCATCCCAATTCGCCGCAACGCCAAGGGACGTGCGATTTATTATTGAGTCCGCCGCGTCACTTTCTGGTAGTGGACGAGGCGACGAGTCCCTGGCGTCAGTAAAAGCAGCAGGACTCGTTGCCTCGTCCACTACCAACCCGAAGAACGCAAGTTATAAAACGCACGTTCCACGGCGTCAGATCCACCGCAGGATGATGCTCAAAAGTCCTTTCGTCAAGAACGTACGGGTGATTTGCGCGAAATGACCGGCAAGCCGTTAGGCGAGCGGTAAAAAGCGATTCGCCACCAGAAGCCCGGCTTCTCCGAGAAGCCGGGCTTCTTTCCGGGTATGACACAATCTGCCGCTCGCCTTATGGAATCAAAAAGATGAAACCAACGATCGCCGCAGCTTCGACAGCCGTTGCTTTTGCGGTCGGCTGCGGAATGTAGGCGTCCATCCCAAAGCGGCAGCACGTCGGGCAATCTGGCAGCGCTCGCACACATTCATGCGGTGAATTGGATGCCATGAGGTACGGGATGAGGGGAATGCGCATGCCCATGTGCGCGATGGAGCTGAATTCGGTGAGACATCCGTATGAGGCTCCGCACCGCTCCAGATTGGGATCTTCAAAGTACAGCGGCTGGTATTTAATGGGATACGTGAAGTTCGGCGGACGGGCAATCGTCCAGGGAGCTGCGATGTAGTGGGTTTCGATGGCTCGTGAATTCTGGTGCTCACTGATGCCCTCCGGAGTTTTCAGAGCGTCTCCCTTCGCGGTAACGGGCTCCAGAGCCGCGCCAAGTCGAATCGCTGACATCGGACGATTGATTATGTCCTGGAGCGCCTGACTTCCGACCGATTCTGCGTCCGGTTGCGGCACCTCGATGTTGGCCTGAGGGGAAACTGCGACATCGTCCGATGCGTCCTCAGTCCAGCTGGCCAAAAGAATCTCCGTCGTCTGCCCGCTGGCAAGGTTGAGACTCAGGAATGGCAAATCGGTGTCCGACGAAAACGTGTATTGAGGCGTAAGCACCGCATAGTCCAAAGAAGTGAACACTTCGGCCTGGGCCGTTATTTTTTTATCCACGATTGTAATGTCGTCGCCACGTGTGTTGCCAAATTCCGGCACGTCGTCCGCAGGTTGATGCTTTTCGGAATCATCGTGGGCAACTGATGTCGCGGCGGTGTCAAGGATTTGACTCGCGCGGCGACTCAGGATCAAGGGAGTCGCTTCAATCGAAAAGTGAGGCAGGTCCTGTTCAACCGATTGTCTCGCCGATGCATCGTTCTGTGTGATCGTGGATACAGGAAAACTCGTACGCTGCGAGCCGTCGGCTAACGGGGTCGGACTTGAAATCAGTAGCAGGCAGATTGCCGCAGCATGTTGCGAAGCAACAGACCAAATTGACGCAATCATGGAAAACCTCACCTTGACGAACCAAACGAACGATGCCCGATGGCTAAATCATCGGGTCCTTGCAAATGGTTTCCTGAGACTGTCAGGTATGACGCGGGAAACCGTCACATCAGCAAAAATTGGCACAATTGGTCTAATCCGAGTAACGAATACGGCCATTGCAGGCACTATGACCCGAATTCATCGCATAAGTGAACGTTTTCACGTTTGCGTCCAGGCACCGGTGTCGGTCCGCGCCAGCCGTGTTAGTCCGGTTTTTCTGAGTACTTCTGTACAGTTAACGCGTCGATTGCAATGACGACGCATTCATTTGAATGTGGACGTTGACCACGGAACACGGCCGGTATAGGAATTGCTTCAAACGGATTGTGCCAGCCCAAAGTCGATTCAAACCCCCACTTCTCGCTTGAGAAGCGGGATGTCTTTGTTGCTAGTTCCGCCATCGTCATGTGATGATACCCGAAAATTCGGGTCGGCGACTGGTTGGATTTTCCCCGGATAGTTGAGATCGAAAGCAACACAGGCAGCGGAATGAAGCAGGCTATCGAACAAATTCGGCGGAAATTCGCGACGTGGCTGGCTCGTCAGCGTTTGTTAAGGCGGCGTAAACTGCATGTTGTGCGGCTGGAAGATCGGCGATTGCCGGACGCCAGCTTCGGGGCCACGCTCGGTGCGCTCACACTGAACGGCTTTGACAGCGGCGATTCGCTCAACGTGGAATTTGATTCATCCTCGCATCAATTTCAGTTTTCGCTCACCGATGGACATTGGGACAGTTCGCATTCCGGCGACCCAGGATTTCAACTGTCGCCCGATGGCAAGTTGCTGACATACAGCGCCACCACTCTGCAGGAACTGAAGATTGACGCCACGTCTTCTGCGTCCGGTGGTCACGCTCCGTTGTCGGTGACCGATTCGACTAACGGCATCGTCGTGGGACAACTGACGATCCTTGAGGCTGGCTCGGTCGTGCTGGATTCCACAGCAAATGACTTTGATCATCTGGCGATTTCGGCAGAGAGTCTGGATCTCTTCGACAGCGACGACGTTTCGATCCAGTCGCTGGACATTCATCACGATTTCAAACTGACGGCGGCTGATTCGATCACCGATACTGCTGGGGCGACAATTTCAGTCGGTGGGCACGCACAAATTGTGGGAAGCACAATCGTCCTTGGCGACGACGTTTCTGATTCGATTCATTTCGGCTCGCTGAGCTTTCACGCCACCGGTGCGGTGTCGATCACGGAGGCCGACGATACGGTGCTCAGCGGTAGCAGCACAGCCGACAGTTTGACGCTGCACTCGGCGGGAATTATCACCGACGACGGCACTGCTGACCTGCACGTCAACGGTCTGGCGAGCTTCGATGCCGATGCGATCGAACTGGATGACACGTACCACTTCGGAAGCATAACGGCATCATCGAGATCAGGCGGAATCTCGATCAGCGAGTCCGACGATATGTCGGTGTCTGAGATCACCAGCGCTGCCGACATCCATTTGAGCAGCAGCGGGGACATTCATCTGACTGCCGACTCGCATTTGTTTGCAAATCACGACGCCGAAATTACGCTGACTGCGGCAACGGACGTTACCATCGGACTCGGCGCGACAATTCATGCCGAGGGCGGCAATGTCCTGATCGATGCCGGACTACACGGCGATCTGTTTACGTCCGGCACGATCGACGTCTCTGATCTGGAATCTGGCGAGATCGGCGGAACCGTCCATTTGCTGGGCGCGCGAGTCGCTTTGCTCGACGGAGCCATCGTCGATGCTTCGGGTGACGCTGGCGGCGGAACGGTGCTGATCGGCGGAGATTACCAGGGAGCCAACGTCGCGATCCACAACGCGGAGCAAACTTTCGTCGGTTCAGACGCGATCATTTCGGCTGACGCCATCACGACCGGTAACGGGGGGCGCGTCATCGTCTGGGCCGATCAAACCACACAGTTCTACGGTCACATTAGCGCTGGTGGCGGGCTTCACAACGGCGACGGCGGGTTCGTGGAAACGTCAGGGCAGGGCTCACTCGTTTTTGACGGCGACGTGGTTGCCAGTGCGCCCGCAGGGACATTAGGGACGCTGCTGCTCGATCCAAAGTTTATTGAAGTCAAAACGAGCGGTGGCGTTTCATACAACCCTGCGGCAGGGACCGGAAACAACCTCTTTGCCACGCCGGATTCAACATCGACGCAAATCATTACCCCGGCAAGCATCATTGCCGCGAACGCAAACATCATTCTCAAAGCAAACGATGACGTGACCTTTACTGATGCGTTAGTGATGAGCAGTGCCGGAAAAACATTGACCGTACAGGCTGGCCGCTCCATTCTCATCAATGCCAATATCTCGACGACCAATGGTGCAATCACCATGACGGCCAATGACACTCTCGCAAGCGGTGTTGTGAATGCGCAGCGCGATCCCGGCGCGGCGGTAATCACGATGGCCAGCGGGACGACCATTCTGGCGGGAACTGGCAGCGTCACGATCGTCATGTCCACTGGTACCGGACTTACGAATAGTACCAGTGGTGACATCACAATTGCCGGGGTTACTTCATCGGGTGCGGTCACCCTCACAAATAACGGGCCGACCGCGGGCAGTGATATTCTCTCCGAATCAGTCGCATCGCTCATTTCCGCTGCAAGTCTAAATCTGGCGACTGTCTCCGGGACAATCGGCAACAATGCCCTGGCATTGAAGTTTGACGCTGCGACACTGACGGCAAGTACCGGCGGAAATTCGGCTCAATTCCTAAACGAAGCCAATACGGTCGCAATTGGTGCCACGGGACTCAACGCAGGCACTGGAACTGTTTCACTGACAAATGGAACATTTTCGCTGCCAGCTGCAAATCGGATCAACGACTCGACAACCCTTTCGATCGCGAGTGGTGCCAGCTTCCAGCTGAAAGGATTCAGTGAAACAATTGGCGGGCTAACCGGTGGTGGAGTCGTTGAAAACGAATCGGGCGCTGCCAATACATCGACGTTGACGGTGAGCAACGCTGCCGCGAACACATTCAGCGGTGTGCTGCGAAATGGTGACGGCATAGGCACAGACGGTACGGTCGCTCTTACAAAATCGGGTATCGCCACTCTGATTCTGTCAGGCTCGAACACGTTTACAGGAACGACCACAATCAGCGCAGGCACACTGCAGCTTGATGGAACGATTGACGCCAATTTCACGTCCTCAGCGACGGTTGTAGTGTCCGGGCTCGGCACTAGCCTCACCGGCACGGGAACGATCAATAACGCCGTCACCGTATCCACAAATGCAACGCTCGGCGGAAGCCTGAATGTCACAGGATCCGTGACGATCAACTCAACAGGCACTCTCTCTCCAGGCAACAGCCCTGGTATCGTCTCGACCGGAAATCTCAACCTTGCCAGTGGCAGCACTTTCATTGTGGAGATCGATGACGACAACGCGAACAACCCGCTTGTCACACCGCCGGGTGCCGTCGCGGGGATCGACTACGATCAGGTGCAGGTCACTGGTTCAGTGACAATTGGCGCAACCGCGAAGCTCAGTTTGCAGGATCTCGGATCGACGGCTATCAACCCGCGCGACGTTTACGTCATTATCAACAACGACGGCAATGCCGACCCAGTCAGTGGCACATTTGGATCAGTCATCGGTGCAACGGATCTTAACGGCGGAACGCTTGCCAATGGCGATCTCCTGGAACTCAACGGCAATCGGTTTCGCATCTTTTACAACGGGGGTGACGGCAATGACGTCGTGCTGATCGGTCGTCCGACTGTGCTAGGGGATGTCTTCGTCTCCAACAGCTTTGTCGGACTGGTACCCGGCACCTTCATAGCAGACGTCGATTTCATCACCGCTGGCAATCAGCCAGGTGTGTATGGCATCGACGGATTTGGGACCGTGGCTGAAGGGATCGCGGGCCTCGATATGGGCGGCACGATCCATGTCAACTCGGGGACATACCTCCACA
The DNA here is from genome assembly GCA_038214195.1 of Planctomycetales bacterium. Taxonomy (GTDB): domain Bacteria; phylum Planctomycetota; class Planctomycetia; order Planctomycetales; family Planctomycetaceae; genus SXXK01. The sequence goes on from JBBQSE010000303.1 coordinate 8,718, forward strand.
CCGGCACACTGGCAGTCAATAAGTCGGTCACCATCGACGGTCAGGGGATGCTCTTAACGAACATTCTCAAATCAGGCGCGCCGACCGGCAACTTTGACGAATCGATCCGGATCTCGGCAGACAACGTCACGATCAGCGACGTGAAGCTCGGCTGGCAGGTACACAGTACAACGGTCGCAAATTCCGCGGTCGATTACAAAGGTTATGTCATCGTTACAACCGCTGACAACACCACGATCTCACACGTCCTGTTCGGCGACAACGCTACCGGCGAAGGATACCGCAGCGCCATCGTGTTTCAGGGAACTGCCGTTAACGGAGCCGATGGGCTCGAAGTATCCGATTCCATTTTTGAAGGTCGTTGGGGGCGAGGTGTCATTCGCGACGGCGACGCGGGCAGCGGTGAGAATTTCCTGATCACTCGGAACGAATTCCGCGAGGATCATTTCCGCTGGGGGCCCATCGCCATTGGACCGCAGGACTCCGCTGGGGATCCCAACAACTTCGCCTTTGGCGGTGAGATCTCTTTCAACTACTTCGGTAACGGTCTGGACACTTTGGATTTCCAGTCAGGTGGCAACCAGAACTACACCGTCACGATTACCAATCAGGGATTGACCACTGCTGGACTCAACATTCTTCACAACACGTTTGACTGGAATGATTCCAACGTAATAAACCAAAACGGCGTCTACGCTCAACCCGCCGGCATCTACATCACGCCTTCTTTCACAAACAACGCCGACAAGATCCTGATTCAGGACAACATCTTCAACAACTTCGCGTATGCCGGCCCGCAACCGGGAGCGACCGATCCGCTCTGGCGACCGACAACCGGCGGCATGTTTGGCGGGGCGTTGGAATTTGACGGTGCCGACGACTTTGGTGTCTTCCAAAGTCCGCTGATCGATATTGGATCGGCAGGTACGATCGCGTTTTGGATCAACCCGGCCGATGTCGGCAGCCAACGCCATGCGCTATTCAATGGTGCTGGCGTAGAGGTCACTTTACGGAATGGAGCGATCTACTTTTATCCTGACAGCAGCGAAGGCAGCTCGCTTACCTATTCCGCGCTAAACTCATTCGTCGCGAATACGTGGACTCACGTGGCAGTCAGTTGGGATTTCGCCACGCAGTCAACCGCGATCTACATCAATGGCACTGAAGCCTACCTCAGCCCCTACACACCAGCAAACTCATCGTGGACGACGCCTGCAGATACAGTCAATCAGTTGATTCGCGTGGGATCGGACGTGGCCAATCCGGATCGGATTTACCATGGCAGGATGGACGACATCGGCATCTTTGACAAAGCCCTGAATTCTGCGGAGATCGCGTCCATAATCACCAGCGGTGTGAGTAGCTTTCTCGGGGATTCACGGCTGATTGCCGACTGGAATCTGGATCAGAATTCAGGTAACACCGCAATCGGCACCACGAACAACATTGACTTGTACTTGACCACCAACGGCATCGTTCCGTTTGGACCCGTGTATCAGGCCGGGCAGGGACATTTCGGCGGCGCGCTCGAGTTCGACGGAGCAGATGATCTCGCGACATTTCAGGATCCGACATTCGATGTGGGTGAGAAAGGGACGCTCAATTTCTGGGTCAATTTTGACAACACCGGAGCCTCAAATCAGTTCTTCGAAGGTCCCGGAAATGCCGGATTTGAATTCCAATATCGCACAAACGGCAGCGGCCAGATTTATGGCAGAACAACCACTGTCGGAGGCGATTTTGTAATCCGTTCAGGAGGAGTTGCGGCGACACTGAACAGTG
>JBBQSE010000304.1:0-10495 GCA_038214195.1 Planctomycetales bacterium
CGGGTGCCGCGTTCGTCGTCGCCGCTCTACTGGAACTTCAGGACGCTCCCGTGAACGTCTGCAACTTCTTCCATGGCGAATTGGGAGGGTTCGGAATTTTTACCGAGCAAGGCGTGCCTCTGAAAGTCTATCAGGCATTCCTCGCGTTTCAGGGGCTGATGGAAACGCCAAAACGCGTGGAAACTCGCGGGGCCGTCGCCGGGAAAATCGCCTTCGCTGCCGGTCTAAGCTCAGACGGCCGCGAAGCGACTTTGCTGGTGAGCAATTTTGCCGACCCACACTCGGAAATCGTCCTGAATTGGAAAAGTTTTACGTGGACCGGTGGAGTGACTGCAGAAATTCATACCGTCGATGCCGCCAGTGATTTCAGGGATGTACGGATCGAGTCGGTAGTGGATGAAAATCCCACCCTTCGCCTGACACTGAAGGCACCAGCCGTTGCGATGATTCGGCTGCGCCCGACGGATGGCGTGACGGCCAGAACAAAGTTGTCAGTGACTTCACCCGCGAATCGGCTGGTATTCCAACGTAATCAGGCCGGGAACGCGACTCTCTCTGTTGCCGGAAACTGCGCATGGCCGGGCGCGTTCGTTGAGGTGCGGACGATTGACACGGCCACGGGCAAGGCCAGTGATTGGACCTCATTGGGAAAGGTTCAGCCGGACTCTACCTATCGGAATTCCATCACGATTGCCGCTGGCTGGTATTCGCTGGAAGTCCGCGCCCGCGACGAAGGACATTTGGCCGTCGCTACTGTTGAGCGAGTTGGCGTCGGGGAAGTGTTTGTGGTCGTGGGACATTCGGTGGCCCACGGCGGGTTCATCAATCTTCCCGGTGCCGAGGACGATCGTGTCAGCACCATCGCCCTGCCCGCAGGCGATATGGAATCGCAGTGGCAGTACAAGTTCACCGGCGACCCGCGTTACTTGCCCGACACGGTCGGAACACATTTCAATTCCGACGTTCAGCCTGCTCCGGCAGGGAACGGAACTTATTTCTGGGCCAGGTTCGGGGAACATGTCGCCAAATCGCAAAACGTCCCAGTGCTGATCCTCAATGCCGCCTTTGGAGGCACCAGCCTGGAGCACTGGGCAAAGTCCGCTCGTGGCGAATCCTTCACTCATCCATTCGTCGTTTCATCGATCCGCATGCCTTACATCCGCCTGGAGCATGCGTTAACGAAATATTGTGCCGTTACGGGGCTGCGGGCGATTCTCGCCGATCAAGGTCAGAACGATTGGCCGGAGAAGGACGAGAACAAGATCTTCGCGAACTATCAAGCATGGATCGACCAGGCTCGCATAGACACCGGCTTCCCAAATCTAGCCGTGGTGGTCAATCGACAATCGCCGCCCGATAGCTTCGGCCAAATTCGGCGCGTGCAGGACCGCATGATCAATGAATACCCCAATTGTTTCCCTGGCCCGGACTACGACAAGCTCGAGAACGAGGACACTGTGGACAAAATCCACCTCAGCGAGTCCGGCGCCAGGAAGGCAGCACAGCTCTGGGCAGATGCTCTGGATGCGAGGTTTTTTAAGGCCGCCGTCCCCTTGCCGGCAAAATAGCATCGCAGAGTTTTCGCGATGCCGTGATGGCATTCATCGTGACGGCTGTCGCATTCGATACGGACTTCTCAGGGTTCCGCCGCATCGATCGTGTTGATCGGTAACGCACGCTCCACCTGAGCAAGACTCTTGTAAGTCGACACCAGTTGCTCAGACGTCATTCTCCCAAACTTCATTTGAGCTGGGGACGGCAATGTCTTCAGCAACATGAACAATGAATTTCGTGCAATGATCTCTCGCGTTTTCGCAGTTCTGACTTTATGTGCTGAGAACCTCGAGCGTGGTTGCTTACGATGCCGGACGAGCAAGTATGGCCAACGCCATAAGGCGAGCTCGCTCAGTGAGGAAAGGATCCCTTCGGATCAAACGTTCCACTTCAACGCGATCATTCGATTGAGTTTGAAAAAAGCGGATTGCTGCCGCTGCCATCTCACGATCTCTTGGGATTGAACGATCGGGCGTTCCGTCCCAAACCCGAACGTTGCGGTCCCAGCTCACGCTCACGATCTGGTGTCCATCTCGCGAGAAGCATAGATCACGGACAAGCTGCGAACAGGCTGCATGGATGAGATTGAGAAGTCAGGCGGGCGTCGCAAAGCCACTGGTGGACAGGGCGTTGCTGACGGCAGCCGGTTTCCGAAATGGCAAGTATACGTCCGATGCATCGGACGCATGGCTCGTCCTACTCTGGTTCTCTATTTTATCACCGTACAATTGGGTAGCGACGCCTTTAGTTCAGCTACGGCCTCAGGTGAAATAGTCAGGCCTTGCATATAAAGCCGCTTTAACCCGCGAAGGCTCTTCAATGATTTCAATCCGGCATCGGTCACTTGCGTTTGTTCGAGACTCAGGAATTCAAGTTCTGCGAGACTCATCAGTGTCTCTAATCCCTTGTCGGTGACTTGCGACTCGCCAATCATCAGTGTTTTGAGTTGTGTGAGGCTTGTTAGTGTCTTCAATCCCTCGTCGGTCAGTTGTGAATTGTGGAAATTCAGTGTTCTAAGTTTCGTGAGTTTCTGGATCTGAAGGGCGTCTTCATCCGTGTTGCCCGTGTTAAACAGGATCAGGCTTTCCAGCTGGCTGAGTCGAACGATTGAGCTCAGCATTTCTTTCGAAACGGGAGAATTGTTGATAGCGAAGAGTCGCAAGTGTTCCAGTTGCGCACTGGCCTCACACACTTCCGGTGAAACCGGAACATAGAATATCAACATCTGCAGATGTGGACAGGCTTTCAATGCGGCGATTCCTGCGACGGTTACCGTGGATCGCGTGTCCATGTTGATTCCCAGCAGTCCGGGATGCTGCGCAAGTTGCCGAAGCGTCGCATCAGTGGCGAATGTCGTTTTTACGGCAACATGACTGATCGACGAAACGATTGCCCAGAGTTCCGGTGACATTGTTCCGTCTGCGGTCTCAGGAAGAGTGATCAACGCGAAGTGCGTGAGTGCCTCGGTTCCAGCATACCGGTCCCACTGTTCCAAACTGGCACGCACTTTCATGGCCTCCAACTTGCCTGAGGCTTGCTGCCAGGCTTTAAAATCGAACGTTAGGCCCAATGGGGTTGCGGCTGGACTTCCTTTTTTAAGCGTCAGCACCGTGTGATCCAGATCTTTGTTAGCCAACATTTCCGTTGGACGTGCGGTGCCCCTGAACGAGATGCACAGAGTCCATGCATCTCCGACCAGTGAATAAATCCCGACGGCCGTCTTTCTGCCACCTCCATCCAGAGGGATAAGGTCGATGGTCCTGGGCGTTTTCGTCGAATTGAGTTTCAATGAGGACATAGCGGCTCCGCCGGGTGTCACCATGGTCAGAATGTCATCCTCGATCGTCAATGTGAGAAGTTTCGAGGTGGCGATCATTTCTGCAGCACCAGGTTGATCAGCCGCAACGCCAAGATCGGACACCTGCCACGTCCCCTGAAGCAAGCTAAGATCGCCTTCGAGTTTCGTCGTGTTGATGGGCGTTGGGGCCGAGGAACTCGCCAGGCTGGCATTTGGTTGTGAACCCGGATTGGCGCTTGTCGGGCTGGTGGAACTCGTCGCATCGCCGCCCGTCGTCGATTCACTTCCGGAAGTGCTTTGATTCGGAGCGACCGCCGCGATTTCTTCCGGCTTGGCGGGCCAGAGCATCCAGCCCAGCAATGCGATCCCCAACAAGCCACCTCCCGCCGACAACCCAATCAGCAAGCCGCGATTGGACGACTGCAACTTTTTCCCTTTGGGTTTGGCTGAAGTTTGCCGTGAATTCGAGCCTGGCTTGGAAGACGACTTCCCACCACGCGATTTTGCTCGAGCTTTTGACGGCTCTTCGTCCCAGTTGTCTTCGGCCGAGTCACCCAAATCCCATTCGTCGCCGAATGCTGCCTCCTCGACTTTGGGCTTGGGCACTCGGAGCAGCGTCTGGCATCCGGGACACTTCACTCGACGTCCGGCGAACTCATCTTTGACCGAGAGATTCTTGCCACAGGCGCATTGCAGTTTAATCGCCATCCTGATTGTCTCCGGAATCAAATTCTTTAGGTTGATTCGTGCATGAAAAGCTTAGCCGATGCGTTAATCCTCAAAAGTGTACTCCCCCATTTCCCAAAGCGAACTGTACGAGCAAGACTTACAGGTGAATCTTGAAACTGGCCAGCAGCAAACTCCCCGTCCGACTGCTGGGGATCGGGTTGAGTGGACTGGAACCGACACGGCCCCGGCAGAAGACGCTGTTTGCGGATGAGAACCGTGAGCGGGACACCCGACCGGACGCGATCCGCGATCAAATCTCGGAACGCTTCGGCTCATCCGCCCTGCGGCGTGGGAGCGGAATACCGTATGCAAAAATTGCAGGAACACCCTGACGAGCATGACTGAGTTGCATCAGCCACCCGATTGAGAGCGTATCGCCGAACTGGCACATCCTTGTGATCCGGGCTAATTCTGAGCAGCAAATACGACCTGCTTTCCGGACCTGTTGATACCGACCAATCCGCCGGTATGAGTATCGACAGCAAACCCCTGACCGATAAAGGGAACCGGCTCGGTGTCCACAAATTCCAGCACCAGCCCTTCGCCTTGAATTCGTAAACGAAATAAGAGCGGATCGTCGTGACCAGTCACGAGCAGTTTGCCATTGTTCGGCGACTCCAAATTCAGCGACTTGATCTCACTGATCTCAGGCGTCTTTGGGTAGTTTGAATGAGCACACAAGAGTTTTCCTTCCCATAGGAATCCACTGTTGATGTGCTGGGCGCCGCCGGTGCTCACGGATAGTCGCTTTCCACTCTTTCGATCGTACCTGGCGATACGCGTATTCGTGATTGCATAGACAAATTTCTCATCAGCCGCAGCCGCCTGATGGGCTTCCGGTGCGGGCAAACTTCCCGTCAGGGACCACTTGCGCGGCTCAAAGGTTGATGCGGCATCCTGATCATCCGCGCCGGCCGCAACTCCGACCACAAGCAGCGCCACCACGATGTTGCTTCGGCACATGATGAACCTTTCGCGATCAGCGGGGGGGAGTGAAAAATCTTGAACGTTGTCGGCTGTATCGTGGCCATGACCGCGATCACTAACTGTCGATAATCGGATGGATGACTTCACCGTGAACGTCGGTCAGTCGGAAGTCGCGGCCAGCGTAGCGATAAGTCATTCGCTGATGATCGTAGCCCATGAGATGCAGGATTGTTGCATGAAGGTCGTGGGCTGAAACCGGGTTCTCAACAGCTCGGAAGCCGAAGTCGTCCGTCGCTCCGTACACCATGCCTTTCTTAATACCGCCGCCAGCCATCCAGAGCGAAAAGCCCCAGTGGTTATGATCCCGGCCCTGACTGGCTCCGGAACCGTCCTGTCCCATCTCAACCGAAGGTGTGCGACCAAACTCTCCGGTACACAGGATCAAAGTCTCGTCCAGCAATCCGCGCTGCTTGAGGTCGATGATCAATGCGGCCAGCCCCGAATCACATTCATTCGCCACCTTGCGATGTTCGTCTTTGATATTCGAATGGCTGTCCCATGGCTGCATGTCACCGTGCCACGTCTGGACGAAACGCACGCCACGTTCGATGAGCCTTCTCGCCATCAGCAGTTGCCGATTCTGTGGTCCGTCGCCATAGAGCTTCTGAATGTGTTCCGGTTCTTTTGAAACATCAAAGGCATCACTGGCTTCTGTCTGCATTCGAAACGCCAACTCAAACGATTTGATGCGTGATTCAATGGCCGCTTCACCCGGCCGATCGGTCAGATGCTGAGCATTGAGCTGCTGCAGAAACTCAAACTGCTTCGACTGCTCTGCGGACGTTACTCGCTGATTCTGCAGAAAGTCGATCAGGCGTGTGGGATCCGGGTTCGAAGTATCGACACGAGTTCCCTGGAACGCGCCGGGAAGAAATGCAGATCGCCAGTTGCCGGCACCGCCTACCGGCATGCCGCCAGGACACAGCGCGATGAAGGCCGGGAGATTTTCGTTGATCGATCCCATACCCCATGTGAGCCACGAGCCCAGACTTGGGCGGACTAGACGCTGATCGCCCGTATTCATCAGCATGAGCGACATCTCATGGCTGGGGAGTTTCGCATGCATTGACCGAATGACGGTCATCTCATCGACGCACTTTGAAAGTTGCGGAAACAGATCACTGACGGGAATGCCGCTCTCGCCGTGCTTTTCGAATTTGAACGGGCTTGGCAATGCCACACCCGTCTTGCGCTCGGTCTGCAGGTTCTCAAACGGAAGCATTTGCCCGGCTCGACGAGTCAGTTCCGGTTTCGGATCAAACGTGTCAACCTGAGACACACCACCGTTCAGAAACACGTGAATGATGTGTTTGGCACGGCCCGGGAAATGAGTTCCCATCGCACCGCCGGCTTCTTCCGCCGACGCCGTGTTGCGCATCAGGTCGGCCAGGGCAAGACCGCCGAACCCCATGCCGCATTTTTGCATCCAATGCCGTCGTGTTTGGTTAATCATGATTAGACTCTTTATCGACGTTAGTCCAGAAATGTAAACTCGTTCGACGCCATCAGTGCGTGCGCCAAAAGTATCCAACTGCGTTCAGGATCGACTGCAGCACCGTTAGCCGTTGTGGCGGCAGGAATGGCTTCACTCAGGAACTTCTTTGCCTGTGCCACTTCAGACGCCGTCGGATTTCGACAGAGCGTTCTGCGGACCATGGCCACGATGCGGTCTTCATCCGAGGCCGGATTCATTTGCTTTGTCAGCGATGCCAGCCGCGAGGCTCGGTCCTGGATGAAGTCTGAGTTCAGGGCGAACAATGTTTGCTGAGGCACCGTGGTCTCAGGACGCTTTGCCGTACACGCATTTGGATTCGCCGAATCGAAGGTGCTCATCAGGTTCGCGATGATGTCCCGATTGACGAATCCATACACGCTGCGTCGTGGAATTGCAGGTGATGCATTCAGGTCGAATGGCTTGCCTCCCATTGTGGCGTCCAGTTCATCGCAGGCGGCCAGCATGGAATCACGCATGGATTCAAAGTCCAGTCTTCGACGCGGCATTCGCCAGAGGAGCTGATTTTCCGGATCGACCTGCCGACTGTGTTCGTTCTCAACGGCTCCCTGACGATACGCCTGGCTCAGCATGATTTCCCGATGAAGCCACTTCAGGGACCAGCCATTCTGCCGAAGTTGATCGGCAAGGTAATCCAGCAGTTCAGGATGTGTGGGAGCCTCGCCACGAGTTCCGAAATCGTCCGGAGTCCGCACAAGGCCGGAACCAAAGTGATGCTGCCATGCAAAGTTGACCAGCACACGAGCGGTGAGTGGATTGCTGTCGGAAATCACGGAGCGCGCAAGACCAAGCCGACGTTTTCCATCTTCGTAAAGGGGAGTTTCGTCGCGGGACAATGCCGACAGGAATCTTGGTTGTACGGTCTCTCCGCGTGCGAGCGGATTTCCTCGCAGAAAGATATGTGTGTCGTTCGGCGCTGGATCTTCATGCACAATCATTGCTCGTGGAGGCGACCCGGGAGACGACAGGTTCAACTGGTGAATCGCGCCTTTCTTGCCGCTGATCAGGTCGTTAATTGTTCGATTGGTGAGTCGCACCGCTTCTTCGTCTGAGATATCGAACGGCGATCCCGGTGCATATAGGTGATGCCGGATCTGTCGATGTGAAGGACTGTTGATAATCTGGTGCTGAGGATGATCGTCTGGCAAGACGGTGCCACCCGGCGCAGCTTCATTGGAAGTTTCCAGCAGTGATTGCAGCCAAAGTCGCTGCTGTTCTGCAAACACGTTTCCGTAAATCGCCGCCGCTTCAGTCAGCGAATTGGGTTTGTGCTCCACCAGTGCATCGACAACAAACGGATTCCATTTTGGTGGTTCACCACGCAGTGCGTGCAATTTGTCAGCAGTCCGTCCGACGGCATCCAGTTCACCGGAAAGTCGGCTCAGATATTCATCGCGACGTTGTTGAAAATCGGCTTCCTGAATTGTTCCCCACGACTGCATCTCAAGCCACGGGCCAAAGACGGGATCATCCTTGCTGAGTTCCTGCAGCCAGGTCCGCCAGCGATTGAAAACGAGCGGGCGAATATCGTCGGTGCGATAGGAAAGAAACTGCGTCGAAAGATCCTGTTCACCGACTCCCTTTGCGATTTCCGTCAGGTAAAGTCCGACCTGCATTCGCAGACGATTGCGCAGAACCTCGTTCTGTTCGCGTGCAAACTGCTGAAACTTCAGCTTCAAGTCGCTAAGTTCGCGTTCATACTGCTGGCGAGCATTTTCGTCTGCCACTTTTCCGATGGCGGGCAGTTGCGACGGAGATTTGCTGGGAGCAATCGATGCGTACAGAGCGTAATAGTCTGCCGTTGGGATCGGATCGAACTTATGATCATGGCATCGCGCACATGTGACTGTCAGTCCCATCAGTCCACGAGTGATCACATCGATTTGATCGTCGATTGTGTCGTGATAGTTCCGAAACTGCATCCCCACAGTCAGAAACCCAAGAGCGGCGAGCGATGGATCATCTTCAGAAGTACCAAGCTGGTCGGCCGCGATCTGTTCCTGCAGAAAACGATCAAACGGCAGGTCACGGTTGAACGCACCGATCACGTAGTCGCGATAGGTATACGAAAACGGGAAGGTTGTGAAACCAATGGCCGCACCGCCATGAGTGTCTGCGTACCGAGCGATATCCAGCCAGTAGCGTCCCCAGCGTTCGCCATAGCGAGGAGATTCCAGCAGGCGGTTGATCAGCCGCTCTTCACTTCCTGCTGCCGTATCGTTTTCAAATCCTTCCACTTCGGCCCACGTGGGAGGCAGCCCGGTCAGGTCGAAGGTTGCACGACGAATGAAGTGGGCTCGACTGACGGGCTGAGTGTAATTCAGGCCGGCCTTGTGAAGGCTGTCGAGCAGAAAGCGATCGATAGGCGACGTGCCCGACTCCGACGCAGGAAGAGCACTCAAAAGAGTCTGTGACGCTGCGATGGGCTGGAAGGCCCAGTGGTTCGAATACTTCGCGCCTTCCTGAATCCATTGTCGCAGGACATCCTTCTGGTCAGCCGTCAGGACTTTTCCCGTCGAGACAGGTGGCATCGCAGATTCCGGATCTGTTGACTCAATGCGATGAATGAGTTCACTGTCTGCGGCCATCCCGGGAACGATGACCGACTTCTTTGCTTCGGCTTCCAGATCCAATCTCAAGTCCGAGTCGCGTTGTTTGGCATCCGGACCATGACACTGAAAACAATGCTCGGAGAGGATTGGACGCACCTGGCGATTGAAGTCCACCTGGGCATTAACTGAAGTCCAGGAAATGGCCCATATCAACAGGCACAGTCCTGAACCTGCGCGACAGGAAGCGGGGAAAGTGAACATAAGTAAATCTCGGATGCGGCGGGATAATTGCCGAGCAAAGGTGGGGCAATGGCAGGCAGTGAGCGTTGACTTATCATTCTACAGTGTTTGACACCTCATTCAAAAGCAGAACCTGAAATCAATACAAAGTTGCTAATATCGTCGATGACGCCGAACAGGTGATCTGGGTCATCGAGTTCGGCGGTCGTTACGACGCCGAACGTGTTGAGGCGTTTCATCAGGACTGTGTGTCTCGCAACCTTCCCTATCAACTGTGGTGATTGACGATGAATTCTAAAAGACAAACGCAGCGCCGCAGGCCGATCGACCGCGATCGGTTGATTGTGGACCATGTCACGCGGTATCGACTGACCACTGCCAAACGTCCGCACGAAGAGAATTCGTCTGCAAAAAGAAGACGAACACCATCGATACAAAACGAACACTCAAACTGGGAAATTGAATCACCACACCAGCTCCACAACTTACTGTCGGAAGGACGAATCCAAAACTCCTCAACAAGCTTTCAAGCGAGCGAACCGACGACGTACTGCAAATGTCAGTTCGGTGCCGCCGATTAAGGAAGTTCACGTGCGACTGTGAGGTCGTAGTTGCGTGCTGTTGCGTTGACCATGTTGCTGGCGAGACGCCGTTGTTAATTCGTTGCTCGGGCGGCAGCTTAAATCCGGCTTGTCTCGCACCGCGAACATTTTGAAACGTCAGACCGCCGTCTTCCCACGGACGGGCTTCGCTGCCAAAGTTCTTGTGTGCCCAAATTTGCGGACGTTCCGAGCCGAAGAACGCTGCCGCTCCGCCGGTATGATCGCCGTGGGCGTGGGTGAAGATAATCGCCTTGAGAGTACACGCATGACAAATCACGAACGTCCCGGTTTTCTGATCAGTCGCCAGGCCTATCTGTTTCGGTTGCGAATCGAAGACTTGTTGGCGAAAAACGATTCAGAACTCTCAGCCGAAGAATCAGCCTTGCTGATGGTGCTGGTTGAGTCCGGGCAGCCACTTCGGCGTGGAGAATTCGCCGAGATCATGCTGCGTAACAAGACGACGATCACGCGCCAACTCGACGGACTGGAAGAAAAAGGGCTGGTGCGTCGAACGCCGGAT
>JBBQSE010000305.1:0-10453 GCA_038214195.1 Planctomycetales bacterium
GGCGATCAACAAATGAAAGCAGCATCGCCATGATAGACTCATTTGCTACGGCATTGTTTCTATTATCTGGCGTCAGTCCAGCGTTCGGTCGCCCCGTAACGCAGCAACCGCTTCCGACAAATTCGGGTACTTCCTGCGGACCGAGCGAAATTTGGTTTGTACCTTGTGCGCGCGTCGGTGGCGCACAACAGCGCAGTGAGCGAACCAGTTTGGACGCTCAGGTCTGGGCGACCGACGCGCGCTGGGGATAAGTGTTTCGCCGAGAAGGGCGATCTGGCCGAAGCGGCGAATTGCGGTTCGAAGGTCTGCCGCCGTCGATGATTCGCGATGCGGTGTGGCGAAGTGCTGCAATACGGTGGCTGTCTTTATGGCTGCGGAGGCACCAGGGGCAACTTTGTCAAGAAGCAACTCGTCTTTGAGCAAAGGAAGTTACTTTTTGTCAGGGATCTCCCTCGATGCGGACGACGAGCTGCGAGGTTCCGTCAGGAACGCTGCGGGCTTCGCCGGGTTGCTGGAGCTGTCGCTGCGCCAACGACACGACGCCCAGATTCACGGCGTCTGTGAAATCCATCCGCCGCTGCGCCAGCGAGCCGGACCAGCCACTGGCAAACAGACACCATTCACAAAACTGCACTTCAAGGACTTTGATCAGCATTCCGATCAGGTTGGAAAGCAGTCTTGAAACACAGAGGCACGGAGGACACAGAGGTTTAACTCTCACTTCTCCGGCGACTCTCTGTGCCTCTGTGTTTTTATTCTATCAATACTATTTGTCCGGGAAGGCACTCGTGATCTTGCATTTTGGCAGGGCTTCTTGCAGCTTGGCGATGCCTGATGCGGTGAGCCTGGTGCCGGACAGGTTCAGCTCCTGCAGGTTGGTCAGGCCGTTCAGGGACGGGATTGCGTCGTCGGTCAGTCCGCTGCCAGCCAGCGACAGCTTTTGAACTTGTTTCAACTCGGCGAGCTGGCTCGCGAACAAATCGGTCAGGGTCGGACAGGCGAGTCCCAGTTCCGTAAGTTCGGGAAGTTCTTTCAGGTGAGTTAGCCCGCTGCCTTTGATCGGGCTGCCGTCGAGGATCAAGCGGCGCAGGCTCTTCGCATCTTTGAGGTGGGCCAACGCCACATCGGTCATCTGCGTTTTCGCCAGCGACAATTCGGTCAGACTGGTGAATGCCTTCGACTGTTCAGCACCGCCACTCGTTACCGCCAATCCCGAGCCGTTGATCGCACACCCGTCGAGCACCAGGCGTTTGAGTCCCTTGAGAAACCGCAGATGAGCAAGTCCGATGTCAGTCACCTGTGTCTGGGCGAAAGACAATTCAGTCAGACTCGGAAGGGATTTCAACGATTCCAAGTGTGCGTCGGACATCAGAGTTCCTGGCAAATCCAGAACTTCCAGACGGTCGAATTTCGGATCGGAGAGTGCCAACAGTTGTGGCCAGAAGTCATTTGGGTAGAAGTCGGTCCGTTGCACGTCGGTAAGGTGAACTCGCACGACCTGATAATCATCGGCTGGCAGGTCGGCAATCTTCGTGATGGAACGATTCTCGGGTTGTCCCGCGAAGCGAATCTGGACAGTCCCTCCCAGGTCGAGCACCGCTTCGGCGGCGATCCGGTTCGGCTCGGACCAGAAAATGTTTGCATTGGGGAACACGCTCTTCAACACGCCGAACCCTTTGGCAGAGATCCGTGTGTTTCGCAACGCAAGGTAATGGATCCCCGAAATGTTGACGAGGAATTCGAGTCCTTCGTCGCTGACAGAAGTATGCTCCAGAAGAACCTCAGCAAGTTCTGGCAGTTCTGTCAGGTAAGCCAATCCGGCATCGGTTACGTTCGTATGGCTCAGTTCAAGACGACTGATGCTTTTCATGCCGCTGAGGTGCTCCAGCCCGCCGTTGTTCACAGCGGTGAAGCCCAGTGACAGATAACTCAGTTTCGGCAGTCCCTTCAGGTGCTCCAGTCCGGCATTGCTCACCTGCGATCCACTCAGATGGAGGGTATGGAGATTGGTCAGCGTTTGGAGGTGTCGCAGTCCGGCATCGGTCACCGGGCAGCTGTTCAGGGAAAGGTAAACAAGGCTGCTCATGCCTTGAATGTGTTCCAGGCCGGAACCAGTTACCCGTGTTTTTTGGAGTTCAAGCGCTTTCAGATTTGTGAGGCCCCTGAGATGCACCAAACCGGCGTCGCTCACTGGAGTGTCAAAAAGATCAAGATGTTCGAGATTGGTCAGGTTCTTGAGGTGCTCCAGGCCGGGACCGCCCACTTTCGTGTGGGCGAGGATAAGGATCGTGAGTTTCGTCATCTCCTTGAGGTGTTCCAAGCCTGCATCGGTCACCACCGAAGAATCCAGATTGAGATTTGTGAGGTTTATCAACCCCTTGAGGTGAACCAATCCGGCGTCGCTCACGGACGGCAGACGCAAATCAAGAACCTGGAGATTGGTCAGGTTCCTGATGTGCTCCAACCCCGCGTCACTCACCTGTGTCTGGTAAAGATAGAGGGAAGTGAGTTTTGTCATTCCCTTCAGGTGCTCCATCCCGGCATCAGTCACTCCCTGGGTCGCAATGAGATTCAACTCCCTCAGATCCGTCAAACCTTCGAGATGTTTCAATCCGGCGTCACCCACCTGATAGCAGTTCGTCAGCGCAAGCGTCTGGAGTTTGGTCATGCCACGCAGATATGCCATTCCAGCATCGGATAAGAGAGCACATGAGTTCAAATTCAGCTCTGTGAGGTTACGCAGGTTCTTGAGATGCTCCAGTCCTGCGTCGGTGACCCGAGTGTGCCCCATTCTAAGAACCGTCAGGCTTGTGAGTCCCTTGAGGTTGGCCAACCCAGCATCGGTAATAGGAGCAGACTCGATGTTGAGGTCTTCAATATCTGTCAGCCCCTTGAGATTCGCCATTCCTGTATCGGTCACGCGTTGATTTCCTAGAAGGAAAATCAGACGAATGCGGAAGGGTTTTGTCGGCAGGTTCTGGATTGCGTGAATCTCTTGTTCACCCTCGGCAACGCGGATCCTCACGTAGCCGCCGATTGAAATGACCCACTCTGCGGCAAGACGGTCGGGATTGCTGGAACCGTCCCAAGTGATCTTGCAATTCGGAAGTGCCGTCCTGAGGGCCGCAATGCCGCCTGAAGTCGTTCTGGTGTCTTCCAAAAACAGCTCTGACAGCTTTGTGAGTACCTTGAGTTTATCGAGACCGCCATCCGTCACGCTGGTTCCGGCCAGACTGAGAACATTGAGACCCTTGAAGCCAGCCAAGTGTTCCAGCCCGGCATCGCTCACTTGCGTATGATACAGGTCGAGATGTGTTAGGTTAGTGAGCCCCTTGATGTGCTCCAACCCGGCGTCGCCCACTCGCGTCGTGGACAAGGAAAGTTCGGTCAGGCCTGTCAGGCCTCGAAGGTGCTGCAGCCCAACGTCGGTCACTTGGGTGCCATTAAGCCAGAGAAGCGAGAGATTGGTCTGGTCCTTGATCTGTTCGAGCCCGGCGTCGCCCACCTTGGTGTCCCTCAGGTAGAGCGTCACCAGCGAGAATCCCTTCAGGTTCTCCAGTCCAGCGTCGGTCACTTGCGTTTCCCTCAGGTCGAGAACCGTGAGGTCGGTCAGGTGCTTGAGATGCTCCAACCCAACGTCACCCACTTTTGTGCCGTGCAGCATGAGCGTTGTCAGCTTGGTCAGGCCCTTGAGATGCTCTAGCCCGGCATCACTCAACTGGTAATTGTTTTGCAGCTCGAGGGATGTGAGGTTGGTTAGACCCTTGAGATGCTCCAGTCCGGCATCACTCAACTGTGCGTTGTTTGACAATGAGAGTATTTTGAGGTTGGTCAGGCCCCTGAGGTGCTCTAAAGCCGCGTCACTCATTCGCTGATTCTCATACAGGTTGACATTCACAACCTGGAAGTGCTCCGCTGAAAGGTTCTGTGTGGAGTTGATCTCTTGATGCTGCCCCGCAACGCTAATCGTCATTTGGCCACCGATCGACTGCACCCACTCCGCCGCGCGGCGGTCGGGATCGGCGGGATTTGAAATCTGAGATTCGGGATTCGAGATTTTCGACGAGGGATCGAAAGTCGGACCTTCTCCACCCGTCAGGTTATCGGTTTGGTTGCTCCTGCGGCTGTTGAGCACGACCACGGCGACGATCGCAAGGGCAGCGATGATTCCGGTTAGCAGCAGCCAGCGGCGGTTGCCTAACGTAGCCGTCTCGCTCCGCCGAGACGAGATTTCAGGTGTTGTCTTCGAAAGGGGTACGGCGGACTTGGCTGCGGCAGGGGTAAACTTGGGAGACGGGCGGCTGGTAGACGATAGGGCCGCTGAGGGGGCTTCATCACTCGGAGAGTGATGGCTACTTTGGGGGCTACTTTGAACGCAGGTCACTTTGCCGTTGAGCTGCAATTCTGCCTGACAGCGGGCGAACAGGTCAGCGACTTCCTTCGCGGTGTGAAACCGATCGGATGGTTTCTTTTCGAGCAAGCGATCGATGATGGTACATAGCCAGTCCGGAGTTCCCGGGATCACATCCTCTATCGGTCGCGGCGTGTCGTCACAGACTCGTTTCAACACGGCAATCGTATTGGGAGCCCGAAACGGTGCTCGACCACTGGTCATATGGTACAGCACGCTGCCAAGACTAAACAAATCGGCGCGGTGATCCAGGATGTCTCCACGAGCCTGCTCGGGAGCCATGTACATCGGCGTTCCGGCAATCAGGCCGCTCTGAGTCAGGCTGGCGTCATCGACGGCACGGGCGAGTCCAAAGTCAGAAATCTTCGCTCGGTTCTCGATGCCGCCTTCCAGCAAAATATTCGATGGCTTGATGTCGCGATGAATCAGATTGGCCGCATGGGCAGCCGCCAATCCCGCAGCCACCTGCTGTCCGATTCGCAGGATCTCCGGAACTTCCAGGGGCCCGTTTTGATCGAGCCTCTGCTGCAGCGTGATTCCAGGGATATAATCCATCACAAGATACGGCAGCGGTTCTTCTTCTACGGCGTGAATGCCGACAATGTTGTCGTGCCGCACAGCGGCGGCTGTCCGAGCTTCCCTGAGGAATCGTTTCCGAGGTGCCGACGTTGATGCCAGATCCGGATTCATCAACTTGATGGCCACAACTCTATGGAGCTTTTCATCATAAGCTTTCGCCACAATCCCAAACGCACCGCGACCGAGGATCTGCTCGATCTCATAATGCGCCAGCCGACCGAGCCAGCCGGGGCGAGTCGATGGCTGCAGATACTTCCGCAGCTCGGCTTCTCCTGTAGACGCTGCTGAGTTGGGATCGTCGTCACCATCACCTTGACCATGGCTGACGAGCGTTAATTCCACAGCTGAGTTGCCCGCTGTGGCTGGCGTTTCCAGAAACTGGCTGGATTGCTGATGAGAATTCAGCAACGCGTCCACCTCAGCTCGTAGTTTTGCGTTGCCGCCACAGGCCTGATCCAGATAGGCCATGCGTTTAGAGCGGTCTGCGATTTCAATGGCCGTGAGAAAGATCGTGCGTTCGGTCATGTTTCGGCCAGTCTAAAACGAGGTCTGGTGGGTGAACTTCTGAATTCTGACGAATGGCAGCCTCCGGTCAACGTGGATGACTCCCGAATACCTGGCGACGTTTGGTCGAGGGTTACGCCACGATTCCGGAAAAAATCTTAAGAGTAATTAAAACAGTGAGTTTGCTGTGGCGCAAAGGCCCCGTCATAGTGTGAGACAGCGGTCTATGACTGTCTTTCTCTCAACAACCATGCCGTTGCATACGCCCAAAGTCGATCGGCCGTGCGAGGGGCGATATCGAGCACTTTGCTGGCATCAAGTAGCGACAGTCCCGCGAAATATCTCAGCTTGACGAGTTCACAGGCGTTCCCGTCGATGGCCTCGAATTTCTGCAGTGCCTGATCCAGCCGTTCGAGCATGTCATCACCCTGGGTATCAATAACGGCATCGAGATCCAGCGTGGTTCGGTGCATGTTGCCACCACGTTTCAGACGATTCTTGCGGCGGGCGTTATCGACCAAAATTCGCCGCATCGCCTCGGCGGCAGCACCGAAGAAGTGACTTCGACATTTCCAGCCGTAAGCGTTTACAGCACTGCCTGCTGATTCGGGTACTCGGTACCCATCACTTTCGTCAGTCCAGGACACCATCAACTTCAGCCACGCTTCATGCACGAGCGCAGTCGCCTGTAAAGTCTGGCCGGGTTGCTCCGACTGAAGATGATGCGCCGCCAGTTTTCGAAGTTCGCCGTACACCACCGTAAACAGTTGCCGAACTGCTTCCGGGTCGTCGCCTTCCAGCCGCTCCAGAATTTGGGTGACGTCACTCACTGAAACCTCAGGCCATCAATGGCGTCGGAGAGAATGGCATTCGTTCATTTTGTTCAACATCGAAGTAGAACGTACTCACTTGTCTTTGCAAAATGCAGTGTAACAAGGGATCTGAGGAGAATTTGCCAGCAACCCGCTGATGTCGTTCCGTTTTTCTGGATCGTGTGTGCTCGTCGCGAGCCAATAGGGCTTCGTCAAATGGTTGAATACCTCCGGCGGACGGAAATCCTGCCTACGTCGATCCGATACTCTTTTGTAGTTTTGTTCGTCCACTTGCGCGTGTCGGTGGCGCACACCGACGCAGCTTCGTGGGATCCGATTCCCGGCGTCTCATGCCTTATCCACGTGTTCCGCAGTTACTTCAAATGCATGCCAGAGAACGCGAGGATTTCCGGGATCAGTTTGCCCTCCACGTTCGTAAGACGGCGCTGGATGCCGTTGTGTTCGAAACTCAGGCGGTCGTAGTCGAGACCCAGCAGGTGCAGGATCGTTGCGTTGAAGTGGTAGAGCGGATGCACGTCCTCAATGGCCTTCTGGCCAAGTTCATCGGTGACGCCGTGACTGACACCGGGTTTCACTCCGGCTCCGGTCATCCAGCAGGTAAAGCCGTCCGGGTTGTGGTCGCGGCCTTTGGCTCCTTTCTGGAAGAACGGCATACGACCGAACTCGGTACACCACACCACCAGTGTCTGATCCATAAGTCCACGCTGCCGGAGGTCACGAATGAGCGCCGCCGCAGGTTGATCGAGAATGCTGGCATGCACGTCGTATTGTTCTTTTAGCGCACTGTGTCCGTCCCAGTTCAGCTTTCCGCCGCTCGCGTACGCTCCATTGAAAAGCTGCACGAAGCGGACGCCTTTTTCGATCAAACGCCTGGCCAGGATGCAGTTCTTCGCGAAAGCAGCTTTGTCCGGGTTTTGCACATCGTCGGCTCCGTACATGCTGAAGATGTGAGCGGGCTCGCTGCTCAGGTCGCTGATCTCCGGCATGCTGAGTTGCATCCTCGCGGCGAGTTCATAACTGGCGATACGTGCGGCGAGTTTGCTGTCTCCCGGATGCGTTTCAAAATGCCGTGCATTCATCTTTTGTAGCAGCGACCGCCCAGCGAAATCCACATCGCTGGAGATACCTGCCGGGGCGAGATGTCGCACCGGAGACTTTGAACTCATCGTTGTGCCCTGAAAGGCGGCGGGAAGAAATCCGGGCCCCCAGTTGTTCGCGCCGTTTTGCGGAACGCCGCGAGGATCGGGAATTGCGACATACGCGGGCAGGTTCTGACTCTCGCTGCCAAGAGCATACGTGACCCACGAACCGAGACTTGGGAAACCATCCAGAACAAAGCCAGTCGAAAGAAAGTTCTCGGCGGGGCCATGCGTGTTCGACTTGCTGGTCAACGAATGCACGAACGCAATATCGTCCGTGAGTTCTGCCAAATGCGGGATCATGTCGCTGACCCATTTTCCGGTCTCACCGCGCTGCCGAAACGTATATTGCGGTCGTGCGAGATTTCCGGCCGGTCCCTGAAACGTCACGGCAGGCCCACCGGGCAGCGGTTTGTCGTCCCATTTGATCAGCTCAGGTTTGTAGTCCCATGTTTCCAGTTGACTCACAGCCCCCGCGCAGAAGATGACGATCACGTTCTTCGCCTTCGCCGGAAAGTGCTGGAGACGGGGTGCAAAGGGCCTCGCCGGATCGATGGCTGGCGGTGTCGTCGAGGCCAGCAGTCCGTCGTTGCCGAGCAGACTGGCCAGCGCGATTGACCCCAGCGCCGTCGCATTGTCAGACAGAAAATTTCGGCGATCCAGAAACCGCTGAGAACTGGTTGAAATGTTGGTGTTCATGTTCATGGAATAAACAGGAATTCGTTGCTGTTAAAGAGGGCTCGACACAGAACGGGAAGGCCATGCTTTTGCACCACGGGCATCGCATCGTCTTGCTCTGCGGGAATCGGCAGGCGGTTCAACGCCAGTTCGTAAGCGCGGTTGATCTGCATCGCGACGTCGTCTCCAGCCTCCGCTTTGACGCGATCAGCGAATGCTGTCGAGACCTCCAGCGTGAAGCGACTGTTGAAAAGGTTAAGTGCCTGGATCGGAGTTGTCGAGGCGCGACGGACGGCAGTGCTCTGGCCAGCATCGGGACAATCAAACGCTCCGAACACAGCTTCCGATTCCCGCCGAACCTTGTGCGCATAGATCATGCGACGCTGATTCTTCGGCGTCAATGTCTCGACCGGCGTAAAGCCGCTGAGACCACCGCGTTGGTCAAACAAGTCGAATCCACGTCCGTACATTGTCAGGTCGAGTCGGCCGCTGACGGTCAGCATCGAGTCGCGAATGCTTTCCGCTTCCATACGTCGAGACGGATAGCGCCACAGCCAACGGACATCGGCATCGATCTCAGCGGCCTTCGGTTCAGAAGTGGATGCCTGCCGGTACGTCTTCGAGAGCACAATCAGTCGATGCATGTGTTTGATGCTCCACCCGGAGTCAATGAACTCCGCAGCCAGCCAGTCGAGCAGTTGCGGATGCGTCGGTGTGGAGCCGTTATTGCCCATGTCACTTGGCGTATCCACCAGGCCAGCACCAAAATGGCCCTGCCAGATCCGATTCACCATGACACGCGCTGTCAACGGGTTCTGCGGGCTGGCGATCCAGTCAGCCAGCGCATGGCGGCGATCCTGCTCCGCTATGTCATGGCTCAGGGAGATATCTCCCAAAGCGCTCAGAACGGCGGGCAGAACTTCTTCCTGCGGTTGTTCCGGATCACCACGCATCAACAGATGAATCTGGTCCGGCTGTCGAAACGTGCCGGCGAATGCCACCGGACGAGTCTCTGCAACTTTGATTCGGGCGTCGAGGTCTGACTTTTCGGCAAGTAGTTGCGTGGCGGCTCTGGCCTCTTCAGGTGTGAGCCCGGACAGCGTGAAAGCCGGGCTTTGCACCGCGCCGGCGACATACGGCTGACGATCGCTCGAATCGGCGACCAGCATCCAGTCGCCACCCGCACGAACTTCAATCTTGTAGTCGATTGCGAGGCGATCCTGGTGTTTGCCCTCGCGATCCCGGCTCCAGAGGACTCGCGTGATTTCCTGTTCGGCCGGAAACTGCAACTCGACCCAGCCTTTGCCGGATTCGTTCCCGAGCCAGCTTCGTGCGTTGCCGAACTGCCCGTCGTTGAGATAACTTGGATCATGCCGATTGGCGACGATGATATTGCCAGAGGTTTTGACAGTCGTCCCGGCACTGGCCAACGCGATATTTTCACCGGCAGTGTTGAAGACTTCGAGTTCGTCGAGGCAGGGGTCAAGACTGTTGGTGTTGAGGATGGTGAATCGCAGGCTTCCGGTCCGAACGGGCTGAAATCGATCGGTGTTGATCGTTGAGGCATCGACCATGTAGCGAGGGATGGACACCTCAGCCACGGTGGTCATTTCTTCAGCGGTTAAACCTGCTTCCAGAGTAAACGCGGTGGCCAGTCGGTCGTTGAATTGACCATTGCGATCGCGGCTCCAGGCGACTTTGGAAATGCGCGCGGGTTGCGGCAGTTCAAAGAGGACCGATCCGCGACCTGCCGCGTCTGACATCCAACTGCGTGCGTTGCCGAACTCTCCGTCGTTGATGTGCTCCAGTTTGTGTGCGTCAGATGTCCGGCTGCCGGACGCAGTGGTCTTCGTTCCGTGCGACGCAAGAGCAACGTTCCGTGGCTCAGGCTCGTCCGTAAAGATTTCGAATTCGTCGATGCACGGTTCGATCAACCCCAGAGACGGATGCAGGTTCGCATCGTGAATGGTAAAGCGGACGAACTTCGCTTCAACAGAATTGAACGACTCGATATTTTCCTTCGCGTTCGTCAGTCGTTGCTTCAAGCCCGGCCGCGCCAGAGGGACAAACTGAGCAAGGCGATCATTGATCTCATGCAATTGACTCCGCAGTGTTTCCGCCAGTTTTTCCTGGGCATCGGTTTCGGGACTGTGGATCTCGCGATCTGCATATTCCACTCCCGCGACAAATGCCTGAGCCGCGTAGTAATCCTTTGCGGTGATCGGGTCGAATTTGTGGTCGTGGCAGCGGGCACAGCCGATGCTGAGTCCGAGAAACGTCTGACCGATATTGTTGACGATCTCATCGAG
>JBBQSE010000306.1:0-10444 GCA_038214195.1 Planctomycetales bacterium
TGGCCTGGCCCATTTTCAACTGGGACACTACAGCCGGGCGATCACCGCTCTGGAGAAAGTCGGAACCAACGTCTCAGAAGAAGACGGCATGATTCCGAAGGCGGAGGCAGGCAAGCGGTTCTTTATCAGGATTGAGGATGCCGATCTCGCGGTTCTGGATACCAACCAGGCAATTGCCGTTCACTGCGAAACGAAGTCGGGCGATTCTGAATCCGTCATGTGTTATCCGGTCGGAAAAAATGTTCGCATCGCCCTTGGAAGCATCCCCACAGCTTTGGGAAAAACCGTTCAGGGCAACGGTCGCCTTGAGGTAATTGGCAACGATGAAGTGAAGATTACCTACGTGGATTCTCATACGGCCGATCGGACGTTTGATCGTCCGGTGGCGAAGTCAGTCGCTGTCGTCAGTAACGCTATGGTTCAGGTGATGGACGGAGCGTTCAGCGAAGTCCTGCAGGGCGTGGTGCTTGACAAGTCTGTCAATCTGCAGATCATCGATCTGGACCGCGATCTTGGCGACAACGCCGACTCGATGACGGCCGTCGTCGAGATCTATCGAACGAAGACGGATGAAGAAATTGAAAACGAGGCCATTGCGAAACAACAGGCGATCGCTCAAAACATCGGCAACACAAATGCCGGGAACACTGGCGACGCTGCCGACTTGGACGAAGAGATCGAACGCCTCAAACGCGTCGATCGGCTGGAAGTCAAGCTTACCGAAGCCGCTATCAAAGTCACTTCCGCCCCAACCCTGCCGACCGTTGGAGAAGCAGATGATTCCGCTGCCGAGCCCACGCCAACGGCACCAAAGTCGTCTAAGGTGACTACGCCACCGAAGACTGGAAACAAGGACGGGACTGCCGATGAGAAAACAGCTGCGGCATCCTCGACTTCGGGCACGGCTCCCCGCGAAACAGAGCCTGCCACGCCAGCGCCGCCAGAGCCTGTCGATGACGGCACTATTCACAGCGGAATCTTTCGCGGCAGTGTTCAGCTCACGAAAGCCGCTGACGTGACGGCGGACGACGATCAGCTCCAGGCACTGCCCGGCGACATCATTCGCATCACATACATAGACGAACGCAACCTGAGCGACGATTCGCGAATGGTGAATGCGGACGCGCGCTGTATTGAAGGCAACCTGGGCGGCGTCCGCGTCACACGTGCAATGATCACCGATGAAGAATTGCGTGTCCGCACCAAACTAAAAACCGCCGACGCCCTGATGAACATCGGCAATCGCTACAAGGAATTTGGTCTCGGTGAAAACGCCGGTACCAAATACGAAAGCGCTCTGCAGGTCTGCGAAGAAGTCATGCAGGAAGCGAGACAAAGCGGCGGTCAGGTGCTGGAAGAAACCTATGTGCAGTTGTGGCAGATCTATTTTGCCATGGATCAGCTGGATCTGGCTGCGGCCATGGCTTCCCGCCTGCAGCGGGAGTTTCCGGAAAGCGGATTTGTAGACGATGCCCTGCTGCAACTCGCCGATGTGGCCCGGAAACAGAAAAACTACAATCGGGCGATCGGAATCTACGCACGCCTGGTCGCGATGCAAACCAGTCAGCTCCGCGGCGACGCGCAGTTTGGCATCGCAGAATGTTACGACGAAATGGCGGCTGAGGCTCCTGAGCAACAGGCCACTCAGTTGTACGATCGGGCCTTTCAGGAATACAAGAAAGTGTTCGACCAGTACCCTGAGAGTGGTCGCGTCGGGGAAGCTGTCGCGAAGATGGCCAACTATTACTATCGGCAAAAAGATTATACGCGAGCGATCGACACGTTCGAGACTGTCCTTGCCAATCATCCCGACGCACGATTTCTCGACGTGATTCTCTTCAACTACGGTCGCTGTCTCTACCGCATGAATCGCAAGGACGATGCGCGTCGTCGATTCGACCAGTTGATTTCAGACTACCCGGAAAGTCCTTTGGCCGTGGATGCGAAGAAGATCTCCGAAGCCCTCGCCAAAGCCGCACCGTGATAGTTTGCTGTCAGCTCCCGCCTTGTTTGAGCCCACCATTGAACTGCATTGAAAGGAATTCCGGATGAAACGCCGTGGAGGATATCTGCTTCTAGTCCTGGCGATTTTGAACGGACCAACGGTACTGTCGCTTTCCGCCCAGGAAAAGGCTGCGGCACAACAGGCCGTTGAGCCCGAAATCGATCAGGTTTCCAAACAGGCGATGCAACTGGAGACGGAACTCGGAAAATTCAAAGCGACGACTCCCGAAGCCGCCGATGTGATGGTGAAGCTCGCCGATCTTTATCACGCGAATCAGCGCGTCTTCGGTCTGATCCGTGTCACCCAGCGCTTTGTCAATTCACACCCGCAGGATACTCGGCATCCGGCGATGATGTTGAAGCTGGTCGACGGACTCGCCGCAGTGGCCCGCAACAAAGAAGTGGCCGCAACGTGCCGACAGTTCCTGGCGATCTACCCGGATGCTCCTCAGTGTGGAGATCTGGAAATCCGTCTCGCCGAAGCGCTTCGGCAGATGCCAAACGAATACGACGCGGCGGGCGATGCCTGCCGATTGGTGTGGCAGCGTCAGCCGCAGACGGATCTCGGAAAACAATATGCTGTTTTGACTCAGACGTATTATTCCGCCGTCAATGACAAGAGTGTGTATTCAAAATCCGCAATGCTGGCGGACCAGATGCTCGACACGATGCCAGTTGATGCGTTTCTGGAAGAAATCGCATGGCAGGGTGTGGCGCAGTGGCGACGCGGCAGCGAATGGGCCAAAGCCACGTCCACTTCACAGAAGATGCTCAGCAAGGGGCTGCCGAAAGATCGGCAGCGACAGTACCAAATTCATTACTGGATCGCTCAGAATCACGGCTACCTTGGGCAATGGGCAAACTCTGTTGTTAGCTATCAACAGGCCCGCGCGATTCAGGACGACATGGACGTCCATTACACTCTCGTGAACAGCATGTACAACGACGCCGCCGTCAAAGCGGCTGAGATGGAACCGATCGTCAATGAGTTCTTCCAGAAGTATCCCGACAAAAGCGAACGGCTCTATCTGCGCAGTCTGCTGGCTCTGAAGTATGAGCGTGAAGGTGACAGAGCGACTGCGCACCGCATGTTCGGTGAGCTGTTGCCGCTGGACGCCTCCCGCAACTCGAATGCCTCAGCGTTCCTGCGAACGGCTCCCGCTGCGGAACCGAATACTACTCCCAACTACGCGCCGCTGGAAGCAGTGCTGGTTCAGGCCATCGCCAGCAATCCGAACGAGTACGAAAAAGCTTACCTGCGTTACGTGCTCGCGTATGAAATGTATCGCGACCGGATCAAAGATGACGCGAAGATGCGAGCCGTGCTGCGTCAAATGATCTCCCAGTCACCGACGAACGACCATTATGCCCGCAGTGCCATCGAGACTTTGTTGTACACACCGGAAAGTGAGCAGTCGTTTCAGGCGGATGTGGCGATGATTCTGAAAGCCCGTCGCGACTTCGTCGAAATGGACGGCTTCCGTAACATACCGCGCAGCTGGGTGCAGCAGGCCGAAAAGAACGATGCCCATAAAGCCCACGCCGCATTCATGAAGACGCAACTGGATCAGGCCGATCAGGACATCGTGATGCGGCACTGGATCATCGGCGAATCCAACGATGCCGCCGCTCCACAGTCTCGCGACCATCTGATCCTGACTCAGCTGGGTGTACTCAACGACCGGCAGTTCCAGAAACTGGTGTCGCAGCACGCCTATTATCTGCGGCATTATTCCCCCGCTGATCAGCGTCCAAAGTGTGTCGCTCTGTACGGCCAGCTGGCTCGCAAGTTCCCAACCGATGAAGGCTTTGCGATGGCCTATTTGCAATCCGCCACAGACTACGGTCCGGTCGATGTCGCCAAGGCCGCTGCGGAACATGTTCTGACGACCACCATCGCCGCGAACAATGCGGAACTGTACCGTCGCCTCGCGATGGCTGCTGAGCAAACAAAAGATCCAGAACTCATGAAACGAGTCCTCAACTGGATCACTGCAACCGAACAGCGTCTGGGACCCAGCATGGGCTACGCATACATTATCGGCGATGTGCTCGCCGCTCAGGGGCTTGTGCCCGAAGCCATGGCATACTGGCGATCTCACTATGCGGTCGAGCCGAATCACTACGATTCTTCGTACTGCGCCGCACGGATTGCCGCCAAACTGATGGATGCAGAACGTCTGCAGTTTCTCAACGAACTGACACAGCTGGACTCCGTTTATCACGGCAGCTATTCGACATGGCTGGCGGACGATTATTTCAAGTCTGGCGACCTGCAGAAATTTCAAGCGACGCTCGTGGCTGCCCGGCTGAAACAGGACAAGGCGATATATCGTCCGTGGTCGCTCGACAGCAGTCTGCCAATCCAGTGGGTCCACGCTCTGCGAAGCAAGGCGGATGCGACCGAGCAGGATAAGCAGTTGGTTTTCACCAATGTGCGGGACTTCAATTATGGACTGTCCGCAGCCGTGGCACAGTTAGCACTTTGGGAAATGGCCGCTCCGAAAGATCTGGCTCCGCTGGCTTACCTGCTCGCGCTGCAGAAAATGACGAGTATCATCGGCGACACCACGACCGAGTGGGACCAAATGAACATTTTCGTTCAGTCTGCGTTATCGCGGAAGGACTATGCCACCGCCGCCACGCTGCTCACCGGGATGCTTGCCAATATTCCACAGGTGGACGAAGGTCGCAAACAGAATGCCCGCGAACTGGTCTCACAGAGTTACTCCCGGATTGGCGGAGTCGGCGTCACGATCGACGAAAAGAGCGAGATTGCTCCGCTGCTTCAGGCCGGACTGCATCTTCGCCTCGGCGATGAAAACCTTGCGTGGGACACCTATCAGAAGAACATCGCCCTGTTTGATCAGAATCGCTATTCGGTCCCGGTTGATCTGATGCTGTTTGTCTGTAATCGTCACATCGTCGCCGGTGGCGAAGACAATCATAATCGTGTCGAGGACATCCTGCGTGGCTGGCTGGTCAAATACGGCGAAGTCAAAGAGTTCGACACATCGATCGCAGCGGAAGTGCAGTTGCTGCTTGCCAAGAATTTCTTTCAGGCAAAACGCTTCGACGTCGCGCGTTCAGAGTACGAAACGGTGATGAATCGATACCCGGAAACACCGCAGGCGATCGAGGCGGAATTTGGGATCGGTGAATCGTACATGGCTCAAAAGGTCTACGATCAGGCAGAATCCGTATTCGAAAAGCTGTCTCACAGCCGAAACACGGAAATCGTCGTGCGTGCGGAATTCCTCCGCGGCGTATTGGCTCATCGTCGCGGAGATCCGGACGAAGCGCGAAACATTTTTCGAGCGGTACTCGACAAAGTGCCCAATATTGAACTTGCGAATCAGGTCTTGTATCAGTTGTCCGAAGTGTATCGCCAGGAAGAACGCTACATGGATCAGCTGAACCTGCTGAACACTGTCGGGCGACTGGGGCGGTCCAGCAAACGGACCCACCGGCCAGGGATGCCGTTGTCCATCGTGGTTCAGGACAGTGACCTTGGGATTAGTCGAGGACAGAATAAGATTCCGGTGATTGTCACGACAGAACCCGGCGGCGACAAAGAAACGGTCTACCTCACGTCCGGCGGCGCGGGACGTGGCCTGTTTCGTACGGATCTCGATACGAAACTTGGCACGGTCACACCCGATGATCATGTTTTGCAACTGACGGGCAAAGACATTATTCACTGCGACTATCCGGACGAGTTCAAACAGGAGTTCCGCAAGGTTCCGCTGTCGGACGTGGAAATTCATATGGCGGCGGATGGCAAGTTTGAAATGGCCAGCAGCCGCATTGTCGATGCGAAAAAAGAGTCCTTCAGTGATCAGCTGCAGAAAGAAATTGACGAGACTCCGGAAACTGGCCAGCGTCTGGCTTCGCAGTCTCGTCCAGCGTCACAGATCAAGCCTGGAAATCAAATCTATCTCAGAGTGGAAGATCCGGACCGGGATCACTCCGACGACGCCGACCAGATTGTCGTCAAACTAAACGCTGAAAGCGGCGATGTGCTCCAGGTGAAGATGCAGGAAACTGGCCTCCATACCGGCATCTTCGAAGGCACAGCCCTGACTGGCGAATTGCCCGCCGGTGCGCTCGCGAGTGACACGGCCATTCAACACAGTCCACTGATGGCGATCGATCGCGATCCGGCAACCTTCTGGATGAGCGAACCGGACGGAGCGACCCCCAAGTTCCTGACCGTCGATATGAAAGACCTCAGGACCGTCAATCGAGTCCGAATCAGTTCCCCGCGTGCCGATCAGCATATCCCGATTCGCGGTGACATCATGGGCAGCAATGACGGTCAGTTTTGGTTCCGCATCGCAACTCATCCCAGCCCAACTCCGACGCCACCGGTGACCGAAGAATTCGGTGCCATGCGACGGCGGGTGTTTGAAGGCAATTATACGGGCTACTCAAACTGGCAGCAGATCCTCAATTTGAGCAAAAACATCCAGCCCACCGAGGATGAAGAGGTCACCGAGTTGTTATGGTCACGTCCAGCAGACGCCGAAGGTGCGCAGAACCCGTATGCTGTCATCTGGCAGGGTCTGCTTGTACAGGATCGTCCCGGCGCGGCACGGATCGCCGTTCAGGCAAATACGACCGCTGTCTGGATCGATCAAAACCTGGAACTCGAAGTTGGACCGGGAAATAGGACAGTTGACGTGTGGCTGGAAGCAGGCACGCATCCGCTGACGATTTTCGCGGCGACGACAAATGCGAGTCAGGGTGTTTCAGCAACGATTGCACGCCAGGACCATCGAGCGGACACGATCGTGGCGCTGCCGTTTCGAGCAAGTGATTTTGATTTGACTCGACCCAATTCCGGCCCGGCCGAAGTGCGAGCTCCGATTCGCAGCGACTTTGGGCGCTCCGAATGGACGATGGAGTTCGAGCCGATGGAACTTCGCTACGTGAAACTTGTGATTCATGAATTCCTCGGCGAGGCCGTCGCCATTAGTCATGTGGAAATCGCAGGCGAAGACGATGAAATTTTCATCCCCACGGAATTCGACATTCTGACGCTCCCCGACAACGACACGCTCGAAATCGCCGGGGGCGACGTGATCACGGGCAACTACACGGATGAGTTCACTCAGGGGACGTTCGGAAACAGTCGTCTCCTGACCAGTCAATTGACGGCGACCTATTACAACGCCTCGGTGACGCCGATCACGTACGATTTCCAAAAGGACACTAACGGAGCCGTCTACACGGTTCGCAAGGTTCTAAAGCGAATTGAACCGGGTGAACGGATCGTCGTCGAAATCGTTGACTTCGATCATGATACGAGTGATACGCCGGACGAAGTGCCATTTGAACTCATCAGCAGCAGTGGCGAAGCGTTCCAATACGTCGCGACGGAAACTAATGAAAACACCGGCATCTTTACGAAGGAAATTGATACTTCCGCGATGAAGGAACCGGGCAAGGTTCAGGTGCAAAAGGGAGAGCGTCTGTTTTTGCGTTACATCGATTCCCAGAACACGTTTCCTGGCCACGCGGTGCCTCGCGAAGCGGTCGTGTATGTGAATCAGCCATCTGAAGCTCAAATTCGCATTCTGGAATCACGGGTGATTCCTTCAGCCAACCCTCAACAGGTACCCCCGCAATTCATTTATCAGGCGACGGACGATCGTCCGGAAACGGCCGCCGTGGCCTTTGAAGCGCCGTTGACAGTTGAAGTGATCGATCCCGATTCCGCAAAGAACAGCGGCAGCAAGGTTGTCGTATCGCTCAAGACAACCGACGGCGCGAAGGTTGATGTTGAGTGTGTTGTTTCCGGAGCATTCACTCGCACGTTCAATCAGGTGTCACGGGAATCAGCTGATGTGATCGCTTTGGATGATGGCCGATTTGTTGGTCAGGTTATTCTGCAGCTCGGAAGCAGCACAAGTCCCAGTCTGGTACCCGTGCATTCTGAAATGCCTCGAAACCTGATCGGTGGCCCGGATGTCAAAGACGAAAGCGGCCAGGGATCTGCGGTGGACCGCAGTCTTGTCACGAAGGTGCTGAACCTGACTGGAAAGGATCGCATTCTGGCTCAGTATAATGATATTCTGCGACCAAACGAAAAAGCGAAAGCCCTTGCGGCACAGGCGCGTCTCGTGACGAACGGCAAACTGCTCTGCACCGATCGCGAGTACGAGAAAGCAGTCACCCAACTGCATGTTGGTGAAAAACTTTTCCTCCGCGTCGAAGATGCGGACCGCGACGTGACCGATGATCGTGACGCCATCGACGTGCAGTTGACGACGGAATTTGGCGACAAAGAAACAGTTCCACTCTTTGAAACACTGCAGCACAGTGGAATCTTCACGGGCTCGCTCGTATTGGCACCCAGTGAAAAGCCAACGCCGGAAAACATCACCGCCGAAGATCCAGCGATCGAATGCTTCTTTGGCGACACGCTGTCGATTCGCTATATCGATCCGTCAGCCAGCACTGAACAGGGCACACTGGAATCGCTTCAGGAAGTCCCGGTGGTCATTGGCACCGATGGTCTGGTGACGGCGTTCAGCAAGACGTTTAACAACGAACAACTCGCCGTGGAAACCAAATTCCACATCGCCGAAAGCTATTTTGAACTCTTCAAGAGCCATCAGGAACTCGGTCGATCCGCTGATTATCAGACAGATCTGGAAGCCGGTCGGCGTGTGCTCAAGGAGGTTATGGAAGACTATCCAGACCCGAAATACGTTCCTCGGATCGCCTATCTGATGGGCCAGTTTTCCCAGGAGCTGAAGCAGTGGCGTGAAGCGATTCAGTCGTACGACTTGATTGTTCGTCAGTATTCCGATCACTCACTCGCTGCGGACGCTCAGTACAAGCTGGCCCAATGCTACGAAGAATCGGGGGACTTTGACGAGGCTCTTGAAGCCTACGTGACACTGGCGGCAACTTTTCCGAAGAGTCCACTCATCGCCAGCGTGATGATCCGCATCAGCGACTATTTTTACAAAAATGGTCGCTTCCAGGTGGCGGCCCAGGTTGGCGAGAAATTCCTGGAACAGTTCGAAGGGCATCAGCATTCTTCCCGCATGGCGTTTCGAAATGGTCAATGTTACTTCAAGGCCGAGAATTACCTCAAAGCCGGAATGTCGTTTGATCAATTCGCAAAACGATTCCCGGACGATGCGCTGTGCGCCGACGCGGTTTTCTGGTCCGGCGAAAGCTATCGGAATGCGAACAACATCCGCGAGGCGTTTCAAAGATACAACCGCTGTCACTGGGACTACCCTTCTACAGAAGCAGCCAAGTTTGCCCGCGGCCGACTGGCGTTACCTGAAATGCTGCAGCAATTTGAAGCCGCAGCCACAGCAATTGAGAACGAAAATCAATGACATCTATCTCCCTCGTTTTATTCGGCCTGCTGAGTTTTGGACCTGCCGTTTCAGAGTCGCTGTTTCTCGCGCAGGCAGAAGTGGTCCAGCCAGCGGCGAGTTCTCCAGTAGCGCCGGGTGACGGAAAATTGCCTGTCGCTCCGGCAACATCGGTGGCGGCAGAAGCTCCCGCCGACGCGAATGATGCGGCACCGTCAGACGATGCCGCGACCGGTGACGAGGAATCGTCGTCTGGTAAAGAAGAAGGAATCTGGAACTCCGTCAACAAGATGCTGCATTCCGGTGCAATGGGCCTGATGCTTGAAGGCGGAATTTTCATGTGGCCCATTTTGTTGATGGGCATCGTGGCTTTCGCCGTGATCATCGAACGCTATCGCAGCCTGAAGATGCTGGGGACGGACACCCAGGCACTGCGGGCGCAGGTGCGGACGCTGCTTGAACAGGAGCGAGTCGAAGACGCTCTGCAGCTGTGTGACGGCCAGACCGGGCCGGTCCCGGCGATTCTGTCGGCGGGACTCCGGAAATTTCTGGTACTGCAGCGTCTGGACTACGATCCGGGAAAAATTGAAGAGCAGGTCGTTAAGGCCATGGACGACTACGGTATTCACGTTGTCGCCGCGCTGGAAAAACATCTTCCCACGCTCGGCACGGTTTCCAGTGCCGCGCCGATGGTCGGATTTCTGGGGACAGTTTCCGGGATGGTGAATTCGTTCAAGGACATCGTCGCCAAGATGGGCGAAACGAACATCGTGGAGGCGGCCGCAGGCGGCATCAGTGAAGCCCTGCTGACCACCGCCTTTGGACTGGTCGTGGGGATTCCGGCGTATGTCACGTTCAACTATTTCACCAGCGTTATCAATCGATTTGTGCTTGAAGTCGAGGAATCTGCGACGGAACTGATCGAGACCGTAACACTGCAAATGGCTCTGAAGCGCCGGGAAACGGAAGACGCTGTAATGGCGGAATCTTCGGTCCAGTCGTGAATCGGATTCATTTCCAGGTCAGTCTGAGCAGGTCCGGTGGTCACTAATGTTCAAGAAGTTAAAGCGCACAAACAAACTGCTGATCGAGCCCCCTGC
>JBBQSE010000307.1:0-10440 GCA_038214195.1 Planctomycetales bacterium
GTTCTACTGTTCGACGGAAAGATGCCGAAGGATCTTTCAATGCTTGAAATTCGAAAACGCCTCACTCAGGCCGGTACCACGATTGCCCTAAAAATTCTGCGCGAGAATCAGGAACTCAAAATTGACCTGCCGCTGAGTTACGCCTTCGAATATCCTCCCAATTGGTCAGAAGTGAAATTCGACGCGGATGAATTCTTCAAATCACTCCAGGACAAGAAACTGGATTCCAAGTGAAAGACCGGCATCTTGAACATGCCCGCACGTGACTGTGCCCACCCGAATCCGTTCTTCGACGGTTTTTTATGACGGATCCTACGCTGCACTCACGAGATAATTCTGTTGGCACAGATTTCATGTGTTATTGAGCAACATCTCAGCCTAGAATGCGGCCACTGGAACAACCTAACACGCAAGCGAGACTGATTGTGTCGTTTGCGTGTCGGGTTGGTGTGATCATCGAATTCAGAGTCGAACCAGAATGTCGGTGAACACGAACAAGTGTTAGTGTGTTGTATAATTTTGTTGGAGAGTATCTGTGAAACGAATTGTACCAATGCTGCTGGCCACGGGAGTGGTGGCTGGCATGGCGGGATGTTCCGAGACGGACTCCGTGTCCGTCGAAGCGCCTCAGGCGAATGTCGAGCAGGTGACTCCTGCTGCCGATGCCCCCATCGCCGCAGTTGCTGATGGAGTCCTCGTGTCGCTCAGTGTGCCAAACATGACCTGAAGTGGCTGTGCCGCCTCCGTGCGAGGCGATTTGACAAAAATTGACGGTATCACCGACATCAAGACGGACCCAGGCAATCAGGTGTGCAGCTTTCGAGTCACCAACCCGACACTGGACTACAAAGCCAAGCTTGACGAGTTCGCCAAAACGAACTCTCACCTGAAAGGTTTTTCAATTCAGTGACGTGAGATAACCGATCTCAGGTCATTCAAACACAAAACGCCGGATCGAGCTTCGATCCGGCGTTTCGCATTCCAGTGTAGAACTCTTGCTGCAACTTTGCTGGCGTTTACTTCCGCCGCGTCCTTGAGCCATATTTGGGCTTCTCCAGATTCTGTTCCAGCTTCTTCAGCCCAATTGCACCGACAACAATCGCGATCGCCAACACGATGAACAGAATCGGAAGCCACACGCGATTGCTGACGTGCCACGAGATGACATTGAAGAAATTTGGCAGTTGCTGAATCGCGTTCAGCAGGAACGTGATCGTTGCGGCAATCAGCATCCCGATGCCGCGACCGCGCGCGGTCATTCGTCCGCTCGGCGTGACAGCAAACTCTGTCCCCTCCGTCGCGCCGGCATACGAACTGGCCAGACATCCCCAGCCAACGACGAGCAGCAAGACCAGACTGGCTCCCACCAGCCATGTCAGTGATTTCTCTTCGCCTTCAGACATCGCGATGATTCCGCCGTTGGAGTAAAGAGTGGTTCAGACGCTGATTTCCGAGTACAGAGACTCAATCACTGTTCCCTGATTCAAATGCACAGGACGACCAATGCGATCGTGGACGACAGCGTGCGGGTCTATACCGAGCGCAGAATAAACCGTGGCACCGATGTCGTCGGGCGAAAATGCCGCTGTTTCCGGATAGGCACCAATGTCGTCGGACTGACCGATGACTTTGCCGCCCAGAACTCCTGCGCCCGCAAACAGTCCAGTGAAACACGGTCCCCAGTGATCGCGGCCGGAATCCTTGTTGATCGTTGGGGTTCGACCAAACTCGCCCAGAACCATCACCATTGTCTGATCCAGCAAACCACGTTCGTCGAGATCATCCAGCAATGCGGAAACAGACTGATCCAGCGGTGTCAGCATGCGGCCCTTGAGCGTCGTAAAGATCGCCTGGTGATGATCCCAGTTCTGGACGGGTCCCATGTTGGCCTGAATGATCGGAACTCCGGCCTCCACCAGTCGCCGCGCCAGCAAGAGAGACTGGCCGAATGGATGCCGACCGTATCGGTCGCGCACAGCGTCAGGTTCCCGAGTCAACTCAAATGCCTGCGACAACTGCCCCGATGATAACATCGTAAACGCCAGTCGCTGATCTTCGGTCATACGCGATGCGCTGATATCCGTCGCCACCGTTGTCTTCTGATCGAGTGACTTCAACAAACCGCGACGCTGATCCAGACGAATCGAATCGATTCCCTGCGAGAGAGTCAGAGCATCCACGCGAAAGTCGGGCTTGTTTGGATCGCCAGTAATCTGCCACGGATCATACTTCGGTCCCAGAAATCCGGCGTGCTGACCAGGCCATGTCAACGGGGCCGACATCAGAAATGTCGGCAAGTTAACGCCACTTGGAATTCCGTCACTGCGAGGTCTAAGATATTCACATCCCGCCGAATAGCAAGGCCAGTCATCCCGCGACGCCACCTTGTCAAAGAAGGCTCCAGGCTGCAGATGACCAGTGAGCACATGATGCGTCGACATCAGATGATTGTTGTCTTTGTGCGAGAGGCTACGAACCAGCGCATACTTGTGAGCCCGCGAAGCCAAACGCGGCAGATGTTCGCAGATCTGAGTTCCCGGGACTGTGGTTTCAATCGGATTGAACTCACCGCGAATCTCTTTCGGAGCATTAGGTTTCATGTCGAACGTGTCATGATGACTGATCGCTCCCGTACAGAACACGATGATCAGTGACCTGGCCCGCGGCGCGGCGGCGTTCGCGCCAGCTTCAGAAGACCGGGCTGTGCGGGGCAACATGGAATGCAGACCCAGTCCCATCAGACCGGAATAGCCAACCTGCAGCAGATGCCGGCGCGACGTGGAGCGAAGGTGTTCAACGGTTGATCTCGCGGCGCGATGCATTGCGTAGACTCGGAGAATTCAGGTCGGCGGGAAAGTTTTCGGGCGGGGATCTGGCGAATCCCGTCGGCGGAACGACGAGTGTACTGTACACCCGTCGCTCCGCCGACGGGATTTTTGGGGCTCGACCAGATTTGGCACAACAAATCGCCGTCCGGTAACAATTCCTCAAGTCATCGCTGGTGCCAGGTCTCCGGCGGCTGGATCACGGCGGAGCAGGGCCGCGACGCCTTCAACGAGCATTAAAGCCGCCAACACCAGCAGCACAACGGCGATCCAGGCGACGGGATCGTATTTGCCAGCCTTTGAGAACTGCCCAGTGACGATCGTGACCAACGCCCAGGCACTCATCACATACATAAAGATCGCTGGCAAGCCGGTGACGAAGAGGACCCAGACCTCTCGACGTGTTCGCCACAGCCAGACGGTCACTCCGAGCAAAGTCAGAGCCGCCAGCAACTGATTGCTGGCACCGAACAAACTCCAGAAGACTTTCCAGACAGGAATCGTCTTCCCGGATGCGTCGGTAATCCTTTGCAGCACAAAGATCATCGGAACACCCGCTGTCAGCAACGTACCGAACCAGACGCCAAACCAATTCTTCCAGCCCGTCAGTTCCTGAATGATGAATCGCCCCAGTCGAGTGCAAACGTCCAGCGTATCGTACACAAACGTATTGAACGCCATGAGTGCAAAGGCGACGCCGAGTGTCCGTGAGA
Organism: Planctomycetales bacterium; assembly: GCA_038214195.1. GTDB lineage: Bacteria > Planctomycetota > Planctomycetia > Planctomycetales > Planctomycetaceae > SXXK01. Next base: position 3,539 of record JBBQSE010000307.1, read on the forward strand.
CGTGGATCTTCGCAAGGAAGGTTCCGATCCCATTGGCATAGATAAAGTTTGGATCTGCTCCCAGCAACTTCGAATCCTTCGACAACATCATCACGCAGCAAAGAGAAATGATCGCAACCATCGCCTCCAGTAACATCGCTCCATACCCGATGGCCCGAGCATTGCCCTCGACCTTGAGTTGTTTTGATGTCGTCCCGGATGCAATCAGCGAATGAAAACCCGAACAGGCTCCGCAGGCGATCGTGATAAACAGGAATGGAAACAGATTTCCCTTCTCCTGCACAAAGCCCTTGAACATCGGCTGACCAATCGGCTCGCCGCCCAGCATGATCCCGAGCGCCCCGGCACCCAGTGCTGCATACAGGAAATAGCCGCCCAGCTGGCCGCGCGGCTGCAGCAGCAGCCACATCGGGATGACAGAGGCAATCGCGCAATAAGACAGCAGAAACACGTCCCAGACACGAACAGCATACAACGCTGCATTTTCCGGAGCGAGATCGGGCTTCATCCACAGAATTATTTCATCCACGTTGAGCGGGATGTACTGTCCAATCCAGATCGCGACTCCAACCAGCGGGAGAAAAATCCAGGTCGCTTTTTCCATGGAGATCACACCGGCTCTCACAATCAATCCCATGATCATTGGGAGGGCGAGATAGAGCAGCGAAGAAGTTGCAATCCCGCCGGACAGCACCAGCATGCCCGTTTGACCAGCCTCACGGGCAGCACCGACCGACTTGTAGGAAGCACCAGTCTCCAGATCGAGCGCCCCAACAAACATGCTGGCTGTGACGTCGGTAAAGGCCACGACGATATAGACCAGCGCCAGCCAGACGAATATCAAGAAGAGCAAATACGCCCGACCACTGATATGGATCCGCACGACTTCAAGGATGGATGTTGCTTTATGGCGAATCGATGCCACGAGCGCTGAAAAATCGTGAACACCGCCGATCAGGATCGACCCAATCAGAATCCACAGCAGTGCGGGCAGCCAGCCAAAATACAAGCCCGCCAGGATCGGTCCCACAATCGGCCCGGCGGCGGCGATGGCGGAGAAGTGCTGACTCAGCAGCGGCCCAGTCTGGCAGGGGACATAATCGACATCATCCCGCATCGTGACGGCCGGTGTCGGCGTCTTGTCATCCAGCCGAAACATCCGCGCCAACCATCGTCCATATGTAAAGTAGGCAATGGTGAGAATGACCGCTGAAGACAGAACGATGGCCAGCATTTCCATGATTTTCAAACTCCCGATGATCACAAACTCAGATCAGAAAGTGTATCTGACACGAGTGTCTGCGGTAATACGAGCGGCAGAAACAAAATTGCCGTAGGACAAGCAGGCTCTGGCGAGATTGGCTGCGAAACTATATTCGCGTGGCGTTCACAGGCACGCTGGTTTTCAAAGTTTGCAACACAACGCAATAGCGTTCCGTCAACTGAATCAATTTGTCAAGCTGTTCCGCTGAAGCGTCGGAATCAAGTTGAAAATTCAATGAGATCGAAGTAAGCCCCACAGGCACCGACCGATCAACTCCCAGCGTCCCCCGAAAGTCCATAATCCCGATCGCCTCGACATGTGCGCCGCGAACACCAAGTCCCATGGCGGTCGAGACTGCGGCCAGCGTCGTACCGGCGCAGGTGACCAAAGCCTGCAGCAGGATTTCTCCCGAGCAGGCCAGCGTCCCGTCACCGCCAGCCATGGAATGCAGACCTGCCAGGATGTCTTTGCCATTGTTGGGAGGAATTGCAACACGACAGCTTAGCTGATCAAAATCAACATCGCCCTCTGCGTGCAACTCCGCAACGGCGGCGTCTGGATTCGACTGGTACAGTTGCTTTAGCGGTGCCTGCGTCGCCTTGAGTGTGTCTCGATCCATGGTTTTTCCGTGAGAAAATGGCGGGGTAAAGGCGGCGGAGCGAAGTGAAACCGGTACACGTAGAAAGCGGAGGTGATGTAGGATGGGTCTCCCGGCCCGTCCGCCGCCTCGTAATGACACGGCGGGCCTGAAGACCCGTCCAACAGCTGGAAAACGTCGATTCTCATTCACATCGCGGCGAAAGTCCAGAACGAAGTGTCGAGTAGAGTCGAGCAATATCAACTGCTATGCTCCCACCGGAATCAGATTCAAGATCGCGGTGGCGGAACTCCGGCTACCGTGAGTGGCATTTTTCGGGCAGACCATGAGCAGCGATACACCGAAACGTAAGATCTGGATTGGCTTCGATCTTGGCGGCACCAAGATGATGGCGGTCGTGTTCGACGACAAGCTCAAAGTCCTGGCAAAAAAACGCCGCAAGACGCGGAGCAGTTCCGGTGACCAGGTCAATCTGGAACGTCTCGCCGAAACAATTCAGATGGCATTAACCGAAGCTGCCGCCACTGATGATGAAATCGCAGGCATCGGTGCCGGAGTGCCGGGTCCGCTGGATCTGCAGAAGGGCATTATTCTGGAAGCGCCCAACCTGGGATGGAAGAATGTTGATCTGCAGGATTTTCTGTCGAAGCGTTTTAAGTGTCCCGCCACGATTTGTAACGACGTGGATGCGGGTGTGTTTGGTGAATACGTCGCTGGCGCAGGTCAGGGTTATCGTTGCGTGCTCGGCGTCTTTCCTGGCACGGGAATCGGTGGAGGTTGCGTCTACGAAGGACGGATTTTTCGAGGCACGCGATCGTCGTGCATGGAAGTGGGATATCTGCAGATGGCCACGGCGGGCGGTTCGGCCGGAGCGGGACCAGTCGGCACATTGGAAGGTCTGGCCAGCCGTCTGGCCATTGCCGCTGAAGCGGCGAAAGCCGTTTATCGCGGCCAGGCACCGAATCTCAAAGAATTGGCCGGCACAGATCTGGCCAAGATCCGCAGTTCCACACTCGCGAAATCAATTGACATGGGCGACAAAGTTATTGAGCAGATTGTGCGCACGGCGGCGGAACAGGTCGGTCGCGGAATTGGGAGCCTGATCAATATTCTGGCACCCGATGTCGTCATTCTGGGCGGTGGATTGGTGGAGGCGATGCCCAAGCTCTACCTGGAATCCGTAAAGGAAGGAATTCGCCGAAACGTCCTGCCGTCACTCGCCGACTGCGGCAAACTCAAAGTGAGCGAACTTGGTGATCTTGCCGGAGCCATGGGAGCCGCCGCCTGGATTCGACAGGAAGCCGAATCGAAAGTCGTCAACAAGGACTGATCAAATATGACGGCCGGGAATGAAGCAAATCCGACGGAACTGCCACTGCGACTGGAATCTGCGACGGAAACGCCGCGGACCCTGAAGGCGTTTCCGCTGGCGGTCATCGAACTTGGTACGTCAGCGATTCGCATGGCGATCGGCGAAAGCCTGGGTGGCTCCAGCGTCAATGTGCTTGAACAGCTCGTTCGGGGTGTCAGTCTGGGAAAGGACACGTTCACACAGGGTGACATCCAGCGAAAAACAATTCAGGAGGTCATCAAAGTCCTCAAAAGTTACCGCCGCAAGCTGAAAGAATATGAGTGCAGCGACCCGAAGCATATTCGCATCGTGGCAACCAGCGCGATTCGCGAGGCGACGAATCGGATGGAAGTCCTCGACCGCATCTACACGGCAACCGGCCTGGCGGTTGAGTTAATTGAAGACGCCGAAATTGCGCGCGTGACCTACCTTGGCGTGCGTCCATTGCTGCAGAATGATCCGTCTCTCACCGATGCCATGACGGTCGTCGCCGAAGTGGGTGGAGGTAATACGGAAATCCTTGTGCTCAAGGGCAAGGATATCGTGCATTCGCAACCGTATCGTCTGGGATCGTTGCGGCTGCAGCAGCTTGTGGTCCAGTCGCAGGCACCGCGCAGTCGCGTGGGCAGCCTCATGCTCGGTCAGATCGACCGCACGCTGGAACCGCTGCTCGATGTGATTCCAAAGGGACGTGCCGTTGAATTCGTCGCCCTTGGTGGCGATATGCGGTTCGCCGCGAGAGAACTGGGTGTCGAACTGCATGCGTCGCAACTCAGTCGCATTCAGTTCACGGATCTGGAACACCTGACGACCAAACTGCTGTCAGTCTCCGTGGATCGCATCGTCCGAAAGTATCACATCGAGCTGACTCAGGCCGAGACGTTGATTCCCGCTCTGCTGGCGAATCTTCGCATGGCGCAGACACTTGGCTGCTCACAGATTCTGATCACCGGACTGAATCTGCGAGACGCATTGTTGCAGGGGATGCTGCAGTCCAATGACTGGTCTTCAGATTTCTGCGACCAGATCATTAACTCAGCCATGGAACTGGCTCGCAAGTATCAGACTCATTTGCAGCACGCCCGGCATGTGGCGGACCTGGCCCGAACGCTGTATCGCTCGCTGCAGGCGGAACATCGCATGGACGCGCGGTGCGAAACACTGTTGTATGTTTCGGCGATTCTCCATGACATTGGATTGTTCGTTGGTCTGTCGGGCTATCACAAACATTCCCACTATCTCATCATGAACAGCGAACTGTTCGGCCTGAATGCGCGGGATCATCAACTGGTCGCGATGATTGCCCGCTATCACCGCCGCGCGGCACCAAAACCAACTCATGAAATGTTCGCCCGGCTGGATCGTGACAGCCGCGTTGTCGTTTCGCGTCTCGCGGGTATCCTGCGTGTGGCCGTCGCGCTGGATCACACCGGCAGCCAGCGAATCCGAGAGATCAAATGCGCCATCGAAGGCAGTCGTCTCGTCGTCACGGCCACCAACTCGGCGGGCGATCTGTCACTGGAAAGAATGGAACTGCGGCAAAAAGCTTCACTCCTGGAAGATACATTCGGCCTAAGCGTTCTGCTGCGTGAATCGTCATAACAGATCATGCTTCACGCCCTGGAAAAGGACTATGTCAGACATTGAAACTCAGTTTGTCAGTCGCGAATTAAGCTGGCTGGAATTCAATCAGCGTGTGCTCGACGAGGCCGACGATCCCTCCGTTCCGCTCCTGGAACAATTGCGGTTTCTGGCAATCACCGCGTCAAATCTGGATGAATTCTTCATGGTTCGCGTCGGCAGCCTGCTGACCGCAGTGCGAGCCGGAGAAGTGGTGAACGATCCATCCGGGAGCACACCGCTGGAGCAACTTAACGCGATCAGCATCAGAACTCAAAAGATGGTCGCGGACCAGTATCGCATCTATCTAAAAGCCCTGGAACCGCATCTTGCCGAAGCCGGAATTCAACGCCGCCGATCACATGAGCTGAATGATCGCCAGGTGGAGGTTGTAGACACCGTGTTTCAGGAGCAGATTCAGGCAGTGCTGACACCAATCGCAGTTCATGACCCGGCGCGATTTCCATTGTTGTTCGGACGGACCGTGAATGTTGTCGTGCAACTCCGGGGCACATCCGAAGCGGAACCGTATCGCTTTGCCGTGATTCCGTTTGGACGTTTTGATCTTCGCTATATCACTCTCCCCAGCGCCGGAAGTTATGAATTCATCCTGACGGAAGACGCCATCGCGCTGATGGTCAACCGTTTCTTTCCGAATGAAGAGGTGCTGGCAACTGTTCCTTTCCGCGTCACTCGCAACGCCGACTTATCAGTCAGCGAAGACGACGGAGCTGACCTGCTGGCCGAAATGGAAGATGTGCTGCACGATCGCAAAGACAGCTTTTGCACAAGACTCGAAGTTTCAGACCGGATCACACCGCCGATTCTGGATTTCCTGAAAGCCCTGCTGCGGGTCGGTGAACGTGATGTTTATCGTGTGCCCGGTCCAGTCGGGCTGAGCGACCTGATGCAGTTGTCAAATGTCAGCGGATTTGATCAGCATCTGTATCCGAACTGGACGCCCTGCATATCCCCAAAACTTGATCCGTCCGAATCAATCTTCGACACGATGAAGTCCCAGGACATCCTGTTGTATCATCCCTATGAATCATTTGAACCCGTCCTGAGATTGCTGTCAGAAGCGGCGGATGATCGTGATGTCGTGGCGATCAAACAGACGCTCTACCGAACCAGTCGCAACAGCCCCGTCGTCAAATCACTCATGCGCGCCGCCGAAAACGGCAAAAACGTGACCGTGATTGTCGAACTCAAGGCGCGTTTTGATGAAGCCCGCAACATCGAATGGGCTCACCAGCTCGAATACAGCGGCGTGCAGGTGATTTACGGAGTTCGCGGACTGAAAACTCATGCCAAGGCTTGCATCATCGTTCGCCGCGAGCCTCAGGGATTTCAACGCTATTGTCACTTCGGAACCGGAAACTACAACGAGATCACGTCACGTTTTTACACTGACATCAGCCTGCTCACCTGCAATCGCGATCTGGGGAATGACGCCATCAGCTGGTTCAACGCCGTCACCGGTGCTTCACAGATTCAGCCGTTCGCCCAGATCGAATCCGCGCCGATCGGGCTACGCGAAAAACTTCTGGAGATGATCAATGTGGAAACTGCCCGCGCGGCAAACGGCGACCGCGGACACATCATGGCGAAGCTCAATTCCCTGGCCGATCCCACTATGATTTCGGCGCTGTATGATGCGTCCAATGCCGGCGTGGAGATCGAACTGAACATCCGCGGCGTCTGCTGCCTGAGACCCGGTGTGAAGGGATTGAGCGAAAACATTCGCGTGACCAGCGTGATTGATCGTTTTCTCGAACATGCCCGCATGATGTACTTCCACCACGGCGGTGACGAACGCGTCTTCATCTCGAGTGCCGACTGGATGCCCCGCAACCTGGATCGACGCATCGAATTGCTCGTGCCGATTCTGGATGACGCCTGCAAACGGCGAGCGATCAGCATCCTGAAGACGTGTCTCAAGGACAACACGAAGGCTCGTGTCCTGACTCCGGATGGTTCGTTCCAGCCTCCCGCCAGTTCCCCTCCGCGTCCATTTCGCAGCCAGCTGGAATTCCAGCGCCGAGCCCGAGAAGCGGCCGAAAGCGCGT
>JBBQSE010000308.1:0-10434 GCA_038214195.1 Planctomycetales bacterium
GAATACGACATCAATTATTATCTCAACGAACGTCCGACGGAATTTGCGGTTGCAGCCGGGGTGGGTGTGACTCTGGCTCTGGTCCTGATTGGTATTCTGCTGCGACTTTATTCCGGTTGGTTTCTGGCGCTCCCACTGATCATGTTCGATCAGGTGCCTCCGAGTAACGCACTGGAAGCCAGTCAGCGGCTCGTTTCCGGCCATCGTCAAAAGATCCTCGTTTGGCTCGTCACCTGGCTAATTGTTGTCGTGGGCCTGAACGTGCTGCTGACAACGGCGGTTGGTGTAACTGGTCGTTTGCTAATTCCGTCGTCGATCGGATCGCTGTTGATTCTGGCTACGCGGGTTGGCCTGATGTTGTTGGTTCTGGTCACCGCCGGTCTGATTTTGAACTTATTCGCGACGATTGGATTGGCCGGCGTCCTGTTTCATGTCTACCAACAGATCAATCCGAATTCGGTGACGGCGATTGACCAGTCGATTGTTGATCACGGTGAAGGTGCTCATCCTACTTTCACTCGATTCCGGCTTGCAGCAGCAGGCATCATCGCCGTCCTGGCAGCGGCGATCATCGGATATTGGTCGCTCACAACTCTAAAGCTCTGGGACGATGTGCAGATCATGGCACACCGAGGAGCTTCCAAAGTGGCTCCCGAAAACACGATGGCTGCTTTTCGTCAGGCGATCGCAGACGGGGCGGACTGGATCGAGCTCGATGTGCAGGAGACTGCGGATGGTGCAGTTGTCGTACTGCACGACAGCGACTTCATGAAGTTGTCGGGCAACCCGCTTAAGATCTGGGACGCACAACTGGACCAATTAACCAGCATTGATATCGGCAGTCGGGTCGATCCAAAGTTTGCAGGCGAACGTGTGCCCACGCTCGCTGAGGTTCTGCAGCTGTGCAAGGATAAGGTCGGTGTGAATATTGAGCTCAAGTACTACGGCCACGATCAACAGCTTGAACAACGCGTAGTCGATATTGTCGAAGCAGCAGGCATGGCAGAGCAGATCATGGTCATGTCGCTCCAGCCTGAAGGTGTTGCCAGGATCAAAGCTCTGAGGCCGGATTGGAAATGCGGCCTGTTGCTGTCCGTCTACGTTGGCAATCTGCAAAAAATCAAGGCCGACTTCCTGGCTGTGAATGGAAAGTTCGCAACTCGCAACTTCGTCAACCGCGCGCACAAAGCCAATATGCAGGTCTTCGTCTGGACGGTCAACGATGCGGCATCGATGTCTCAAATGATGAACCGCAAAGTCGATGGCATTCTGACTGATCGTCCGGAACTTGCTCAGCGGGTACTGCGTGAAAGAGCGGAGATGAGCACTTCGGAACGCCTACTTTCTGAACTATCGATTCTGTTCAACCAACCCATAACTGCGGGGGAACCATGACTTCCAAAATCAAAAACTAAAAACTGCAGCGAACGTCCCATGTGCTGTTCTGTACGATTCAGGCGCGCCAAATCGCACGCTTTGGGAAATCGGAGTGTGCAATCGCGGCTCGTTTGATACATTGCGGAGCCAATTGTCACAACTTAACGCATGCGGCACGCTGAGTGCGTAGAGGAAACTGGCCGCGCCGAATGGAAATAGCGGTATTCGTGAGATGTCTGGCCCGAATTCTCACGAATCTGGTTACTGGAATGTAAAGGGATCCATCCTGCTGACGCAATCTCTAAAACAAAACACTGGATCCAAGCGAAGTTCGATTCGTCCGGAGCTGCGCGCTATCGCGAAGGGAGACGGCGCGAATATCAGCGAGGATCAGGATCCATCGCTGGATGATCACGGCAAAACAGCTCCCGTTGTCGGTTCTCGTTTCTCGCGAACGATGATCAACTTCTGGCTGGATACGTTGCTGATGGTGGCGTTTGTCACGCTGTCGATCATTGCTGTGATTGTGCAGTTTGTTTTTCCGCCAGGAGTTGCCGCGAAGGGCTGGTTGCTTTGGGGAATGAACTACGGCCAGTGGTGCAGCCTGCAGTTTTCAACGCTGGCCGTGCTTGGCTTTGGAGTGATTGTGCATGTGATGCTCCACTGGACCTGGGTCTGCGGCGTCATTGCCCGCAAGTTAATGCGTCGTCGGGAACTTCCAGATGACGGAATTCGAACCGTGTATGGAGTTGGGTTGCTGATCGCGCTCTTGCTTACGGGCGCGACATTGATTGGATTCGCGATGCTCACAATTCAAATGCCACCTCAATAGGAAAACTGACATGATCAAATTGGACAGAATTCTTGTTCCGACTGACTTTAGTGACTTCAGCCAGCCCGCTGTGCAATACGGCTGTGCATTGGCAGCTCGATTTGGGGCCGAACTGCATCTGCTGCACATTGTTCCGGATCCGGCGATGCTGGTTCCGGAGGCGGCGGCGTTTTCCGTGGAATCCATGCAGGCTCAGTCGGAAACCATGGTCAACGACGCCGAGGCGACTCTGCTGAAATATCCGCTGGATGGATGGGAAAACGAAAAGCCCATCGTGCGTGCAGTGCGAGTCGGCGCGGCGTTTATGGAAATCATCGACTATGCCCGCGAACAGGAGATTGATCTTGTTGTGATCGGAACTCACGGCCGTTCCGGCCTGATGCACGTCCTGATGGGCAGCGTTGCCGAACGCATCGTCCGCAAAGCGACCTGCCCGGTGCTGACCGTGAAGCCGAAGGGTCATCAGTTCGTAATGCCGTAACTGCTTTCTACGCAGTGGCGTGGTCCCCGGAATAATTCGAAAACAGGGACGCGGTCCCTCCCGAATTGGGATTTGAGGCTTTAAACTGAAGTCTTGAATTTAGAACCAGTTTCCTGGGAGTACGTTCTGTGGCGGCGAAACGCATACGACCTATTGATGGCCAACAGGATTTCGGTTTTCTCAAATCGGACAGTGGACCGAAGCCGGAAACGGGGCAAAGTGGGCTCTTGTTCCCGGAAGTACCTGACAAGGCTGAAGCGTCGGGGCTCGATTTTTCCGGCGTGGAGGCATCTTCGGGTTTGTTTCCCGATGTGCCCGACGCGCCAGCTGCGCCCGCGCCAGATTTCTTCACAAGGCAGGCTGCGCCGAGCGTGAGTCCGGAAGTAGGTGACGCGGCAGGTGTGACTGACGTGGCAGAGGCGTCGGAAGTGACTGACGCCGCAGAAGAACCCGCTGCGGGCTTGTTTCAGGAAGACCTGGAGACAGCTGATGCGCCTGCGGACGAAGTGCCTGACGCGGAGAACAACGACGATTCTGAGACGACAGACATCACCTCGGAAATCGATGATGAGCAAACGGTTGAAGATGCGTCGCGACCAGATATTGAGCCGTCAGTCGATGAGATGTCCACAACCGAACTGACTGACGCCGCTGCGACAGACACCGATCCAGACTTTCGATCAGACGACTCAAACGACGCCGTATCGGTCGATGAGCCAGATGAAGCGTCTGTCGAAGAGTTCGTCACAGGAACCATCACGGCTCCGTCGGAAGTCGCCGTCGCACCCTCAGTTCCGGCTAGCGTCTCCGCCCCGGTTGCTACCAGCGTCGCATCCCCCGCACGAGCGACTGCCGCTGCCTCAGCAACCGCTTCTGCAGTGGCCCCTGCCGCTGTCGGCAAGACTGACAGGGTATCCGATTCCAGTGCGTCCTCAGATCACGTCAGTCGAAAGCTCTTCGTCGGCGTCGCGGGATATGCCATAGCACTGACGCTGCTGCTGCTGGGATTGCTCGTGACGGAACGCCTGGCATTGTCCTCAAACCATGTTTTGGAAAGCTTGCCGGATCTTCGTCCACTGAAACCCAATGAGTTTCGCCCCGTCCCGGATGGCACCGAACTTCCCGACGGTCATGTGATGCGGATCGGAGAATCCCGCAGATTTGGTGATGTCGTTGTGACACCTGTTCGCGTATCTACGGAAGCGCTGAAGTTTCAGTCCTACAACTCGGGAGCGCCCGAAGACAAACTGACAACGAAACCGGTCATGCGTCTGTGGCTGACGTTCGAAAATGTTGGCGACTATGCTTTTCCCCCGTTTGATGCCGGATTGATGTCGAGTCGGACTCCACCTGATTCACAGGATGAAGCGACAATGGCCAATTCCTTTCTGACGGTGGGCGTGCCGTCCGGTGAGAAGTCATCAACTCGTGTCCTCAACTTCCTGCAAAAGATGGACAACTACTTCGTCATCACCGGACAAGATGGCGGTAAGGTTCTGGCCCCGAATGAATCGCTCACCACCTTTGTTGCCAGCAATGAAGAGGTGAATGGTCTAAAAACCGCAGACGGCACATCGTTCGTCTGGAGAATTCAGTTCAGAAAAGGCGTCAACACTTCATCGGGCAATGGAGTGACGACCCTGATCGATGTCAAGTTCTCAGGGGCCGATCTTGCGAATGCGGGATGATGCGAGCATCCACGCCGGATCACAGATGGAATCCGCGATAGTCACCGGCAGCGACGTTTCCAGCGCCATTCAGGCTGCGGCCAGCGTTCGCAAACAGCTGGACATGTCCAGCGATGCAGCTCCTCCGGTCGGCCTGATTTTGGGCTCCGGCCTGGGACACGCGGCAGATCGACTGATCACAGACGGCGGACAGTCGCTGCCGTACGCTTCGATACCCAACATGCCTCCGACAAACGTGACTGGACACTCGGGAATGTTTGTCAGTGGACGAATCCACGATGTTCCGGTTGCCATTCTCCAGGGCCGCGTTCACTGCTACGAAGGACGATCGATGCGCGAAGTCGAATTTGGGACCCGGCTACTGCACGCACTGGGTGTTCGGACTCTCATCGTGACAAATGCCGCCGGGGGTGTGCGATCAGACCTGCAACCGGGACATCTGATGCTAATTAGTGATCATCTTCGTCCGCTGTCAGCATGCTGCTTTCGCAGTGGGGTTGGGACCACAGACACGGGCCTCGTGGCATCGACAGGCCCTGATTCTGATCGAGGTCGCGTCATGCCGGGCTATCAGGAAAGACTGTGGAACGACGTTCTGCGTCGCCAGGTACGCGACATCTCAACATCGCTGCACATCCATGAAGGCGTCTATGCGATGATGACGGGACCAAATTATGAAACTGCTGCGGAAGTGCGGGCGATGCGGACGCTGGGCGCGGATGCCGTAGGCATGAGCACCGTTCCGGAAGCTCTGCTGGCCGCTTCTCTCGGAATGCGGGTGCTGGGCATTTCCTGCATCACAAACATCGCCGCCGGTCTTTCGGATTCGCCGCTGGATCATACTGAAGTGACTGCGGTGGCCAGTTCGATCGAGCGTCCGTTTGTCGAATGGCTGTGGGAGGTTGTTCGCGCTGTTGGCGACGTCAGCTAATTTCTACGACGACCTTGCCGTCTTCAATTCGCGTTTCATACTGTTTCTGGCACAGTCGCTCATTAAGGCAGTGTTTTCCCGTACTGACGTCGAACTGCCAGCCGTGCCACGGACACGTGACGATTTTGCCCCGCAGCATCCCTTTTCCAAGTGGACCGCCAGCGTGAGGGCAGATACCGTCGATCACGTAAATCGTGCCTTCGACGTTGTAGACGGCGAAAATTTTCCCATCCGCCACGACTTCCGCCCCGCTGCCGGGTGGTACGGACGAAACATCAATAAGTGTTACTGCAGCCACGATGTGTCCTCGATGTTGGATTGTTGAACTGTCATTAAGCAATGCGATTCATTATTGCCCGCGGCCCGCGTCGCTCACCATTTGTTTTGCCACGTCTTCCGCTTTCCGCAAAACACGCATCACGTTGCCGCCGAGGATCTTGTGGATGGATTCCTGATCATATCCCCGATTCATGAGTTCCTGAGTGATCAACGGGTACGTGGCGACGCTTTCCAGCTGATCTGGAAGTCGCGGAACGCCATCGAAGTCGGAACCAATGCCAACGTGATCGATTCCTGCGATGGCAACCAGATGGACGATGTGATCGACGACATCATGCAGACTGCCACTTGCATCTTTATCCAGCGTGAGCTCCTCCGTTGGCACAATGAACGCGGAATAGAAATTGACCATCACGACGCCACCGTTCTTACTGACAAGCGGCAGCACATCGTCCGGCACATTGCGCGGATGATCACAGATTGCTCGGGCACTGGAATGAGAGAAAATCACGGGTGCCTTCGTCGTCGCCAGCGCCGCCTTCATCGTCTCGGGGGAAACATGTGACAGATCAACCAGCATTCCCAGCCGGTTCATTTCCAGCACAACTTCGCGGCCAAAGTCTGACAGGCCGTGACAGACAGGCTCGTCCGTGGCGGAGTCCGCCCACTGCAGAGATTTTGAGTGTGTGAGCGTCATGTAGCGACAGCCCTCGTCGTACAGCCGCTGCAGATTGCTGAGTTCATTTTCGATGCTATAACCGCCTTCCACACCCATCATCGAGGCCACTTTGCCCGATTTGACAATGCGTTCGATGTCATCGACATTTGAGGCAAGTTCAAACGTCTCGGGATAGCGTTGCATCATCGTCTTCACGATGGAAATCTGATGGAGCGTCTGGAGCAACGCGTCACCGGTCTTGTCGTGGTCGGCGGGCACAAAGACCGACCAGAATTGTGCTTTGACTCCGCCCTGACGCAACCTTGCGATGTCTGTGTGCAGTGAAGGCTGCGACTTCGCGATATCAAGGTTGTCGAAGGAAGAGTTTCCTTTTTCGGGGATTTCCCACGGCAAATCATTGTGGCCGTCGAACAGCATGCCTGCAGCATGGATCGCCGCAGCTTCCGGCGTCAGGACGACTCGCGGACGCACGGCTTCCTCGGCGGTCGCTGTCGCGGAAGTGATTGCGAACATCACGATCGATGTGAGGATGAAACGAATAAACGCTGCTTTCGCGGAGCGAAAGGCGACCGTCAAGTCCGGCGCGATGCTTCGTTGGACAGCGTCACTTTTTCCGAAATAGTAACCCGAAGCGTAAGCGAGGGAAAGAGTTAGGCACAATCCATCGCTCACGCTTCGGGTTAAAAAAAAGCTCGGTTTCCTCCAAAACTGGCGCTGTCCAATTAGGATCAGTCCTGAAATACATTGGACAAATGAAAAGGGAGGGCGTGGCTCCTGCCGAGGCGTGCCCCGCCAGTCGAAACGGCTCGGCAGGAGCCTCGCCCTCCCGGTAAGTCGGGAACTCATTTCGGACCTATTCCAAGGCAAGTTTGCCGTTGACAGTCGGATCATTCGGAGCTTCCACAGTTGAGAGTGTCTTATCCTGTTCAGGTGGCGGTGGTTCTGGTTTCGTCAGCATGCGGCCCATGGCGGGCAGCATCGGCATGGCGATCAGGACAAACGCAGGGAACAGCAACATTCCCGCTGACGGACCAAGTGCGATCACGAGCAAGTGCTGCATGGGGATCAGCATAACGCCGGCAAAGGTCACTGCCAGTATGGTGCGCAAAGAAATCGATCGTATTGTCAGCGTCAGGATGATCGCAAACGCGCCGGGAATCGACAGGAGATAACTAAACTCAGGAGCCCAGATCGAAACAACCAGACACGTCGTCGCCTGACCCAGCCAGAAGCTGTCCCACACCACTCGCTGTTCAATCCGCCGCAGCATCCAGTGAGCGATGCTCAGCGCCAGGAGCATTGTCAGACACCACATCGCAAACGACAAGGCGTGACCGTACCAGACGAAAGCTCGCGGCAGCAACGCGGTGCCCATGATGCAACGGCTTACGATCCAGCCAACGGCGATCGAAGCGACCAGAACGACCAGCATCGTACACCAGACTTGTATCGATTGCCGCAGCACTGGCCGCAGGAGTACATGGCGTCCGTAGAGTTGTATGGCAACGAAAAACAACGCAAATCGAATGGGCAGGCACCACCAGACCGGATAGTGTACGACAAACAATCCGAAGACATCAAAGAAGACCGTGTCCTCCTTCGTCACGGCAAGGTCCTGCGAATTCGCCGCGATGAACGTGGACAACTTCAAAGCCTGTTCGCCAAAATGCTGAACACTGCGAGGATCAAGGTTGGCCAGCGTGTCGTCCGGCTGATGGTATCGATGAGCTCCGTCGATGATGGCAAAATTGAAGCCCTGCCATCCGGCCTGCTGGAACACACTGAAGTCGGTTCCGTTCGGCATCGACCGATAGACGGCGGTGAAGAGTGAACCCGTGATTATCGGTCGAGCCAACTGGTTGACCCATTCGGAGACCGCTGTCAAGTTGCCGGAGTGAGTCTCATACATCACCACCGGCCCCGCGCTGCCTCGCGCGTCGAAGTTCAAAACCAAAGGACGTTGCTGCGAAAGTGGATGAGTCGCAACGAACTCGCGAGCTCCCAGCAATCCGCCTTCTTCCCCATCGGTGAACAGCAGCCAGACAGGACGCTTCAGTTGCCTGGCGTTTAGTGTCAGCAATCGACCGGCTTCAATCACCGCCGCTACGCAACTGCCCGCATCTCCGGCACCGGGACCAAAGCGGCACGAATCATAATGCGACGCCAGCACAAGTGGCTGCAGGGACAGTCCTTCCTGCTCCGGTCGATGAGCGACCACGTTATGCAGAAGTATCGGTTCTCTTCCCCCGCTGTTGCAGGTCTGAACTTCAACACTCCAGCCATGCTCCTGCAGCAGATGCACCAGTCTGCCTCGAACGGCATCATTCTCAACCGATCCCGCCGGATGCGACGTTCCATCGAATACCTGTCGGTGAATTTTCAACGCGCGTTCTGCGGAAAACAGAGGCGTACCGACCGCAGTGGAGGCGTCAGCGTCCGCTTCTGAGACAACCGAGGGACCGACGTACCGCAGGCAGGTGATTGACTCGATCACGACGAGGATGAGCAGCGAGATACAGACGGTGGCGGGCTTGGAGAGAATCATCGCGGGATCGTAACTCACGACAGCGAAAGTGCAAAATGCCCGAACCGAGGTAGATCGTGTCGTCATCCTTTTCGCCAAAAAAATCGCCACGAGACTCCAGGAACCCTGGGTCAAGAACTCGCCCAACCGCTACGGCCTCGGCATCGCCGAAGGCATACACCACGTCCTGCGACTGGAATGCCTCAACGTCGCCGCCATCGCCCTCGGCAGCAACAAAGTCACCGCCGAACAACTCGAAAACCTCGTTCGCTACGCTCGCACCGTCGCCAACAACCAAGTCCTCCTTCTCCCCGACTGCGACAAAGAAGGCGAAACTGGTTTCAAAGACCTGCTTTGGAAACTCTGCGAGGCACAAGTTGAGGCACGACTTCCTTGGTCAAGTGAGACGCATCCGAATCGCCAGCCTGAATCACTGACTCAAGAAGAATGGAATGAAATAACGGCCGGGAACCTACGTCGTGCGTAAATGTCAGACCGATCCAAGCGTCCCGAGGATTTTTGCGTCGCCGCATTCGCCGCTTCGGTGTGCGCCACCGACGCGGGCAAAATATGTGTTGATTCTTTCGGGTGATCATGTCTCTCGGATAGATTATTCTGATATCCTTCGGCGGCACGAAACATCAAAAGCAGACGTCACAGTTGCCTGCATGGAGGTCGGCCTGCAGAAGGCTCGATTGTTTGGCGTCCTCACGCTGGATTCCGGTCGCCACATCAGGGATTTTAAGGAAAAACCAGAAACACCGCGTCCAATTCCGGGCAATGCGGATCGCGCGATGGCATCAATAGGGATTTATATCTTCTCGGTTGACGTTCTTTGTCGAGCATTGATCGCTGATATTTCTCCAAGCACTCGCATTGGTCTGGGACTGAAATCGTGTGACGGAAATCTAACGATCTCCGAGTCGGGTATTTAAGGTGTTCCGAAAGGCTATCAGTTTTGCCAGGCCTCATGTTGCAAAACTTCAGCCCGCGATCATCGTGTTGAAACTTTCGTGCTACCGGAGAAACCTGCTTTCGCCCGACCCTGGTCCATATACTTCCGATGCGTCGCGACGTAAGATCAAATCGGTGGCTCCGCGTCCAAAACTGAACACTAACACAGGACTGTCGTCTCATGTCATCACCAGGCTCTGCGCCTGATTGGCCGCGACTGCTGTCAACCCCGCTGCGCGATCTCGGCCTTACGATTCCGGGCAGTCGGCTGGAACCGCTGATCGTCGCTTTCGAGAAGGAGCGGATGGGGGCGGGAATGATTCGACTGCAGCCACAATACTACCTTTCCACGGAATGGGGTGTACCGTTCGGGACCATCTCGGTTGGCATCCCATTCTGCCTGGCCAGAGCCGACCTGATCGCCCTGCACGTTCAACAAGTCGGCTTCCTCGAAGGGGCCGGCAGAAGTGATTTCCTTCGCTACCTCCGCCACGAGGTGGGTCACGTTGTCAACTATGCGTACCGCCTCTACGATCGCCCCGACTGGACGAAGTGCTACGGCTCAATCAACGACGATTATGTCGATGAATATCGCCTGCAGCCTTTCTCCCCCGAATACGTATGCAACCTGCCTGGCTGGTATGCCCAGAAGCACCCGGATGAAGATTGGGCCGAGTGCTTTGCCGTCT
>JBBQSE010000309.1:0-10424 GCA_038214195.1 Planctomycetales bacterium
ATGCTGCAATTGAATTTTGGTGGGACGTTTGAAAACGTGAATGGTGGCTCCGGCAATGACAGGCTGGTCGGAAATTACCTCAACAATATCATGCGAGGCAATGCGGGCAATGATTACTTCTGGGGGTCTGCCGGAAGTGACGTGATGCTTGGCGGTTTGGGAGACGACTTCTACAGCTTTGGGACTGCGACCAGCGGCGAGGCGGACAGCGTGACGGAATTGCCTGGCGAGGGCACGGACACGCTGAATTTCTCGTCGCTGATGACGGATGTTTCAATTTCCCTCAGCAGCACTGCGGTTCAGAGCGTGCATACCAATCGCACGCTGATGCTGAATTCCGGAGCGACGTTTGAAAACGTGACTGGTGGGGTCGGCAACGACACGCTGATCGGAAACGGACTGTCAAACAGACTGGTCGGCAGCGGCGGCAACGACATTCTGGTTGGGCTCGACGGCAATGACCGGCTTGAAGGCGGTTCGGGCCGCGATGTGCTGATTGGCGGCCAAGGGCTGGATTCCCTCATCGCTGGCGACGACGAAGACATTCTGATCGCTGGTCGCACAACGAGCGACACGAATATCGCGAGTCTTTTTGACATCCGAACAGAATGGATTACGGCGACGCCTTACGCAACACGCGTCAACAATCTGCGATCCGGCGTGGGCGCGTCCGGTATCTCGCTCAGAGCCGCCATCAACGTTTTGAACGACGGCGGAGAACACGACGTCCTGACTGGTAACGCCGGACAGGACTGGTATTTCCGAGCTGTGGATGATGTCATTACCGATCTAATGGTCGGAGAATTGGTTGACGTACTGTGATTCATGCGAGGTTACCGTCCACATTCACCGGTCCCAGACCGCTGATAAGATTTTCTCATCGGCAAAATGCTGCGGACAAGTCTTTAACGAACTTAACGTTCAGAAACTACCAGCCGAATTTCACATCTACGATAAAGGTTGCCACGGCTTCGGCATGCGCCCTCGCGAAGGATCCCCCGCGCCAGCGACTGGCTGCATCTGCGCGGATTTGTTACATCAGGGGGATTATGAACGCTGTGTGGTGATTGCAGTCAGATTCGGTGTGAAGTTATTGGTATCCTCTTCCGCCAGTGATAAGGCGAGTGGCAGAAAACGATTTTTCCAGCTATAGGACGGGCACTCTTCCCCGTCACGGTTCGCGACGGGCAGAAGTGCCCGTCCTACGGTAAATTTGGTTCTGCCGATCGCCGGAACAGCACTCAACGCAATTGAAGCAGCAGTTCGCCAGCCAAATTGATTTCTTCATTTACGGTACCGCCATCGGGCGACATTCTTCTTCGAAGCAATTCGAACGCTTCAAAAAGTTCCTGTTCCAGCTCTTCCTGTGAAATGGTCTGCATTGCCTGCGACACATCCTCGGCGTTGTTAGTTTGGACCACCAGTGAGGTATGCATCTTTCCTCGAAAGACAAACCAGTTGTCAGTGCCACCTCGCTCAGCGACGAAGTACGCCGCCAACTCTTTGGCAAGCCCGGCGCTTCCATAGTGTGCCCAGAACAGGGCCGTGTTTGGAAATTCCTCTTGTGCGTCCCATTTACCGGCAAGCCATTTGTCAGTGTCAAATGCCGCGTTTGGTCGTTCGAGTGTCACCAGGACGGATTCACCTCTTATCGGAACGCAGACCGCGTTCCACGGAGCAACCGGATCTTCGAAGAACACCACCACTTCGTCACGGTCCTGCAGCGACAAGGGACTGCGTCCGAGCAGACGTCCGAGAAACGACGGTTCCTCGCCGTTCCCTGATACCCAAAGCTCGACTGGTTGCAGCCAGCATGAAGTGCGAAAAGGACGACAGAACAGTGTCGTCGGGCCACCGATCGGCAGCGAGAATTTCGATTCGCCAGTCGGCAGAGTGATCGTTCTTGTTTTGTTATTGGCCGTCCATTGCAGAAAGCAGGGGAACTGTACATTTCGGGCGGTGACCAAAACCGTTCCTTCGTGACCTTCAGCAAGTTGCTCGTCAGAAACAAATCGCGGCATCAGGAGTTCTTTGTTTTCGAGATCCGTCGGCCTCAGGATCTCAAGACGACGACTCTGGACCGCCAAAGAATGCGAGACCCCGAAGGACTGAATTCCCGAAATTGTCGCGATCAGCAACGCGGCAATCGCGACCGCATACGGAAGCAGTCGAGACGGTCCGCGAACGCCTTGCCGAATTGGACCCGGATCCGGCCCTGTTGTCGAGACCTCCGATTTGCCTTCAGCGTGGAAGTCACGGAACAAGTCATACAGGAATTCCGGAACAACGCCGGTGGGTTCGACAGCCCCGTGTTCCGATTGATCATTTGACCGCAGTCTATTGTTATCTTCAGGCGAGTGGTTCATTGAGATTCGCTCCTCGAGCAAGATGATAAAACAGCAGGGCTGGCTGGCCGTATTCGGAAATGATGTTCGATAAACGTTCGGAATCGGATTCGCTGACAGACGGATATCTGGCCCTGATCGCCTCGACGGAAATGGCGGCACTATTACCTGGGTGCCAATGATGAATAAATACCGCCTCCTGCAGCCAACGCAACGTCTGCCCGGCCATCAAGTCGCCGGTGAGTCCTGGACGGGCCTCGCCATTCAGCAGCCTGCTGAACGCAAAGATTCCCAGTCGCTCGAAGTAATGCACACAACCGAATTGAAACAGCCGCACCGCCGCACTTCTGATCTGCGAGTCCTGCTGCTGCTCAAGCTCGCGCTTCCACAAAGTTCTTAGTGCCACAAATGCCGGAGCGTTCCCGTCGTGCTTGCCTGGGATCTTGAGTTGCGACAGCGTTCCCTTTGACTTATCGATTAACTTTGCCAGTGACTCTTCATCATAGCCCCACGGCATCCCAGTCAGCGCCCCGATAATGGAGCGAGCGCTGGCCGAGTAGAAACACGCTTGTAACAACAGCCGCAATTCACCCGCCAGGTCGTCAACGCAATGTTGCAGACACGCTTCTGCGGCATCCTGCTGTGGACGTGTGAGTTGATGTTCCGTGCGATTTCGAACACTTCCACGCCCTGCAGGAAACCGAGAAGTTGGCGACCTGTCTGGAGAATCGAGCTTACCGATTGATGGGCGAGCGGGAGAAGCTGGAACACAAAATGGCTCGCGCTCAAAAGAAAGGCCAAGGTCGCAAATTTTCTTCGTTTTTGGGCCAGGCTCGTGTGGACGAAGCCGCCGCGATCGCCTTGTCGGACGAACACGCTTGCTTGCTGAAGTGGCTGCGTGAAGACATTCTTCCGCCGCGCGGTCCAGACTATGCGACGCGATTGGCGTTGTTGGATTGGGTGACGGAGGAACTGCTGGCGCGCGAACCGCAATGTGTGCATCGGATCGCTCCGGTGCGGAAGTTGTTAGCCAACCATCGTCAGGAACTGCTGGCGTACGTCGAGCGACTGGACAAGCACTTGAGCGAGTTGGCGCAGGAGTTCGACGTCTCGTTGGACAGCGTGCCAGCTCTTTGGAATTTGGAATGCTTAGACTGCGGCTCGTCTCAGTGCGGTCGAGAAGCGGAGAGCTTGCGTTGCCGATTGGGTGGCAAGTTCTACGGATTACAACAATCGATCGTGGACTTGCGAGCGGTGACGTTTCGCAGCAGCAGTTGGGTGGAAAACATCAACAGTCGTTTGCGGACGTACTACTTTCTGCGTCGGCAGATCGATCCGGAGTATCTGGAGTTGTTGCAGTTCTATCTGAACCATTATCGCTACGCGCGTAGCGCGGTGTCCTCGCGCGTGGGGAAGAGTCCTCGTGAACTCTTAACGGGCGAGCGACACGCGCATTGGCTGAGCCTGCTTGGCTACTCGCCGTTTGCTTCGCCATCCAACAACTAAACACCTGCCCGCGACCTTTTGCAGCGATCTTCGAACCACTCATAGGTCCTCCGCTATCGGTACGCAATCTGTTACTCAAAAACAGCCCGTTTTGAACCACGCCATAAAATACAGGTAAAACCATTTTCAACAGCCCACCGCTTGCGTCTGGCTACTTTCTTGCGACATTCCGTTTCACCTGAGATCCTCCTTGCGGACATGCGTTCTGGTTTGTTGTGATACCGAATCTACGCATTTTTTAAGGGAATTCTCAAACCTTTTTAAAACTTTCACCGACAAAAGCGAAGGTGTTCGCTTGGTTGAGGTTTTGGCTTTATCTGAAAACTCTGAACAAATCCGCAGATTCTTTGTTGCGCAGGATAAAAAAGCGGTTTCTACGTATTGCCAGACTGTGATCGGCGGACAGAAAGCGGTGTACACGGGGCGATCGCCAAGCGGGAATGGCAGGCAGGGATTGAGGGCCTAACCAAGTTGATGGAATTTCGCACGGGTGCCGACAGCTTCGATTGGCTCTTCCTGGCAATTAGGCAACAAAGAAGAAGCTGAAAAATGGCTTCAACAAGCGGTGACCTGGATGAACAAGAATGCGAAGGACGACGCGAAACTCATCCGCATTCGCGACGAAGCCACCGCGTTGATAAAAGGAACGCGTTCATGAATCACTATTCCAGTGTTGACGACTGTTGCCGCCGCGGAATCGCGAGACATTCGAGCGGTGATCTACTCGGGGCCATCGAGGAATTCGAGCGTTCCCTGGTGCTTAGTCCAAATCACGCGGAAGCCTTCAACAATCGAGGCGCTGTTCGACAACAATTGGGTGATCTGGAAGGCGCATTGGCCGATTTTGAAGCTGCTCTACAGGTTAGGCCAAACTATGCGGAGGCCTGCAGCAATCGTGGTTTGATTCGTTATGCTCAGGGCGACATCGCGAAAGCCATGGCCGATTTTGACTTCGCCCTCGAATCGAATCCGAACTACGTACAAGCCTACAACAATCGCGGTGCCACCCGGTATGCATTAGGCGACTTCTCTGGTGCAATTGATGATCTCGACCGGGCGATCCAGATCGCGCCGACATATGCGGACGCCTTAAACAACCGCGGCAATGCCCGCCGCGCCCTGGGTGATTATGAGAGTGCAATCTCTGACTTCAATCGGGCGCTGCAAGCAACGCATCGAGAGGCTGCTGCGTCGATCTATCACAATCGTGGCACCGCTTATCAGGCACAGGGTAATTTTGCGGCTGCTCTGAACGATTTCGACGAAGCACTTGCCATTCAGCCATCTCACGCTGCGGCATATAACAATCGTGGCGCCGTTCGCTATGCGATGCACGATTACGACGGTGCGCTGGGAGACTTTGCCCAGGCACTGGAACTGACTCCCGTCAATCAGTCGGCGTCGATCTATCATGGGCGGGGCGGGATTCATCTCAGTCAAGGCCGATTTGCCGAGGCCATTGCCGACTACAACACTGCGATCCGGATTGAGCCGGGTTATTGGATTGCGTACATCTCGCGGGCGAACGCCAGATATCACCTCCGAGATCAACGTGGTTTCGTGGATTATTTCCATGCCTTCACGATCAATCCGGCCGCTGCGGCTCGCGAGATTGTGCGGATTTTGGTTGATGATCTCCATCGAGACCCCGAAGCGATCCTCACCAACTGCCACAGGCATCTCAGGATTGATCCGAAAGATGTCACCGCGTTGGCCCGACGAGGGTTGACGCAGTTACTCCTGGGGCAGGATGAGCCCGCACGGCATGATTTCGAATCGCTCCAGGTGGTG
The DNA here is from genome assembly GCA_038214195.1 of Planctomycetales bacterium. Taxonomy (GTDB): domain Bacteria; phylum Planctomycetota; class Planctomycetia; order Planctomycetales; family Planctomycetaceae; genus SXXK01. Next base: position 5,643 of record JBBQSE010000309.1, read on the forward strand.
TGTCCCGAAATCAAGCCGTACATCGAATTGGCGATTGACGCAGCGGCCAAGTGGCGCACGCTGCTGGTTTCCAGGGAGGACACAACGCCTGCGGGACGGCCCACAATGGGTGCGTACACATATTCTGCCTGACTGGTGTGTCGGTCCGATTACATTCCTAAGAAAACTCTAACAAAAAAAAGTACTCTAATGTTATTTAAGACATGCCAATGGTTGCGGAATTTGAAATCTCGTAACTTGACGGGCTATGCGTTCAGAAAACGCCTCTCAAAGCGATTGACGGTGTCGCAGCGCAGCTACTCCCAGCTTGAGCCATTGGAACTTCGTATCTTGCCGGCGGGGGCGTGGGCCAACCTGGCAGCAACCGGTACAGGGCCGACACACGGGGTGGCGATGATGTTGCTGTCAGATGGGACGGCAGCAATACAAGAGGGAGGCATCACCCCAACTGATACCTGGTTTCGCTTATCGCCCGATTTTGGCGGAAACTACACCGGCGGTCCTTGGTCGACGTTGGGATCCATGCAACAGACACGGCTGTTTTTCACCACGGCGATGCTGCAGGACGGCAAGGTATTCGCAATCGGCGGCGAATATCCCGGTTATCGCAATACCACGGAGATTTTTGATCCGCTGGCCAATAATGGGGCTGGAGTGTGGACACTACAGGACCCTTTTCCGCAGGCGAGGTTTGGCGACAACCCCATCGAGGTGCTACCTGATGGCCGCGTCTTGACAGGCGGGGGGGCTTATTATGGTGGTTCTGCGTTAGACCGTGAAGGAGTTGACTACACTTATATCTTCGATCCTTCGAAACCAGCCACTCAGCAGTGGACGCGAACCGGGACTAAAGTGCAACGCCTCGTTAGTCCCCACATCTTTTATCATGACAGCAGCGACGAAGAGACCTGGCTCAAGCTGCCGGACGGCAGCATCCTGACCTATGATATCTGGGCCAGCGGCGCGCTCCATGAATTTTACGGTGAACGATACATTCCCGAGAATACGGCAGCTTCGCTTGCGTTAGGTGTCTCGAATGTCTGGGTCGATGCGAGTAATCTGAGTGCTTCAAATCCACCGAGTATCCTGAGTTCAAGCAATCAAGGCTGGGAAACTGGCCCGGCTCTACTATTGCCCGATGGGCGAGCGTTATTCTTCGGAGCGAATGGCAATACGGCGTATTATACGCCTTCCACGAACACCTGGACCGCAGGCCCCAACGAACCAACGAAGCCATTGACCATAACGCCTGGTGCCACGCCCAGCGATCACTATGTGGTCGCAGCCGGTGGCAGCGCAACGTCTCTGGTGGCCGCAGACAATCCCGCAGTCATGTTGCCCAACGGTCACGTCCTGATTGCACTCTCGCCACTTGGACCATTGAAGGCGTCCGGGAGTTACAGTTTTCCGGACGCGACCTATCTGTACGAATTCGATCCCACCGTCAATCCCAGCGTCACGGATCCCTGGACCGAAGTCACCCCCGCCGGCGGTATTCCTCGGAATGCTTTTGAGACGAACATGCTGTTGTTGCCGAACGGCACTGTGCTGTTGGCCGACGAGGGGGGACCATTTCGAATCTACTCGCCAAATCCTGATCAACCTGCTCAGGAATCCTGGCGTCCCGTAGTCACCAGTCTCACACCCCAGATCGATGCTGATCGGACGTTTCGATTGACGGGCACTCAATTAAACGGCCTTTCTGAAGGCTCGAACTACGGCGACGACATGATGTCGTCCAGTAACTATCCGATCGTCAGGCTTACCAGTGCTCAAACCGGCTTCGTGACTTATGCCAGGACGTCGTACTGGAGCAGCACTGGAGTCGCCACTGGTGACACACCCGTGACGGTGACAGTTCAACGGCCATCAAGTGCCGGACCGGGCGTTTATTACCTGTCGGTGATCGCCAATGGAATCGCCTCAAAGCCCGCTCTGGTCGTTTTCGGATCCGAGGCGGACGATGTCGTGGATGTCACCAGATCTTTCGTTCTCCCGGCGGTCATTGTCAATGGAGCGGCGACTTTCTATGACCCGTCCTCCATCTCGGGCATTCATATTCTTGCCGGGGGAGGCAACAACACCGTCAATGTACTGGTCTCAAGTGTGCCGGTGAATGTTGAGGGCAGCGCGACGGATACCGTGAATATCGGCAGCAACACGCCATCGCTGGGCGGCTCACTCGCCTCAATTAGCGGGCCTGTCAACATCAGCAATACTTCGGGGTCCACGACCTTGAACGTCGATGATTCCGGCAGTCACGCGGTCGGTACGACGATCATCGGGACCGAGTTCGGCAACGCAGGCAGGGGATATATCTATGGTGCCGATCATGGGCTGATCAGTTATGACTATGCGCACACGGCAGGAGTGACAATTAACACCAGCACGGCCACCGGCGATTCCATCGGCGTCTGGGAGAACGGTGTGCCGACGACTGTGATCAGTCATGGTGCAGCCACTCTTTCGATCGGTGACGGAAATGTCGGAGTCCAGAGCATTCTCGGGTTTTTGACCATTCAGAATCCGCAGAGTTATACGACGCTTACGATTGACGATACCGCCAATAACACGGCCCGCACCACGACGATCGGGACCACCCCCTCCGGCCCGCTTGCCGGTTGGGGTTACATCACGGGGTTGGCACCGGCACCGATCAACTACAAGTATGCCGATACGGCCAGCCTGACAATCAACACCAGTACGATCAACGGCAATGTCATCGGCGTGTGGGAAAACCAGGTTCCCACGACACTGATTGGCCATGCATTGACGACCGTCTCTGTCGGCGACGGCTTAGTTGGGGTACGCAGCATTCTCGGCGCGCTCAATATCCAGAATCCGTCGTCCTATACGGCACTGATCGTTGATGACACGGCTGATGTCACGGGACGGACCGCGACACTGGGATCTTTCGTTCCACCGAGCGACAGCACCTGGGGTTCGATCGCTGGCCTGGCTCCCGCCAGCATCAACTACAGGTACAACGACGCCTCCAGCGTGACGATCAACGGGGGCAGTGGCGGCAACACATTTGAAGTGCAAAGCACCGCGTCGCACTTCCTGCCAGGCACCATTTCGACGACGCTGAACACGGGCGTCAGTACGGACATCGTCAATATTCGCGACTCCAAAGGGGCGCTGACGGTGAACACTCAAGGGGGCAGCGACATTGTCAACATCGGGAGCCTCACCAATAGTGTGGATGCCATCCTGGAGCCGCTGACGATCAATGGGACCGGTGGAGTGTTTAACACGCTCAACTACAATGATCAAGGATCCGCATTCGGCCACACCTATACTCTGTCGGCGGGAAGTGTGATGCGCTCGGGCGGGCCTGTGATCAGTTACTCGGGTCAAACGACACTTAACTTCTTCGGCGGCAATGGCGGGAATACCATCAATGTGTTGGGAACCAACGCCAGTACGATTGTGAACGCGGGGTCGGGGAATGACGTAATCACGGTCGGCACGAGCACTGGCCTGTTGAGTGGCCTGGGCTCGATGCGGATCCAGGGTGAAGGGGGTATCGACTCGGTCATTCTGAATGGCGTGGGAGCCACGACGGCCCAGTCCTATACTTTCAATTCCATCATTTTCACGCAGTTCGTCACGACAGGCACCGGAGTGGTATTTGGCAACGACCTGGAAAATATCAATTTCACCGGCGGCAGTGGCAACGATACGATCAATCTCGTCACGACCCTCGCCAGCGCGGCAATTCTCGTCGATGGCGGCCTGGGGACCGATACCGTGGTCTCCAATACTGCGGCCAACACCTGGAACATCACCGGAATCGGTGTCGGCAATGTGGTCTACAATGCGAAGACGGTGAATTTCCAGGGAGTGGAAAACCTGACGGGTGGGACGGCGTCCGACGCATTCGTCTTCAGTCCGGCTGCGAAAGTTCTGGGCAAGGTGAACGGAGGCGCTGGTTCCGGGATCAATACCCTCGACTACACGGCTTACACCACTGCCGTGACGACAAATCTGCAGACATCGACCACCACTGGCGCGACGCTGGGCTTTACGAGCATACAAACGCTGATTTGTGGAATCGCCGCGACCGACATCCTGACCGGCCCCAATACGGCTAACACATGGACGTTGACCGGTTCCGGGACTGGTGACGTGAACGGTTTTGTTTTCACCGGCATCGAGGAATTGACGGGTGGCACATCGACGGACCTGTTTCATGTTATCACGTCCAGCGCGATCACCTTCGCGGCGATCAATGGCGGAGCGGGCAGCGACACGCTCCAGGCCGCCGATTTCAACAACGTATTTACTATCACGACGGCCGATGCCGGCAATCTGAATGTCAATTTGAGGTACGCGGCGATCGAGAACCTCATTGGCGGCGCGGTGACGGACATTTTTAATTTCTGTTCCGGAATGGGTTTATCCGGGCAGGTCAATGGCGGGGGCGGCCGAGACACGCTGGACTACTCGCTGTATGAACTGGCACTGCCGGTCACCGTCGATCTGTCGACCGGACTGGCAACCGGTGTCGTTGGCGGTGTTACCGGGATTCAGGATGTCTACGGCGGGGCCGGCTTCGACACGCTGACCGGTAACACACTGAACAACCTGCTGGTGGGTAACGGCGGCGATGACATCTTGAACGGTGGCGTGGGCAGCGACACCCTCCTCGGCGGGCTGGGCAATGACACGCTGACCGGTGGAAGCGGCAATGACATTCTGGATGGCGGCCTTGGCAGTGATGTCCTGTTTGGCGGTCTGGGAGACGACTTCTACAGCTTTGGGACGGCGACCAGCGGC
>JBBQSE010000310.1:0-10416 GCA_038214195.1 Planctomycetales bacterium
AGTTGACTCGAAAGAGTTACCGCACACGATCCGGCGCAGAACCTGAGCTCGGCGATCTCACGTCTGTCGATGAGCTGATTGTCGAAGAGACGGAACGGCGAGAGAAATTTGAATCGGCTCGCCGACTCGTGATGTACGCTGACGTCGCACTCATCAAGTGGAAAGGCCCGATCCTGCCGTGGGAAACAGAACTCACGGTCGAACAGCTGGAAGCAGAGATTCGCAGTCTTCACCAACAACAGGAGCGTGGTCGAGCGGCCTATCTCGCACAAAGCGAACAGTGGCTTCGATTCGGTGAACTGTTTGATGACTGGATGCTTGCCCGGGTGATCCTTCTTGTACGAGGCCGGATCCGGAAAAATGAACTTGCTCACATCCCGGCAACGATCAAAACGCTGATGGATCTTGATGAGTGGAAGAAGCAGCCTCAGAATGAAGAGTCGCAGCTTGAGGAACAAATGGCAGCTTATGAATTAGTCTGCACGACTCTTTTTTTACGCAGCCTTCAGCTGGCCGTGCAGCGAGGCGCTGACGGATCGCAACTCTCCCTGCTGTGGGGAACGTCTGTATTTCTGGGATCCGTTTCGGACGGCGTCATAAATCTTAATCGCCGATTGCGACAGCTGGAGTGGCTGTTCGCCTGGATGGCCGATCATCCGGACCATCCGACCGCAAAAGCCTGTATCGAAAAAGTCTGCCCGGTATTCATCGACGAATTTCAAGAGGTCTACGGCACACTATCCCGGCGGCCATATCCTTTCCCCCTGTCGTCTGAACCCGACCATCTTTCATCAGGACTGTTGATGCGTTTTACGGATCAGTCAAACCCGTACCTGTTATACGTTGACATCAGTCGCTACTGCAGCGGATACAAAGCGCTCCATCGCCGTGTGATTGGAGAGCTGGCGATGTTGGTCGAAGCTGCGACAGGCGCTTCGCGTTGAAGTTCGTCGTCGAATGCCCGCGTACTTGCCTTAACGTACTGCTTACAATTCCAGATTCCGTGAAAAACCTGACTTTCTGCAAGGCCTGTTTAGTTGCCCGCAGCACAACAGCCCCTCAGGGAAACGATTTCCGGGAACTCTTTCCCTGCCGCAGGCGTCACACTCGGGCGCTGATCTGGTGAATTGACTCGCGTTCGAGTAGCTTGTGAGACAACAAGGCAGTGATGAATTTTCCCTGAAGGGTTCCAGCCATGTACAAGGCTTTGGTGTGTTTGGTGGCAGTGGTGGTTTTGAGTGCAACGGGACTAATGGCGACAAGCATGGAAAAAGCTGCGACCGACAAGAGGGCTCAGGCGAAAAAGCTGTATGACGAAAACAACTTTAGTGACGCTCTGAAGCTGTATCGAGAATTGGCGCTGGATGCTGAGAACACAGGCAGCGAACTTCCGAATGATCTGGGGTTTGCCATCATGTGCCTGGACAATCTCGGCCTGGTTCATGAGGCAGACGAATTGCTGGAGTTCGCTGTCGAAACGCACAAAGCGAATTTTCGATTGCTCGCTCGCGCAGCCCATGTTTATTCGGGAGAGATCCAATCCGGCGGTTTTGTGATTGCCGGAAAGTTCGAACGCGGTGGTCATCGTGGCGGCGGACAATGGGCCAGTGTTGAAGCGCGTGATCGGGTGCGATCGCTGCAATTGTTGCTGAGAGCGATTGCTCTGGCAGATCAAGATGACACGTCGACCGCAGTGGATCGGGCGAACTTATGGCAGCGAGTCGGCGATCAGATCAGTGCAGTAAGGCACAGCGAAGCATGGAAGCTGCAGGATTTGACGGATCTCGAAACACTGCCGGATTTTGAAATCACAACGGGTGGTTATGGATTTGGCTACGGTCGTGGAATGGGTTTCGGTCGTGGCGGCTGGGGCGGTTCGAGCAAAGGGGCACCCGTCGATGCGGACGGTAATCCGGTCTTTCATCACAAACCGGAATCGTGGAATGCCGCCAAATCAGACGGCGAACGCTGGCGATGGGCGATGGCTCAGGTCGTGCAAATGATGCCTGATCGGCGAAGTCCGGTGGATCTGGAATGGGCCGGGTTTCTGCAGTCACAGTTTGGAGTGGGAGCCGCCGCCGTCGGTGGACCGCCAGTGATTCAAGCCGGAGCGGCGGATGGCGAAAAACCGAAAGACTCTGGCGAATGGGCGGCTCACGAACTAGCCGATTCGGAGACGATCGCAAAGCTGACGACAGGCGTGAAGCGATTCACTCTGACTGACGAATTCAATCACATCACGATCCTGAAAGCTGTGATCGCGCGAAATGACGGCGAAAAGCGTGAGGCATTGGAAAGCCTGATCAACGAACGCATGAACCGGCATCAGTATCCGCAGGCGGCAGAATTGCTTCGCGAAGAGCTGAAGCTGGCGAGTGCTGGCGATGACAAGAAGGGCGTGCAAACTCGCATTGATCAGATCGTCAACAACTGGCTACAGATTGAAAGCACATCGGTGCAGCCTGCGGGCACAGGCGCGACACTCGACATTCGTTTTCGCAATGGCAGCAAGGCGACGTTTGAAGCTCGGCCCATTCGCATTGATGACTTGCTCATCGACGTCCGCAAATACATCGAAACAAAACCGCCTCAGATCGATGGAGAAAAGATCCAGATTCAGAACATCGGCTGGATGCTGATTCACAACGACGGTGCCAAATATCTGGAGAAGCCCGTCGCAAAGTGGGAACTTGATCTGAAGGCACCGGACAACCATTTCGACGCGATGCAGACCGTGAGCACACCGCTGCAGAAAGCCGGTGCGTATTGGGTCACTGCAAAGATGGCTGACGGCAATGAATCGCGGATTGTACTCTGGGTCGCGGACACCGCGATCAGTCGCAAGCGCGTCGAAGACGGCACAATGTACTACGTGGCCGATGCCGTTACGGGAGCTCCCGTCGATCGCGCGGATCTCGAATTCTTCGGCTGGCGTCAGGAATATCAACAGCAACGTCAGTTTCAAATTTTCACAAGTCGCTTCGCTGATCGCACAGACGCTGATGGACTGTGTACTCCAAATCCAAAGGATCTGATTCCACAAAACCAGTGGATCGTGATTGCTCGCACAAAAGACGGCAGGCTGGCCTTCGATGGCTTCATGGGTGTCTGGAATCCGGAAAAACTGCGTCCACTGGATTACAGTCCGATCAAGGTGTACGCGATCACCGATCGGCCTGTTTATCGCCCCGGTCATACCGTGAAATATCGCATGTGGCTCCGCCAGGCTCGGTTCAGTGGCGAGGAATTAAGTTTTGCGAATAAGGATTACATCCTCGAAGTTCGCAACCCAAAAGGCGATGTGGTTCAGGAAGTCAAACAAAAATCCGATCGCTGGGGTGGCCTGGACGGCGAATACGTGATTCCCGCCGACGCGACGCTCGGCAGCTTCCAGTTGCGACTGTGTGAACCCAAAGAAGGCGACCCAAGCCAACGAGCTTGTTTTGGGACGGCCAGCTTCGTCGTCGAAGAATATCGCAAGCCCGAATACGAAGTGAAAATCGAAGCTCCCGATAAGCCGGTGAAGCTGGGCGAAAAAATCCAGGCGAAGATCATCGCCAAATACTACTTCGGAGCCCCGGTCACCGAAGCGAAAGTGCATTACAAAGTCGAACGCACCAAGAAGGACAGCCGCTGGTATCCGGTCGCCCGCTGGGACTGGCTCTATTCGCCAGGTTACTGGTGGTTCGCTCCGGAATACAACTGGTATCCGGGTTTTAGTCGCTGGGGCTGCATGACACCGATTCGTCCGTGGTGGAACTGGAGTCCAGATCCGCCGGAAGTCGTCGTCGAAGGCGATGCCGAGATCGGCGAAGACGGGACGTTTCTTGTCGATATCGACACGGCAGCTGCTCTGGCCAGCCACAGTGACAGCGATCACAACTACAACATCACCGCCGAAGTCGTCGATAAATCGCGCCGCACGATTATTGGCAACGGCAGCGTGCTGGTGGCTCGCGATCCGTTCAAAGTCTTCACGTGGACCGATCGAGGTCACTATCAAACGGGCGACACGGTCAACGTCGGCTTTCAGGCTCGCACGCCCGATGACAAGCCGGTTAAAGGCAGCGGTAAGCTGACTCTGTTCTCGGTGAAGTACGAAGGCGACAAGCCGGTCGAGCAGGAAGTGCAGTCATGGGACGTCGCGACGAAAGACGACGGTTCAGGGACACTGAAAATGACAGTCCCTGTCGCCGGTCAGTTCCGCGTTAGCGTAAAGATCACGGATAGCGAAGGCCACGAAATGGAAGGCGGCTACGTCTTGTTCGTACGCGGCCCCGCAGACAACGGCGGCGACTATCGCTTCAATGATCTGGAACTGATCACCGAAAAACAGGAATACCAGCCGGGCGAAAAGGTCCAGCTGCAGATCAACACCAACAAACCAGACAGCACGGTGCTGCTGTTCGTGCGACCGATGAACGGACTGTGCTCCAAACCGATCGTGCTGCGGATGAAAGGCAAAAGCACGGTCCATGAGATCGCGATCGAACGCACCGACATGCCCAACATTTTCGTCGAAGCAATCACGATCGCCGATGGCAAGGTCCACAGCGAGATGCGGGAAATCGTGGTGCCTCCGGAACAGCGAATCGCAAATGTCGAAGTGATTCCGTCAGCCGAACGCTACCGGCCCGGCGAAGAAGCAACCGTGAAGCTGAAGCTCACCGATCTGGAAGGCCAGCCGTTCGTCGGCAACACGGTTCTGTCCGTCTACGACGCGAGTCTCGAATACATCGCGGCGAGCAGCATCCCGGAAATCCGCAGCTTCTTCTGGAACGTGCGTCGTCAGCATCATGGCAGTATCTATTCGACTCTCCAGCGAGGTTCTGCGGCGGTGTATCGCGACAACGAAGTCACGATGCAGATCTTGTACGGGAATGATCCGTCAATGGACAGTGGTGGCGGAATGATGGGTGGATTTGGTGGCGGCGGTGGCCGGAGAATGATGGCCCGAGGCATGGTCATGGAAAGTATGGCCGCGCCTGCTGCCGCCATGAATATGGACGCTGCTGCGCCGATGAATGGTGCGGCTCTGGGCGTGATGGCAAAAAGTGCCGCTGCTCCAGGCGGGCCAGGCGCGGGCGGTGGAGCGGAAGTCGCGCCAACGCTGCGGTCCAACTTCGCGGACACGGCGTACTGGGTTGCCTCTTCAGACGCCGATGAAAACGGGATCGTCGAGGTGAAGTTCACCATCCCCGACAACCTGACGACATGGAAAATCAAAGCCTGGACGATGGGCGATGGCACGCGTGTCGGCTCAGGCACGTCTGATATTATCAGCAGCAAGGATCTGATCATCCGACCGCAAACGCCGCGGTTCTTCACCGAACGCGATCAGATCGTGCTGTCCGCAGTCGTCCACAACTACCTGAAGTCTGAAAAGTCCGTCAAAGTCGTGATTGAAAACGAAGGCGGTCATCTGAAGCCATCTGAAAAGGGGTCTGACCCTTTGGAGGCGAATGCCGGAGAGGGTCTGACCCCTTTTCGTGTTCAAACTGTGACGATTCCAGCCAACGGCGAAGCCCGCGTCAACTGGACCGTCGATGTTGTCGCATCGGGTCTGACGACGATTCGCATGAAAGCGCTGACCGACGAAGAATCTGACGCCGTCGAAATCAAAGTTCCCGTGCAGGTGCATGGGATGCTCAAGACTGAAAGCTTCACAGGTGTCATCCGCCCGAATGGCGACAAGGCGATGATCGAAGTACGAGTCCCCGATGAACGTATTCCCGCTCAATCGCGTTTGGAAATTCGCTACAGCCCAAGTCTGGCCGGAGCGATGGTCGATACGCTGCCGTATCTGCTGCAGTATCCATACGGCTGCACCGAACAGACACTCAACCGCTTCCTGCCCGCCGTCTTGACTCAGCGCACGCTGCAGAAGATGGGTGTCAACCTGGCCGACGTACAGAAGCAGCGAACGAACCTGGACGCTCAGCAAACTTATCGTGGTGTTTATCCGAAGCATTGGGGCGCACAGCCTCAGGCCCAGACTCGCGATATCAGGGAACTACCCGCTGGTTTCGGGCAAGGCAGCAGCACGCTTGCGAAGTGGATTCAGCAGCACATCGACGAAGACGCCAAACTCATGCGCGGCAAATCGAAAGACTTCAATCCGGTCTTTGACGACGTCGAAATGAATCGCATCATCGCGGAAGGCGTCAAGGCGCTTACCGAGATGCAGCTCGGCGACGGTGGCTGGGGCTGGTTCTCCGGCTACGGCGAGCATTCGTCGCCGCATTTGACGGCGCAGGTCGTACACGGTCTGACTGTGGCTCAGCAAAACGACGTTCCCATTCTGCCCGACGTGATCCAGCGCGGAATCGACTGGCTCAAGGTCTATCAGGCTGGTGAACTGACGAAGCTCCGCGAAGGCGACAAGCATCGCGAAAACCCGAAGTACGACGGCAAAGCCCCTTACAAGATGTCCGCTGATAACATGGACGCCTTCGTCGCGATGGTGCTGTCGGAAAATATCGAAAACGACCCGGCCATGACCGATTACCTCTACCGTGATCGCGGCGATCTGTCCGTCTATGGCCTGTCCCTCACGGGACTTGTGCTGCATTGGGAGGGCGAGGCTCTCGCCGAGCCACCAGGCAACGCTTTCGCACGCCGCGACATGGTCATCAAAAACATCGAACAGTTCCTGGAACAGGACGAAGAAAATCAAACAGCCTGGCTGCGATTGCCGGAAAACAGTTGGTGGTACTGGTACGGCAGCGACAACGAAGCGATGGCTGTCTATCTGAAACTGCTCGTCGCCGTGCGACCCCACGACGAAATCGCATCGCGACTGGTCAAGTATCTGCTCAACAACCGCAAGCACGGCACGTACTGGGACAGCACCCGTGACACGGCGATGGTTGTCGAATCGATGGCCGACTACATCAAAGCCACCGGAGAAGATCGACCGGACATGACCGTCGAGATTCTGATCGACGGCGAAGTCCAAAAGACGGTCAAAATCAACGGCGAAAACCTCTTCAGCTTCGACAACGTCCTGCTGCTGCAGGGCGATGCCGTGACTTCAGGCAATCACAAAATCGAAGTCCGCCGGTCCGGCAAAGGCCCAGTGTATTTCAGTGCGTACCTGACCAACTTCACGAAGGAAGAGAACATTACCGCCGCCGGTCTGGAAGTCAAAGTCCAGCGCCAGTTCTATCGTCTGGAACGCGACGACAAGCAGGTCAGCGTGCAGGGTGATCGAGGCCAGGTGGTGACTCAGCAGGTCGCAAAATACAAACGCATTCCTGTGAAAGATCTGCAGTCCGTCGCCAGTGGTGACTTAATCGAAGTCGAAATGGTGATTGACAGCAAGAACGACTACGAGTATTTGCTTTTGGAAGACCACAAGCCCAGCGGCTTCGAACCCGACGACCAGCGCAGCGGCTACGTCTGGGAAGGCCTCCGCGCCTACAGAGAACTCCGCGACGACCGCGTCAGCTTCTTCCTCACGTCGCTCGCTCGCGGCCAGCACAGCATCAGTTACCGCATGCGCGCCGAAACCCCCGGCACCGTCTCCGCCCTGCCTGCCACGATCGAAGGCATGTATGCCCCTGAATTGGTGGGGAATAGTGATGAGATGAAGTTGAGAGTGGTGGATGGCGAATAGTCGACTGATCAAGGGATGGATTCTTGTCTTGCTGGACGACGAACAATTCCAGAACCTGCTTTTTCAGGCCCGGATGGGCCGATACAACCTCTGCCGGGGCCATGAGGCCCTGGAATTGTTTGGAGTGACAGAAAGGCCCGGAGGGCCGACAGAGATCCTTCGAGCAACTAAGGATTTCCTGTGTCAGCCCTCCGGGCCTTGAAACACTTGATTGTCCCTTTCCGGTGGCTCACGCCACCGGCTGAGGTTGTGCCAGCCCTCCGGGCCAGAAACGCCGTGCAGATCAGAATTCGTCGTCCGGGCTTGGCATGCGTCCCGTCCGCAAGGATCTTTTGAAGACGCTGACAAAACGAGCAAAGGATGTGGAGCGTAACCTTGCTGCAATTGATCAGTGACGAGAATTTTCACGGCGACATTGTGCGTGGCCTGCGACGCTGGTTGCCTGCACTCGACATGTGTTGAACCCTGCGGCGCAGCAACCAAACACTCTCATCTTGGTTCGTCAACGCCGTCAAGAGTTGCTTCCAGTCGTCTTCTGGATCGCGACTTCGCTTTCTCCTGGGCTGGTAGTTGTTCCAACAGCTCACGGAACTGCTCCGGGTTGACAGATGGGCTATGCACAAGACTCAGCATCATGATCTCAGCGGTCAACTGCAGGTCATTTGAAAGGATGACTTCGGATAGCACGGCATCTGCGTCATGGATTGCAGCGTCGGTCGTCGATCTGCGCTGTATGCCAATGAGCCGGAGTGAATAGTTGAGATCTTCCCTTGAAAACCCATCGGAAGCTCGAAGCGCTATGACTTCTTTGAATGGGCAGAAGAATGCGGATGGATCGTCGTTAGCTGCTTCATCTTCAAGCAACTTCTGCATCTCAGGCTCGAAAACCGTCGCAGCGTTGGGATATTTTTCAAGTGCCGTCCAGTTATCTCCCCAATTCCGCGCGGCTGGGGTGCTGAGCAACCGGCGGCAGATGCGTTCACCGTGTTCCCATGCCGTGATTGCGTCCGGAGCCAGGTCGAGTAGAACCCGAATAGCCTCCGTGTCCATCCAGATATATTCGTAACTGCCGTGCCAACGCATGAAAATCGCCTCACGAACCGCGGTAAAATCGCATCGACACACCGCGAGCGTAGTTGCAGCGTTCAGCCATAGTCCTTGATCACACGGCAGCTCGTCAGCGAACTTCTCCTTTGAGGAATCGCAAATATTCTGGAGAGCTTTGGCGGTTGCTTCGTCGTCAAATCCTGTTTCCCGAAGTGCTTCATTTGCCAACTGTTTGATCGAGAACGATTCGCCTGGATCTCCATTCGTGAATTCCCGTTCGTCCGCAAGTCCGTCACGAAGTTTTGATTCGGCAAACCGCCCCTTCACGCCAAGGCCTCCAACAAGCCGTATCGCATGTCCGGCGATCTGCACATCTTTGCTGGTGATGAGCTCCGACAAAATGCGTTTTGCCTCATCATTTCCCTTTAAGATCAGTTCAGGCAGGAGCTCGATCGCAAAGTTCCGCAAGTCAGACTGCTCGTCTGCGGCGATCCGAAATAGCGGTTCGAGGTTGAATCTGGATTCCGACAAGAATACCAGCGCCACTCGCCTCACTTCTGCTGATGAATCCAACAGCATCGCTTGGAATGTTTCTTCATCCAAATTGTCCACCGTCAGCCAATCCATTGCTACAGTTGCCGCTTCGTCACGAATCAACAAATCTGGGTCCCGCAGGAGCTTTATGAGAGTCCGGCGGCTTTTTTCCAGTCCAAACTCATCGGCAAATTTTTCAAACGTTATTGTTGGATGATTGAATGCGTAACCCCCCGCTTCAGGCGTCCGAGATTTTATCCTTGCTCGCAACTCGGTCGTCAACGGATCTTCGTTAGCTTGAGGCGGATTGACAGGGTTCTTCTCCTGATCCGGTTCGTCGGTTGCGTGAACGGAGGATGCAAATATCAGGAGAATTCCGATTCCGACAACCAGGCGAAGTAAAGTCATCATGTCATCACCATTGCGGAATCTGGAGTCATTAGGCAACTCGCATGAAATCATCTACCCGCAGCCACGTTCATCAGAGCGTTGGGAATCCGCGTTCTGGCGGCGTAGCTACGGTGGTGGGTAGCATATTCATTGCGAGTTGCCTTACGAATTCGTCACTTGAGAGTAACGGTCTCCATTCCTCCTCGTCAAGCAGCGTGTCGGTCTCGGTGCGGAGATCGGAGCTTTGTTTGTAGAAGTAGGGTACACCGCTTTCGACGACGCGATCGCGGAGATCGCGGGCCCGGTCTGGATCGATGGGGCGGAACGATGGGCCTGATTCGCCTCCAACGATGAGCCAGTCGATGCTGTCGAGATCCCGCAATGCACAAAGCAAGGGGTCCGCCGAGATGAAACGGACGTTTGCGCGGATCGAATTCAGCATCTGAGCATTCCAATACGCTCGAAACTCAGCGCTGTCTTTGTCAGAATGCGATCTCTTTGCATTCAGTCCGGTTTGCATTTTGCGATTTATACTGAACGCGGTCAGGAATGATGCCTTCAAAGGCGATCGTTCGCATGTCCCTTCTCCCCCGAGCTCGGGGGAGAAGGTGGCCGTCAGGCCGGATGAGGGGGTTGACTTGGATTCAAATGAAGCTGAAGAACAAATGTGTTAAATCCCCCTCACCCAACGCCGTTAAGGAAAATTTCATGCTGTATTTTGCAGGGATTGAATTTGTCGGTCGAGTTTTTTATGCGCGGCGGTCGCGAGTGTGACTTTAGGCGGACCGGTTCTTGGTTCTTCTTTGCGGCGTGGATAGTTGCGACTC
>JBBQSE010000311.1:0-10408 GCA_038214195.1 Planctomycetales bacterium
TGTCCTTGCCGGTCGCTCCACAGGTTTGCGCGATCTCACATTCGTGGTGCGGAAAAATAAGATCTTCGCCGCCGGTGTGGATATCAATCACATCGCGGCCAAGACGCTTGCGAGCCATGACCGAGCATTCGATATGCCAGCCCGGATAGCCGGTTCCCCACGGCGAATCCCACTTCATAATGTGCGAACTGTCGGGCTTCCAGAGCATGAAGTCGGCGGGATGGCGTTTGTTGGCCTGGTTCTCGTCACTGATGCGGCCTCCGGCACCGATGAGCAATCGATCGAGTGTATTGCCACTCAATTTACCGTAGTTCGGAAAGCTTTCCACGCTGTAATAGACCACACCATCGGGGCCGACATAGGCGTGACCGCTGGCGATCAGCTGAGCGATCATTTCCTGCATCGCGTCAATGTGCTGCGTCGCGGGCAGAATATTGTCCGGTTCAAATGTGACCTTCACACCCAGCGTCTGCGAGTCCTGCAGAAATGCGTCCGCGTAGAATTTGGCAATTTGATAAGGATCATCAGGATTCTGCACAGCGCCTTCGGGCACTTTACCGGTCTTCTTATCTTCCTTCACACGCCGCGCGGCCGCCAGCATTTTGTCTTCACCGGCACCGTCAGCGTTGGCGTCGTCCGTCATGTGGCCGACGTCCGTGATGTTCATCACGTGATGGACTTTGTGGCCGAAGAATTCAAGCGTCCGGCGAATCACGTCGGCAAACAGGAACGAGCGGAAATTCCCGATGTGAGCAAAGTCATAGACGGTAGGCCCACAGCTGTACATTCTGACGCAGTCGTCCTCGACCGGCTGAAATGTTTCGGTGGTGTGGGTGAGTGTGTTGTAAAACCGGATATCCATCGTGCCTTCTCGCGGGAAAGAGAGTATTGAGTCCTGAGGCGCGAGGATAGTAAATCAGGGGCGATGAGTGCAGTCCGGTTTGGGGACTGGCACCGGAGTTTCTCGCGAACTTGCTCTTTCCGCTCCGCTCAGTCGGGCTCGCCATCGGCCCTGGCTGTGTAGAATTCACCGAAAGTCTGGGAAAGAACTTCGACGCTTGTCAGGCGAGCGGCAGAAAACGATTTGCCACCAGAAGCCCGGCTTCTTCAAGAAGCCGGGCTTCTTACCGGGTATTGCACCATCTGCCGCTCGCCTTACGGCGGGTACATGGAACAATTGTGTTGCGACGTTCGGTGCGACGTGGAAAACTCCCCCTTCTATTCTCTTCGAAAGATTTACATGGCACGGTGTGATCAGGGTTATTTGTGTGAGGTGTGTGGTGACGAGGTGGAGTCCATTCGTGAGAGCGATTTGTATCTTCGGTTCGTAACCGGTGAGATTTCGTCCCAGGAACTATTGGCCACGCCGGAGCGGCATCTCCGCTGCAATCCGGTGGTCGCCCAGTTCATCTCTGATCCAGCGTTTCCGCCGGTCGTGGTCGAAGGCGACTTCGACAAGCGGCTGTTTGATCCAGCTGATGTTCAGCTTCGAGAGGCGCTGATCACTCGCGGATGGCAGCGCCTTCAGGAACTGGCGGAACTGGCCACGACGGTCCCGCTGCCACATTATCCCCTGCCGGAATTCCAAAAATCGTAGGATGGACATTCTTGTCCGTCCCGCGACGAGGTAGCATACAACCGTGCGTTTTGTGTCGTGTGACGCTTTTTGATAAGAGTGAATTCATGCCAATGCGAATTTCGCTTGCTACAAGTTCTCTGTGCCTCCTGCTCTGGTCGGCATCGACCATCCGCGTTGTGGAAGCGCAGGTGCAGACAGACAGCGGGTCACAACGAATCCTGCCATTGCCGGAAGGTCGGCTGTCGGATTTTCAAACGCAGATGGAACTGTTGCAGCGGCTGCGTTCGCTCGTGGAATCATCCAGGAAGCCCGATCAGCCATCATCCGCATCGCCGGAAGACGCTCCAAAGATCGATGCCCGGCAAATGGAACAGTTGCAGCAGGCCCTCCAGCAACTTCAGAGCCAGTTGCCTCCGGGAATGACGCCGCCTGATCTCGGTTCCATTCCAAAGGATCAAGTTGATCAGGCGATGGCGAATCCCGCCGTTCAGCAGCAATTGAAAGAGATGCTGGAACAGTTTTCTCGCGACGGTCTACTTCCAAAAGGGAACGACTCAACAGGCAGTTCACCAATGCCTCCGCAGAAGTCCTGGCAGTCACTGAAGGACGCCATGAAGAAACTCTCCGAGATCGCTCAGGGCGGAAAACAAAAGCCGCAAAACGAAACTGATTCACCCGCGTCATCAACAGAACCACCAACCACTAAGGAACCGACGCCTGCGACTGGGGTGAAACCAAAACAAATCGGCACGAACGGTAACGGCAAGAAAATCGCCGCAGACATAGGGAATCCGCGACCCGCCGCAAACGGCACGGAATCAAACGGCACAAACGAAAACGATGCTGAGACAGACGACCCCAATTCGCAACGGCAGCAGTCTTTGCAGGCATTTCAGGAGATCCTGGAACGCTACAAGAAAGCCCAGCAAGAAGGGAATCACGGCACTGTCGGCGGCGAGGCTGAATTGGATGATAATTCGCTTCCGGAGATTCGTCCGGGAACAGGGTTGCCTCACGATCGCAAGGCAGGTGACGAAAACAATCAGGGTTCATCAAATCGTATTTTGCGTCGTCCCGATCGAGCGGCACCGATTGAACCGCCGTTGAATTCTGATCGCAGGATGTCCCGACAGGGTGAAGTCGTTCCTCCATTGGATTCGCAGAACACGGAACGTTTTCCGCGCGACATCGATCAGGAGGCGGATCCCGGATCACCATCGACGAACACCCCGGCCCCAAACGCAGCCGAAAAAGCGGGTACGTCAGGAAGCCTGCCGAAATCGTCCAGTGACTCGCCGCCTTCTGTTTCCGAGTTTCTGCAACAGCAATTCCGTGATGGGTTTCCCTCGCCTGGCAGTTCGGAGACCGATCAGCGTTCAATGTCGCGAAGTGGCAAACAGAGTCCATCTGCTCAGCCGCCCGGCGGTTCGTCGCGGGACGGATCTGTTGAAATAAATGAGTCCAATTCAGCAAATCGAACTGCGCCGCCAAACATGGATGTTCGCCAGGAGCTTGAAAAACGTGGCCTGCGCGGCACGCTGCAGAAACTGGTCGAAAAAGCCCGACAGGAATCCAACAGCCAACAGGCGCAGGGCGATCAACAACGCTCGGAATCAACGACCAATCAATCAGGAAATCCCAACGATCCCACTACTGGTGGGCAGTCCGCCAGCAATGCGGGATTCAGGAAATCAATCCAGGATTTGCTCGGCGGTCTTGATCATCGTATGGAAGACATCGCAAAGGATGCGGAGTTCAGAGACCGTCCTGCAAACCCTCGTTCGCCGTCGAATTCCGAGTGGCAGCCAGCCCCTTCAAATTCAGGTGACCGTTCGAATAAATGGAATAGTGCCGCATCCAATTTTTTCAAAGACATTAGCACGGCACCGCAGGCACCGTCCGTCGCTCCGTCATTCGACAGTGGAGGCTCTTCCATTTCTGCCGAAACGCCAGTCGCAATAGGATCGTTGCTGTTGGTCGGCCTGGGATTGCTGGGGCTGGTTGGCATCATTGTTTTCTTGATGCGTCGTCCGCTCATGAAAATTGTGTCCAGCGCCACCGGGATTGCCGGGCAGAAGCAGGTTGTTCGTGCCGGTGACATTCGATCTCGTGACGATGTGATCACCGCGTTTCATCAGCTGGCCTTAAACCCCAAACAGATTGTCGAAGCCTGGTGGACTCATCAAGCCGCAGCCCGAACACTCGCCGCCGCTTCACCACAGCAGGAAGTCGCAGTACAGACACTGGCCGAAATCTACGAACAGGCTCGGTACCTGCCTGAAGACGTTGAATTGCCAGCGGACCAGATCCAGTCCGCTCGCTCAGCGCTCGCTCAGTGCCAGTGACGCGAGAGGCAGACGCAAAAAAGCGGAGTGTGGACCCACCGTTATCACAGTGAATCCACCTCCGCCTTCAAGCAATCTTAGGGATTTCTCACCCTGGCCTGTCGCGTTCCAGGCCATTGTCTCACTGTGATTACTTGTAGGATTCGCCAGGGTCGTTGCAGACGAGGCTCATGTTTCCGTCACAGTCACATTCGTCAGGACGGTCCGTGTAGGCTGCTCCGTTTGTGCGGGCTTTGATCCGGCCGCTCTGTTTCAAGCTGGTGAAACCGGATGTCTGAAACGACTGATCGAAATTACCAATTGAGCTGGACAGGTCGCTGAGTTCTGCGACCACCGCACATTGCAGTTCGACCAGACCGACGATCATTCCGAGTACCAGAATTGTTCCGATCAGGACGATTTCCGCAGACAGGATTACGCCAGATTCGTCATTCCAAAGAGACTTCAACATTTTAGTTCCTTTTTGTGTTTGCTTGAGAGAGTTTGTGCAGAGTTCCAGAATGGAATCCAGAGACTGTTTCAGAAGAATTCAACCCGCCAGTGTCGCAACAGATACCCTCGCAGCTTCGGCCGAAAGCTAACGCGGTAAGTGATTCGCCCTGCGTAGTCGCAATGGGTCTAACGTGAACATCACGCTTCGATTCCCAGTCAACATGCACTTTGAGACTGTGTGTCTTGTCTGAACTTTCACAGAAGCGATATCTGTTCCGTGACTCCGCGATCGATCCAGGAATTGGGCGTCCGGATCAATTTGCACATCGCAACCATATGCAGCGCAGCAGTTTACGATTCGAGAACGATTTTTGGTTCCGAAGGAGTCAGATTTCAGGGTGTTCAAATTCCATTACACGGCGCAATTTGCGCGTGTTCAGCGACTGGAACACGTTATGGCAGTCAACACAAACTGTCGAGATCCTGCAACATTTTGTTTCACCAGTGCTTTCCCGGTCGATCGCGTTTCGGAGCTTCAACAACACCTCCTGAAAAGCACAACCCGACCGAACGAAATCTTCAGAATGCAATGATCGTGCCACAGTGCCACAATACGGCACAACCGGTGTTCCCGGCACAGGTGGTTATGCCGCAATCTGTCGCTCACTGGAGTGATCAAACACCCCCGTAGGATTGACAAGGACTTCGATCCGCTGTGTAGTGTGCATATTAATCGCATATTGGTTTCATTTGAAGTTGTGTGGGACAGACTACTTGCGGGGGAGTGTCTGGTGTTGCGGGACTCATCGTCACAAACGCATCGGATTCGGCGGCTGCCGGTGATCCGTCCGTCGCTCTGCTTTGCTGTGGCGTTATTCAGCGGTTTTGGGCATTCGCTCACGGTGAACAGGACGCTGGTGGCTCAGGACGGAACGGCTTCAACGGCGAACATTGCCACAGCCCGACAGTCTGGCGAAGGCAATACAAGAACAGCGCTGACACCTGCGACTGCAAACCTCTGCCAGGATGTGGCAAAACCGGATGACGCAACGCCGGAAGTGGTGGAATTGCTGACCGAAGATCTCACGGCGCACTGGAAACAGTTCAGTTCGCTGCCAGCGACGGAGGATGCTCCGGTTTGGAAAATTGTTCGCGACGACGATGCTAAAGAATTTGTCCTCGTTTGTTCAGGTGAACCCAAAGGATATCTGCACACGACGGATGCCTGGGCAGACTTCGAATTGACTCTCGAGTGGAAATATCCCAAAGATACCGACGGCAATAGCGGCGTTCTTGTCTACACGCAGCTTGAGCCAAGGATTTGGCCGACTTCAATGCAGGTTCAGCTGCATCAGCCAAAGGCAGGCTGTGTGTTTCCCAGCGGCGATGCGATGAGTGATCAATCCAGCGAAGCCGAACCCGAGTTGGCCCGCCCCGTCAATACATGGAATGAATGCAGGATCGTGAGTCGCGGTGGTCGTTTGGCAGTTGAAGTAAACGGGAAGAAAGCGGGCGAAGTCGGCGGCGCAAGACCGCTCGCCGGTCGGATTGCGTTGCAAAGCGAAGGATCTGTCGTTCACTTTCGTCGCATCCGTATTCGCAAGCTGGATCCTGAAGCGCCGACGAACGAAGTCGAACTGAAACCCGCGCCCCCGAATCCTGCGACGACTGAAAACTCAGCCAGTGCGGCCACCGGCAGCTGAAATTTATTGCGAAAGCACAGGTCAGGTTACAAACTGGCAATAAATCGGTCTCAGTTTGTTCCGGAGTTCTGGTTTGCGGATACTACTGGCTTGAATAGTCCCTTGTTCCGACTGTACTTGTGCTGAGCCACCTGATGTCCCTGATTGTTTCTCACGACGTGTTCCAAACGCTGGTTCGCACTTTGAGTGAACTCGCAGAACCGGATTCTGCCGACGTCTGGCCAGCCGCGCAGCTTGAATTCCTGTCCGAAGCGGGAGGCAATCGTTGGAACATTCCGACGAAATTTGGAGGAGACGGCGCAGACGGAGCGGAGATGCTGGAAATCTACCGTGAGCTTGCCAGCGGCAGCCTGCTGACGACATTTATTCTGACACAACGCAATGCTGCCTGTCAGCGGATCGAAACATCAGGCAACGACGCCATCAAATCAAAACTGTTGCCAGCCCTGTGTCGTGGCGAGATCTTCGCAACAGTTGGTATCTCACATCTGACAACATCCCGTCAGCATCTGAAGTCGCCTCCTGTTGTGGTGATTCCAGACGAGAAATCCAGCGGTTATCGACTTAAAGGGACGGTTCCCTGGTCCACAGGCGTCGCGGTCGCTGACATTCTGGTGACGGGGGGAACATTGGCCGATGGTCGCCAGATACTGGCCGCCCTCCCGACATCGCGCACTGGCGTAAAGATCCAGTCCCCGGTGGCGCTGATGGGACTCAGTTCCGCACAAACGTCTGTTGTCGATCTTGACAGTGTGTTCGTGGGCAGCGACGAGATCCTGCACGGTCCTGTTGAACGTGTCATGTCGTCAGGGGCGGGAGGTGGAGCCGGATCATTGGGAACGTCCGCCGTGGCAATTGGAACCGCGCAGGGAACATTGCGGATGTTTCGCGAAGAGGTCGATCGACGTCCCGAGCTGGCGGAATTCGTCGAGCCCCTGCAGCGCGAAGTCGCAATGTTGACCGCTATGCTGCGAGAATCCGTATCGAGCTCGGCGGATTCAAACACGCCATCAGCTGAAGAGATTCGGCAACGCGCAAATTCACTGGCTCTGCGTTCCGCTCAGGCATGGCTCGCGGCAACGAAGGGAGCAGGTTACATTGTCGGTCATCCCGCCGAACGTGCGGTGCGTGAGAGTATGTTTTTTCTGGTCTGGTCATGTCCGCAACAAGTGCTTGCCGCAAATTTGCGGGAACTGTCGTGTTCGTTGCATTGAACTAACCGATTTTTTTCATAGTCGTCGTTCGCTACGCGAACGAACCGCGCCCCCTCATCGCTCCCTTCCCAGAGAGATCGAAAACTATCGGTTCTTTTCCGATCAAGGGTCAAACGACAAACTTTCTGAAGCACGACTCCAACCCTGCGTTCAACGTCCCGGCCAGGGAACCCATCAGTGTGCAATCTCAACTGCTCATCTGATTCTCGATGCGTCACTCGCTTTCGGCGAGTCAATCCTCGTTCGAGGACTCCAGCCCTGGAATGCAACGCCCTGGAGGCTCCTGCCTCCAGCGAGAATCCTGGGAGGCAGGAGCCTCCGGAGCAGCGTGTTCTGAGGCTGTAGCCTCGGAACAAGGACATCAATTCAGCCAGCCTGAAGGATACCAAACCTGCGATCCACCGGCGTGGAGCCGGTGGAGCATTTCGGAAGTTTACTTCGGGACGACCCAGATGTTGCGGTAGACCACGCGGTTGCCGTGGCCCTGCAGGTAGATCACGTCAGGTCCGTCGGCTTCGGGATTCTTGCCGGGAGTGCCGTGAGTCAACTCAAGGTCGTCGTGAATCACGATACCGTTGTGTTTGATTGTGGCTCGAGCATTTTTCACTTTCTTGCCGTCTTCGTACCGAGCGGCGGTGAAGTCGATGTCGTAGCTCTGCCATGTGAGTGGCGGGAAGCAGGCGTTCACTTTTGGCTTCGCAATCTGATAGATCCCACCGCATTCATTGTTTTCGCCTTCCAGGCCAAAGGAATCCAGGACCTGACATTCGTAGCGGCCCTGGATGTAGACGCCGCTGTTGCCACGTTCCTGTCCACGCGCGGACGGACGAAATGGAATGCGGAACTCGATGTGCAGTTGGTGATCGCCAAATTTTTCCTTCGTCTCACACTCGGCCAGCAGCAAATCTTGCATGACAATTTGGCCGCCTTTGAAATGGTCGGCGGAAGTTCCGTCAAAGAGCACGACAGCACCTTCCGGCGGCGTCGCTCCGAGCGTGGGGCTCTTGCGTTCGACTTTGGCGAGCGAGCCAATTTCCTTGCCTTCCTTGTCAAAGAGCATTGCGGTGCCATCGCTGACGATGGCATGACCGTGCTCCGGATCGACGATCTTTGTTACACCATCATTGGTTTCACCGCTGGCCTTGAATTTTTCCTCGCCGGTCCAGCCATCACCGGGTAGTCCGCCGGGATACGCCACGGCGTCAAACTTGTGTTCACCCAGAGCGATTACCTGAAATCCCAGTTTGAACGTTTCATCATCGTGTTTTATCTCACCGGAGTACTCACCCTGAATCGCATAGTCCGGACCGGCCTCTGCGACGGTCTCGAAAGTCGGGTGCTTGTCGTCCGCCGCGACTGATGCCGCGAGGAAGGGCAACAATGCCAGGAACTGAAATAGTCTGCTCATTGAAATTTGCTCGCCTTGTTTTTTCTGTGGAAGGATTGCTGAATTCGTGGACTCCGCAGATCACCATCTGCATTTCCGCCGGGAATTGTAGAGATAGTCACTCTGGAAGGCGACTCAGCGCTCCGTTTCAGAAATTTGTCGAAGCCAGCCCAGTCAGCGTGATGATGCGAGGCATCGTTGAAAACGTGTTTCTTCCGACACGCCTGGAAGGGCAACTTTCCTTCCGTTCAATCGGCGGGCTGTCGAGTTTCTTAGTGCTGTGCCGAACTGAGAAATCGGAGCCGCCGCTGCCTGAACACGGGCAAGAGAACACTGAAACCTTAACCCCCGACCGACCGTGTCCTCGTGACACGCCACCACCCAAGGTGTATCATGCGACCAACGTCACTTCGGCAGTCGTCGCGAGCTTGGTTTGCCTTCCAAACTTCTGCCACAGGCTCGTCATCGAGGGTTTGCCTCCGGCTCTACTGGTAATGCCAGGGTTTCTGATTTTTGTTGCATCTCTGCGCGTTGGCAATTCGCTGGCATCATCGTACAGGATCAACTGCCCAGGATGTCGGAGGACTTGTTTCGGACCTTGAACGAAAGAACATTGAGTCGATTGCGTATCGACTCGATCAGGACCGCCGCAACCTGCAGCACTTATTGGCAGCGCGGAATGGGACCATCAACCTCTGTGTACGGAACTCGCCTGACAGGTCGGCCAGGAGCTTGACGAAGACGACGCAGTAATCGTGATTGATCCGTCGGCCTTTGCCACACAGGGAAAACAATCCGTGGGAGTGGCTCGCCAGTAGAGCGGTCGGCAGGGCAAAATTGACAATTGTCAGGTGGCTGTTTACATGGCCTATGATTTGAACAATATCGGGGAACACTATCTGCTGGCAGTTCCGGGCAATACGGCGATCCGTGATCTCGAAGTTGATCCGCCGGAATAGGGAGTTCGCACGTGTCTCTGTGGCGGCGCATCGCGTCGAAGAAGCGGTCAAGCGTGCAAGAGTCAAGCTGGCCTGGCCGACTACGAAGTTCGCAACTGGCGAGGCTGGCATCATCAGATTTTGTCCTTGATGGCGACTTGGTTGCTGACACTGGAAGCCCATCGGGGAATGACAATAACCCCGGCGATCACGGTTCTGCAGATCTGCGACGGGGTCGCGATGCTGTTGAGATCCACCCGCAATTGCGATACACCGATAGTGATTGCCAAGCACAAAACACGACGATTGATACGAAACGAAGACGCTCGCTTCTATCACTACAAAAGACGTAAACCACTACCGCCAAAAAGGTTGAATCAAAAGCTGTAGTTGAGACAGTAAAATTAGGAAGTGCCTGGCCCGGCCAGAGAGTGGTGTCTGCACGAACGTCTGGGATTCTCCGTAAGAAAAATGAACTGTTCACAATGAATGGGTTTTGCGAGACTGCGAACTTGCAGGAGTGATGTCACTCCCATTGGGCATTTCGCCGTTGTCAGGGATTTGACATGCGACGTTTAACGCAGATTCCGTTGCTGATTGCAGCCCTGCTGCTGATCGGTACGATCGGTCTGCATCTGCTCACGGGCCAGTACCTGCTGGACTGTTTCTATCAATCGATCATTCTGCTCACGACAGTCGGATGCAGTGAACCCGCGCCGCTGTCAGACGGCACGAAACTCTTCATTGTGGGATACTTGAGTTGTGGAATCGGCGTCGTGACCTACGGCGCGGTTCAGTTCGGTCAACTCT
>JBBQSE010000312.1:0-10382 GCA_038214195.1 Planctomycetales bacterium
CAGTGTTCTGAATCGTGTTCAACCATCTGAGCACTTCATTCCGATAATCTTCAGCGATCGCTCGTTCCGCATTCCGTGCCGCCGCAGCAGCGCGGCACACGTCTTCCTGCTGCGCCCGCAGTTGGCGGATTCGTTCGTATCGAGAAATGAAACGCTTCATATAGATGACCAATGCCCAAATCCGACTGACCATTGAGGAATTTGCAAGACGCTGTTCCCTGTTTCCTATTCGCTGTTTCCTGTATCTCCTACCACGGCCATGCCGCAGCCAATGTCGTCAGTTGTTCCTGTGTCTGCTGCCACGGTGATTTGTGATTCACGCTTTGCTGGAGGAATCGTTTTGCGGCAGGCATGATTTGCACGGCACGATCAATCTGCGGTGACGTCCCTGTCTTGTAAGCTCCGATTTGAATCAGGTCGGCAACCTCGGCGTGTGTGGCAAGCAGCGAGCGGAGTTTCGCGGCGTTCTGTTGGTGTTCGTCGGTTGTCACGTCTCGAAAAACGCGACTGACACTGGGGAGAACATCGACCGCCGGGTAAATGCCCAATGCCGCGATCCTGCGACTCAGAATGATATGACCGTCGAGTATTCCTCGGGCGGCATCGGTGATCGGTTCATCCATATCGTCGCCATCGACCAGCACGGTGATGAGTCCGGTAATTGCGCCGACTTCGCCACAACCGAGGCGTTCCAGGACACTTGCCAGCAACGACTGCACAGAGGGCGGATAGCCTCGCGAGCCAGGCGGTTCGCCAAGCAGCAGCCCCAACTCTCGCTGCGCCATGGCCAGACGCGTCAGGCTGTCGAGGAAGAACAGCACGTGGGCTCCCTGGTCGCGAAATTCTTCGGCAATCGTCGCGGCAGTGAGCACTGCTTTGATTCGCATGAGAGGAGTTTGATCGGACGTCGCCACAACAACGACAGATCTGGAAAGGCCAGTCGATCCCAGACAGTCTTCGATGAACGGTCGCACTTCGCGACCTCGCTCGCCGACGAGCGCAATAACGTTGACATCCGATTCCGCATTCTTCGCGATCTCGCCCATGAGCGTACTCTTCCCGACGCCGCTGCCCGCAAACAGACCCACACGCTGGCCTCGACCAATCGTCAGCAGTCCATCGATCACGCGTTGACCTGTCACGAGTGGTTCTGTAATCCGCGTCCGCTGCATCGCGTCGGGCACAGTGGCGGTTTCAGGACGCCAGCGTCGAACTCGCAACGGGCCGAGACTGTCGATCGGTCGACCGATGCCGTCGATAACTCGTCCGAGCAAGCCGCCACCGACCGGCACCGCGCGGCTGTGGCCAGTCGTGGTGATTTCAAGGCCAGGCTGCAGTCCGGCCGTGCTGTCGAAACACATCAGCTGCGATTCGGCTTCATCGAAACCCACGACTTCGGCCGTGAGTTCTTCGCCGCTCTGGAGACTGACCGTACAGGTTTCTCCGACGAATGCGGGCAATTCGGCTCGCATCAGTCCGCGGACGCTACGCAGTTTCCCGACGTTCCGGAAAACGCCGCAGTGTCCGGGAAGTCTGGCCATCTCCGCGACGTTCAATCTGAGAGTCATCAAGTTTCTCCATCCATGAGCGGCGGATTTCGTCCAGCCGTGAGTGCATATCGGTGAGTACAATTCGGCGTCCGGATTCCACGCGCACAGAACCGCGCGCCAGTGATTCGTCACGGATACAGTTGAGCTGTTCCAGTTGCATCCGGCTGGCAGAATCCGGCAACATCGACTGCAGCAAATCGTGATCCGTCGGATGCAGTCGAACTTTGACGGTGTCATTCAGTTCCAGGTGTTCAAAGGCTTTCAGGATCAGGTCATCGACCGCGAACAGGTTGCGTTCCAGCGCAAAGCCCACAAGCCAGGAGGCAGCCGCCGTGGCAAGTTCCACGGCGACTTCCTGCATTTCGCCAAGCGATTGCCGGTTCTGCGTTTTGAGTTCACCGACTTCCTCGGCAGCGTTCATCAACAATTGTTGCAGACGTTGTACGTCCTCCGGATCGATCCCGTTGAATCCGACTTCTGCCGCCGTCACGACCTGATGCGCCCCATTCGAAAGCACCGGGACCGCGCTGGATCGTGAGAGCGGTGTCACAGAACGATCGACGGGATTTGCAATGACCGTGGCGACGGACGGTGACCTCGGCCGCGCAGCGGGAGCATTTGCCTCCTCCGCTCGCGCAGGGGTTGGTTTAGTGGCGTTCGAAAGCCCCTTTTTCTCAACGCCTGCAACCTTGCCGGCATGCGCCGTCATCGTGCCGACGGAGACCGATTGTGGTGAGCGTTTGAGTTTGATGTGATGAGTGTTCATTTACGACTCACTCTCCATGTCAAGTTTCGCAATGATTTCAGCAATAGAATCACGGGCCTGCTTGATTCGGGATTCAGAAATGTTCGACATGAACTGCATTTCCTCTTCGATAGTCTGGCGGGCACGCTTTGAGAGATTGGCAAAGACGGCGTCGGTGACTGCCTGGTCGGCCTGGTACAGAGCAGTCGTCAGATTGGTGCTGTCGATTTCGCCGAGCACGCGTTGGATGACCGTCTTACCGAGCGTGGCAATATCATCGAAACGGTAGATGCGAGTGAGCAGGGATTTGGCCAGCTCGGGATCCTGTTCTTCGATCACCGCCAGCATGTTTCGACGACCGGCCTTGGGTACGCTGCGCAGGACTTCGGCGACGCGATCCGCGTGATCTCTTGTGTCCGGCGGATCGGCCGGCAGCTGGCTTGCTCGAATGAAGGTGGCTTTCGCAATGCGTTCGACGAGAACCTCCGGCGCGTGCTGTTCTTTTGTCAGTTCCCTCATGACCAGCTTTTGATGATCAGACTTCAGCAGACTCAGAATATCGCCAGCCAGCTTCGCGGGCAGATTGCTCAGCAGAATCGCGCAGGTTTTTGGTTGTTCAGACGACAGAGCCAGGGACAATTGATGAATGCTGAGCATTTGCAGGTCGTGAATTGGATCTCCGGTGAGTTGCGGTGGTGCCGATTCAGGTTCATCGTTGGCGGCGGAAGGCGAATTCTCATCTTCAGCCGCAGCAGCTTCTTCATTCTGCTCAGTATCAGATTCAGCAGCAGCATCGCCCGCATTCGATTTGCCGCTGACGGAAGAGTTCGCGGTTGCCTGTTGGCCTTTGGTTGATGCGGGGCCTGCAGTTGTTACGGGGGCACCGGAGTCGTCAATGCCGAGGGCTTCCAATGAGCCTTTCGGCAATGACATCAGAGCGAATTGAAAGAAACGGTCGAACTCATCGAGTACCGCTTTCTGGCGCCCGATGGTTGAACTCTGCTTCTTGTCGGATCGCAGACCGGATCGCAGCATGGTGGCGCGCTCCGGCTGAAGTCGGGACAGAACGACTTCCGCCACGTCGTCGCCGAGCAGTTGCAGCAGTTCCAGTGTTTGACGTTCACGGTCCATTGTTCGTCCGAATGACTAAGCTGCTCTTGCAGCGGGTGAGACGGATCTCGGTGTTGATGCTGTGCCCGCAGGATTCATCGATGCGCGATTTGGTTCTGCGGCGGTTGAGAACTGATGATCAGCGGAGGCGGCCTGCTGTGTACTCAGCCAGGCCGAAATAATGTTCGCGACAACATCCGGATGCGCCCTGGCCTGTTCTGAAATGGCGGCCAGACGACGTGCATCATCCAGGGAAATTCCAGGACCGGAGGCTTCGGTCATCACGATTGGTTTCATGCGTCGCAGCAGCAGCATTCCGATCAGAAATGCCAACGCTGCGGCAAGTCCCAACGACAGCGATTGCATGAGCGGCTGCCATTTTTCCCAGAGGAACCCAGGAACGGCAGGTACATAGGTTTCAATGGGGTCCAGCGGCGCGAGTATCACTTCAACCTTATCTTCGCGAGTTTCGCTGAAGCAGACGGCCCGCTTGATCAGGTTTTCGATATCTTCTTTCGTGAGCGTTGGAGCAGCAGCAGCAGCGGACGCGGCGGTACTGTCCGAGTTGTCGATCACTGCTCCTGCAGCATTGCTCAGATCGACGACTGCGGAAACGCTCAGACGCAGAATATCACCGCCGATCGAGTTGACCTGCTCGTGCGTTTCCGGGAAGGCAAACTCCTCATTCAGGTCCTCCAGCTTGTATTTTCCAGCGTTGCCATTCAGGGCAGTTGCATCGGGCACGAGGTTCGAGGCAGCTCCGACAGCTCCAACCGGCCTGATTTGGGAGCCCGATTGTTCGATGGTGTTGATCCTGCTGATGCGTTTTGCCTTGCCTTCGGCGTCGATCTTGTTGCTGGTCGTCGTTCGCTGAGTAAAATCAATTTCGGCCGCGACGACGACGGATGCCTGAACGCCGCGGATGCGATTCAGTTGGTTCTCGATGATGTGAACGAAATAGGCTTCCTTCTGCTGGCGATAATTCAGCTGATAGGCCAGATCGTCTTCCATACCCACGCCGCCGAATTGGCGGCCGTTGGTGTCCGTCATAACAATGTTGTCCGTCGTCAGTCCGGGAACAGAGCCGGCTACGATGGCGATGATCGAATTGGCGGTGCTGGCGGAAATCACTTCGCTGGCGCGAGGCTCAATCACGACAGCTGCTGTCACAGGTGACTGATCGGACACGAAGGGACTGGGATTGGGGCGACTCACTTTGACGGTTGCCGAAACGATGCTGCGGATTCGCTTGATGGAGCGTTCGATTTGTCGTTCAAGTCCGGCGCGGCGACGATCTTCTTCCTCGCCAGGCGATCCGGGAAACATTCCGGCAGCCGGAACGTCGGCCTCATTTTCCGGATTAAGAATCGAAGCCAGCGCCATACGGGCTCGGGCGACGTCGCTGCTGGCCACTGAGACAGCCGATCCGGAAAAATTGAGACTGTACTGAATCTGTTCCGTGTCCAGGATGCCTGCGATTTCCGTCGATCGCTGCGGCGTGAGCTGACCGGCAATCACCACGTAGTCCGGCTGAGCGGCCCAGATCATCGTGCCGACGACAGCTGCCACGCAGGCCACAGCCGCACTCGAAAAGCCAACCCGCTGTGCAATCGTCCAGCGGTTCCAGAGAACCAGCAGCTGATCTCGTAGTGTGATCCAGAAAGCCATTGCCCCATCCTTCGTTCGTTCTATGAAACTTTGTCGATCTGACGAAGTTCACGTGTGCTGTCGTGAACAAACCAAATCACACCTGCATCCGCATCACTTCCTGATACGATGCGATCAGTCGATTGCGAATTTCCATCATCAGCCGGAATGCGAGATCGGCGCGAGACGTCGTGAGAACAACGTCGTGGATGCTGTCCGTCTCACCGGTGACCAACTGGCGGACACCGTCCTGTGAATTCACCTGCTGCTGATTTGTTTCAGCAACCAGATTCTTGACCATGTCCGCAAACGGCAGATCGCCGCCGGTCTGTTTTGCATCTCGCAGGGGAGGTGCAACAGTCTGCGGAAGTCCGCCGGGACTGCTAATTGATGCGATTGACATCAGCGCAGACCTCGCAGCAGAGCCAGAGCCTGTTCGGCCATTTGACGAAATGTCTCCAGTGATTTCAGGTTGGCCTCGTAAGCACGGCTGGCAGTCACCAGATCAACCATCTCATGCGACAGGTTGACGTTGGACTGCTGGACATAGCCGCTCGCGTCCGCATCCGGATGACCAGGATCATACAGAGCCTGTCCCGGAGTCGTGTCGCTTGTGACCCCAACGACGGTGACACCTTTCAGATCCTGCGCGGATCCGCCCGTGCCGTTCGTCAGTCGTCCTCCAGGAGCGATGAGCTGATCCATCGCCGCCGCAAACGTGACGCGCTGGCGTTGATAAGGTCCGCCCTCAGCCGTACGGGTTGAGTGCTGGTTGGCGATATTATTTGCGGCAACTTCCATCCGCAATCGTTCGCCGGTCAGCCCCGATGCACTGATGTCCATTCCTGAAAGCATGTGATTCATTGACATTATTTGGTCTCCCTGTCATCTCCAGCGTCCGCGTACGGATAAGGCCGCGTCCGCATCATTGTCCGGTGATCGCCAGACGCATTTGGTCCAGATACGTGCTCAGCAATTGAACGTAAGTTTGTTGCAACATCGCGTTCTTGCTCTGCTGCCCAATTTCATGATCGATGTTCACGTTGTTTCCGTCAGCTCGCGCTGTCAGACCTGGCGTCAGGACAATTTCCGGTTTGGCGGTGATGGTTGTCTTCGCGGAGTCTGACTGGCTGGACAATTCCCGCGCGAGCTGTTGTTCGAATTCAACATCGATCCGCCGGTAATTTGGCGTGTTGACGTTGGCAATATTGTTGCTGATTGCTCGATGACGCACTTCCGTCGCGTCGATCAGGCGGCCCAGCAGGTCGAATTGTGAATTGAAAGACTGCATGTCGTCGGCATCGACCAGCGGACGTCAATCGCTACAACCAGAACATTCCGCAAGCCTTGCCAAAGCTGCCAAACCCGACGCATTCCGAGTGCAGCCACGCAGCACACGAGGGAAAACACTCACAGGTACAGTCGCCGCACTCCGGTTTGCGAGCATTTGAGCCACTCCGCGTTTTTGCCGACGATCGGGAGTTACAAACCACTGGCATGACTGTCGAGTCCCGAAAAGCCCGCACGAACGGAACTGCATCCAGAGAAGCGACGGGATATTTAACGAGACTTTCCGCAAGTCTTCGGGAATTCCCCCGATGTCGTGGCGATCGATGTAACGGCCTTCGTTTCACACCTCAGCAGACTCGTGAACCATGACTACCTTCGATTTTTCCAAGTATTCACGGATCCCATCTTTACCGACGGTGGCCGTGGAGGCCGTGAGATTGTTCCACGACTCAAATAGTTCCAATGAAACTTTGGTCACAATTGTTCGGAAAGATCCAGCAATTGTCTGTCGGTTGCTGAAGGCCGCCAATTCGGCCCGCTACGGAAATCGCGGTGAAGTCACCGACCTGCTTCGCGCCGTCAACATGCTGGGCAGGGCAACGACAGCATCGCTGGTACTGAGTTTTTCAATCGCCCGGCAGTCCATGGAAAACTCAGAACATCTCGATCACTTTCGAGGATTCTGGCTGCGAAGCTTTGTGCAGGCGACCGCTGCCGAAGTCCTTGCCAGTCAGTTCGGATCTCCGAAGTTCCGAGGCGACTGCTATACGACGAGTCTGCTTTCCGGGATGGGCAAACTGGCCCTTTTGCGAGCGGAACCGGAGCGGTATCTGCAGATACTCCGCACTGCCGCGGAAGAAAGCGCCCCACTCACGCGAGTCGAACAGCAGACACTGGGCTTCACGCACTGCCAACTGTCGTCCGCCCTGCTGCAGCAGATGGGCTTTCCGGAACGATTTCACAGAGCGATTCTGGCAATTAGCGACGCGTCGGTGGTCGAGTCCTGCGACGCCAGGGATCCGCATCCATTGGCAAAAGTGACAAGGATCGCCGACGCTGTCGCCAATCTGATTTGTGGTGACGCGGCTGCGGTTGCCGTAGTCGCTTTGCGGCGTGCAATGGAAGACATCAATTTGCCCACGGAATTGTCGGTGGAAGAACTAATCGATCAGGTCAGGGACCGGCTTGAAGCATCAGCGGAACTCTTCGACATCGATCCGCCAAAGTTGCCATCGGCGGGGGAAGTGCTGCAGGAGGCGCTCGATCAGTTGTCGCGTTACGCGGCAATGGCAGACGATGTCACGCAGAACGCGGCAGTGCCAGGGGAATTACTTGAAGAAAACGGTCGATTGAAACGGCGAGTCGCGGATTTGCTGCATGTATCCCGCATCGATCCGTTAACGGACGTTTGCAATCGAGCGTATTTTTTTCAGCAGTTGCACGAGCATATCGCGCTTCATCGTGTTCGCGGTCAGTCGATCGGTTTCGCCGTTGTGGATATCGATCATTTCAAAAAAATCAACGACACATACGGTCATCAGGCAGGTGACCATGCACTAAAAGTCGTCGCGGAGACGCTGAAGAATACAATGCGGGAAACCGACGTCGTCGGAAGGTACGGCGGAGAGGAATTTGTGGTGTTGCTGGAAGACGCGAATCCCGAAGGCCTGTCCATCGCGGGGGAACGAATCCGCTCTCGGATTGAATCCGCGTTGATCTCATTCGAAGGTCAACACATTCGGGTCACCGTCAGTGTGGGACTCGCCGAAGGATATGCTCAGGGTTCCGAAGTGGAATTCGGACTTCAGCTCTTCGCCATCGCTGACGCCGCAATGTACCGCGCTAAAAATTCCGGTCGAAACTGCGTCGTCGTGGATTCCATCCGAATTAGCGATGCTGCCCCGTCTATGCAGAATCTCAGTCAGGAGCGCGGCGTACCGGTATCCGTATGAGCAACAAGGAGGCGGAGAACTGGCCCACCACGTGACATTCGCTGAGAATCATACTGCTCGCGGCCTGAACTGTGGCAACGCATCCTTGATGTGATTCATGGATTGAACGCCGGTTATTCGATTGTCAGATCTTGCGATCATCAATGGTGATGTTTGAACGCCGCGTCGTCGGCGTTGCCGCCAGCGAGCAAATACGCCAGCAGGTCGAGAATCTGTTCCTTGTCCAGTGTGTTCAGCACGCCGGAGGGCATGATGGAAATGAGAGACGCGACTCGGTCATCGATGGATTTCTTTGCGATTTGCAGCGTCTTGGGTGGCGTGCCGGTCACAAGCGTCAATGTGGCCTCATCCTCGGCGGTAATGACACCGGTTCGCGTCGTTCCGTCCTCCAGCGCGATAATCACCTGGCGATACTTCTCATCGACATTGCGCGAGGATTCGAGAATCTCGCGCAGCACCGCGCTCGCATCTTGTTTATATTTTTTCATGGTGTCGTCGATGTTCGGGCCGACGGAAAGATGCATCCCGCCAGCAGCGCTCAAAGTGCCGACCGCATCCTCTTTGTTCAGTTTATGACACTGGGCGCAGCCGAGCGTGGTGAACAGCAACTTGCCCTCAGCGAAATTCCGATGCTGTCCCATGCGCTTCAGGTCTTCGGTGAAGTCGCTGTGTTTCCATTCGGTGATCTTGATTTCCTTTTGGGGATTCTTCTCGAGAAACTCCTTGAGGTTGTCGGTGACGAACAGCGTGCCGCGCATGAGGCGGTGGTGACCGGGGAATGAGCAGATATAAGGGTAAGCTCCTTCGACTGACGGTGCGGTGAATTCGATCACTTCCTCCTGGCCGAAATCGACAAGCTGGCTGTGCCAGAGAATTTCCTTGCTTTCGGGCACAAAGCTGACATCGAAGCCGCGGGCACCGAGATTGATCGCCGCGAGTCCGACCTCATCGGCTTTGCCTGGATTAAGGAGCATGATGTTGTGCGGCATGAAATCGAAGTTGCCGAAGGTTAGTTTCACCTTCTTGCCCGGCTTTACGGTAAGTTCCTTCACGTCATACATCATCTTCTCGGGGATGGTGCCAACGCGGATTGTGGTAAGTTCCGGTGTATCACTCAGAATGCCGGACTTTTCAGCGGAGGCCAGCGCGGCATCGGCGATGATGCCACCGCGCAGGGTTTTCTCGACATTGTTCCAGAAATGCTGCACGGTCTTTGCGGCAATTCGCGCGTGCGGCTCCGGGGAATTCAATACGTGCTGCAGCAACTCGACATCCTTCACGTTGTGCTGCTGATGCAGCCAGAGGGCTTCGAGCAGATGATGCCCATCGTCTGCCTTGTTCGGATCGAATTGTTTGATCCACTCGTTCGTGGCGGCGATGACTTCTTTGGAATCTCGCTCGCTCAGTTCAATTCGCGTGCGGTGGCGAATGCCATCAACCGGCGATTTCAAATTTTCGAGCAGTGCGGCAATCGGCTGGCCGTCGATGAGGACGGGTTTCTGCAGCGGTCGATCAATGGCAGTCATGCGGTAGATCCGACCATGCACGTGGTCGCGGTTTGGATCACGCACGTTGTGCTGCATGTGGCCGATGATCACGTTCTGCCAGTCGCTGAAATACAACGAGCCGTCCGGCGCGAAGATCGCATCCGACGGGCGGAAATTCTTATCGCCGCTCATGAGCAGGCCACGGGACTTGTCCTCGGTCGTCGTTCCGTCGCCGTTATCGACCACAACGGTGAGATCGTCGCCCGCTGGCTCGCCCCAAACGGCCCCGGTCTCGGGATTGCGTTCGAGGTGATAATGCTTGATGCCAAGAAAGCCAATGACGTTGCAGATCAAAAAATCCCCCTGCATCGATTCTGGGAAGTGCGTGCTGCTGACCACTTCGCTGGCGGTGACAGGACGAACTTCCTTCTTCAGCAACTCGTGCATTGTGAAGCCGTTGCCGTCGGGCCGCACTTGATACGCTCGGCCGCCGGTGCCGTCGGTGGCATAGTGATAGCCCCAGGAATCAAACGAGATGCCGTGTGGGTTCGGCGAATTCAAGGCGTGCATCGAAATCGTAAAGCGGCGTGGATCGAAGCGA
>JBBQSE010000313.1:0-10382 GCA_038214195.1 Planctomycetales bacterium
CCTCCATTGACTCCGGACCAAATCTATTCTGGCCGAAGCGAAACTGTGATACTTGATGCAGATGGTGGTTTTTCGGGGCAATTGAGCGTGCTTCGTGGGCCAGTTGGAGCTGCAACACCAGCCGCATCTTACACCGTCAAGTTACTGCAACATGGAGTTGTCGTGGCGACGCAGCAGACCGGCGCGGACGGCGGATTTGCGTTCACAGGATTGCAGCCAGGTGTTTCAGGCCTCGTCGCTTACAGCCCAAATGGACTCGCGATTATTGGGATGAATTTGTCCGCTGAAACCATTGACGGTGTTGAACCCATTCAGATCGAAGCAACTGTGATTGAAGGAGCGGATGCTGTTGCCGCGCTGCAGATGATCAAATCAGGAATTGCCAGGAGTGACGTCCGATTCAACAAACCATTGACCGATGATGATGTTGAGTTCAATTATGGAGTAGGTGAACCCTCTACGACACTTGTTCATCATCGTGTGCAGCTGCGGGAAGATGGGACGTTGCACGGAACGATCGACGTACTGGATGGGAGAACGGGACGCAATCGAGAAATTCTCGACATGACGGTCTACTTCCTGCGGGACACCAGGATCGCTGGTTCAGCCACCGTGAATGATGACGCGGCAGAAACTGCCGAAACTGGCTTGCCTTCCAGCACCAGGATCGTTGGTTCAGCCACGGTGAATCATGACGGAACATTCATTGTCGCTGGCTTGTCGCCGGGTGTTCACAGTGTGGTTGCGACCGGAAAAGATGGTGTGTTGGCTTCATCGGTCGATATTGTGGGGAATTCCAACGAAGCTACTGAGTTAAAGGAATTCACCCCGGTCAGCATCACACAA
The DNA here is from genome assembly GCA_038214195.1 of Planctomycetales bacterium. Lineage (GTDB taxonomy): Bacteria > Planctomycetota > Planctomycetia > Planctomycetales > Planctomycetaceae > SXXK01. The sequence goes on from JBBQSE010000313.1 coordinate 847, forward strand.
TCACTCGAATTCTCTGGTGCTGCTGTTGGTCCTGAGAATCTCAACAGCGACAATATCGATTCGATCATCGAAGATGGCCCGGACGATGAAGAACTAATAGAACTGCCCCCGGAATTTGTATCGGTTCCCGCTACTGGTGGCGGAGGAGGCGGTGGCGGAGGCGGAGGCGGGTTGGGTCTTCTCGGGCTGGCAGGGCTCGCTGGGCTCGCAGGGCTGCACGGCAACGACAATCCATCAAGCCCTGGCAACTGATCTGTCTGATCCTGTAAAATTTAGCCCAAAAGCCCCGAGCCGCCAGGTTCGGGGCTTTTTTCGTCGGCTAAACTATAGTGGGGACATTAATCCAGTTGTCGGAACAGTTCCACCAGCAGACGCTCGAGCCTTTCGCCACCCTCTGCGGCCACCTTCAGGATCCTGGTGATATCGGCGGGCTCCAGAGCGTCAGGCAGGCACATATCGGTCACAATCGAAAACCCGATCGTTCGGAGACCTGCGTGAACCGCTGCAATACATTCCGGCACTGTGGACATCCCAACGATGTCGGCCCCCATGAGTCGCAGCATGCGGTATTCGGCACGCGTTTCGAGATTTGGTCCGGGAACGGCAACGAGCACACCGGTGTGTGCTGAAATCTGCAGGTTCAGAGCGATCTGACGGGCTTTGTCGATCAAGACCTTATCCCACGGCTGGCTCATATCCGGGAACCGAGGTCCCAGGCGATCGTCGTTGATCCCGCGAAGAGGATTGTCTGGCATGAGATTGATGTGATCTTCCAGGATCACAATATCCGCCAGCTGGTACTGCGGATTCATGCCTCCCACGGCACTCGTCAGTACCAGCGTATCTGCTCCCATCGCCTTCATGACGCGAATTGGAAATGTGACCTGCTGCAGCGAATAGCCTTCGTAGTAATGAAAACGCCCTTCCATCGCCATGATCGAAACGCCTTCCAGCGTACCGCACAACAGCTTACCCGCGTGAGAAGGCGCAGTGGAACGCGGAAAGTGTGGAATATCGGCATAGGGGATTGCCACATCCACTTCGATTCTAGCAGCCAGCCCGCCAAGCCCCGTCCCCAGAATCAGTCCAGCTCGGGGAGTGCCCGACCAGCGACTGGCTAGCCATGTCTGAGCTTCCTGAACCTGCTCCCACAAACCATTCATCTCTGCGGCTCCGTTGATGCTCGGATCAGCCAAGCGTAACACGGGATCTCAAAGTGATGCCAAAAAAGGGCACTCCGCTGAAGGAGTGCCCTTGAACATTACTTCCGGACTCGATCCACTTCAATTCAATTCACATCACTGCCGCTCACATCACTGCCGCTCGTTCTGATGTGGCAAAAACCCGGCCGTGCTGAATTCTACAACTCATCATCTTCCGTTTCTTCCTCTTCGACGTCGTCCTCCAGATCGTCATCATCGAAGTCGTCGTCATCGAAGTCGTCGTCATCATCTTCCTCTTCTTCGTCTTCGAATTCGTCGTCGTCATCGTCGTCGTCGAAATCTTCTGCGACATCGTCGCCAAAGCTCTCTTCCAAATCATCGTCATCATCACCGCGAAGGCAGGGACTGGCGACAATCCCTGCGCCTTCACGCTGTTCGCACGCGCCAAACAATGTGAATTCGCCTTCCGCAATTTTGCCCGTTTCAAGTGTCAGAGTCATGACCTGCAACCTCGTGTAAGTCCCGTATTTTGTGTGGTTTGCGGGAACTCCCCGCCTGATTGATGCGTTTGATAATGAGACAGCGAATCTTTTGTCAACCCCGTGCATTCACCTGAGCCCAACAAAATTCCCCGGTTTTCAAAGCCCGGAAATGGTCTGTCCTGTTTTCGCACAACACGCCATCGTACACCAGTACTGAATCGAGCACGCTGGCAGGGCTCGACTGCCGACGCATCATAAACATAATTCTCGGTACCGGAGCACGCTTGGGTGTCACATTCTGCCCCCAATGAGATCATCCTCGACGACGACACATTCTGGATTGTCAGCCGCCAGAAACTGTTCGGTCCATTCGCCTATCAGTGGAGCGGGGACTTGTACGGCATCGAGTTTACGTATCGAGGTGAAAAATACGGAGAAGTGTGCAGCGATGATGAATTCTGCGCTGACCTGAAACCGTATGGTTTGCCAATCAGCGTCTCCCGCGTTGCGGCCTTGACAGCCGGTGCGCTGGCCTACGGCATTCGATCTGGAACTTCCATCGACGAACGAGTCTCACATTTGACGGCATTACTGCAGCAATTTGCACTGGATCGCTTCAGAATCCGCGAAAGTACGCTTCGTGGTCGCCCCCGATGAGTTGTGGCGATCATTGGAAAAGCAGAGGTTTCCAAAGACCACCGCTGGCCTTGACTCGGCTGCCGCTGGTAGTCTGTCAAGGACCAGGTTGCCGGGCCATTGCGCCAATTGGTTGATGCAAGGTGACAATTCGGACTTCGACGCCGCGCCGTTCATTGCACGCTTCAATTTCGACACTTCAAATTTCGCCGCTGAATTTCGCCCGATGCACATCTATTCAGTCATTCTCCGCTCCGTGCCCCTGCTGCCCAAGGTATTTGTTTCCACCCTGTTGATTGCGACCGGATGTTCAAAACCCGCAACGCCACCGACTGCGGCAGGGGATCGGCCAGCTTTGGTTCGAGTGACGACGATCCGGCAGGAAACAATTGCGCCAGAGTTTCGAGCTCTGGGAAATGTTCGCCCAAGGCACATGAGCGTCGTGGCGTCCGGATCGGATGGAATCGTGGCCAACTTTCCGGTGGAAGTGGGCGATTTCGTCACAGAAGGCACTCTGCTGTCCCAACTGCGAATGGAGTCTACGGAGTTGGACATCATGGAACAGAAAGCTGTGCTTGAGGAATACACGGCTGCGCTGGAAGAGATTAGTAGTCCGCGGCCGGAAGATGAAGACGAAGCCCGAGCCCGGAAGTCAGCCGCTGAAGTCGCGTACTCGAGCGCGGAACGACGGCTGGAGGAACTTCGGGCACTGAGCAAGCGAGGCGCTGCAAATCAATCCGAACTGAAAGACGCCCAGGAAGCGCTGGACGCCGCCGAACAGACTCGACTGGCTGCAGTCGCGATGCTTTCAAAAATCTCGAACCCGCGTGCTGAAACCGTAACACAGGCCAGGGCTCGTCTGGCGGCCCAGGATATGCATGTCGCGTTTCTGGACGCGGAAAAAGCGAAACGAACGACAAAAGCCCCTTTTACAGGATTCGTCGTCGAAGAACACACGTACGTTGGCCAGTGGTTGTCGAAGGGAGCGCCAGTTGTGACACTGGCACAACTCGACGAAGTTGAAGTCGAAGTACAGATTGACCAGCAGTACATTGATCAAATCGTGCCAGGTCGGGCGGTGACACTCCGGGTTCAGGGGAGCGGAAGTCAGGACGGGCAGACGAGTGAATGGAAAGGCGTCGTCGATTCCGTCGTGCCTCGGAGCAATTGGCAAAACGGATCACGCAGCTTTCCGGTCATTGTGCGGATCAAAAATGAAATTAACACCAGCACCATGCCACCCGTCCCCGCGCTTCGCGAAGGCATGATGGCCGAAGGGACGTTTCAGGGTAAGGAAGTCGTTGCCCTGCTTGTACCGAAAGACTCGCTGGCGCGAGGAACGAACGAAACATTCATTTTTGTCGTCAATCCTGCTGTCGAAGGCGAACCTCTCAGCGTTCGCCGGGTAGCTGTCACGATGGGACTCAGCTCCGGCACATCGATTCAGGTCACCGGCGAAAATATTGCCGCCGACATGCAGGTCGTGACCGAAGGAGTGGAAAGATTGCAGCCATTCAAAACAGTCGTGATTTTGCCTGACGAGCAGCAAGAAATCGAAGGCACGAAATCTCCAGCTGCCAATTGAAATCTCAAATTTGAACTCGGAACATTCAAGTCCAACTGCAGCACCATGAACGTCATTAAATTCTCACTCGACAATCCTGTCAAACTCACCGTCGGAGTCTTTCTGTCGGTGTTGTTTGGTGTGATTGCGTATCTGGCGACCCCGGTCCAGCTCACTCCGGATGTTGTGGAGCCGGAGATCACCGTCTCAACTGGTTGGCCCGGAGCGAGCGCCCAGGAAGTGGAGCGGGAAATCATTGAGGAACAGGAGGAACAACTTAAGAGCGTTGAAGGACTGGATGAATTTACGAGCGAAAGCAGTGACTCCAGTGGTTCCATCACGCTCAAGTTTCCTGTTGGAACCAATCTCGCCGATGCCCGCGTCCGTGTCGCCGAGAAGTTGAATCAGGTTCCCGAGTATCCGGACGACGCACGGGAACCGGTTATTTCCACGGTGAATGCGAATACAAATGCAATCGCCTGGTTCATTCTGAAACCCATTCCACCGACGCATGAGGAACTGCAGAACCTGATTGTTCAGTCACCGGAACTGAAAGAACCTCTCAAGCCATTTCTGGAAACAAAAGGCCCCGTCGATCTTTCGAGGTTGAATCTCCTCGCGGATCAGTATCCCGTGCTCAGGACGTTTACGCAAAGCCGCTACAATCCTGCATTGATGCGCAAGTTTGCAGAAGACTACATCGAAGCCGATTTTGAACGCGTGCCCGGAATTGCCAACGGAAACGTCTTCGGCGGACAGGAGCAGGAGTTCCGTGTCGAAGTCAATCCGATGCGTCTCGCCGCGTTTAATGTCACAGTGGATCAATTGCGAACTGCGCTGCTGGCCCAGAATCAGAATACGTCGGCGGGCGATATCCAGGAAGGTCGGCAGCGGAACGTTGTCCGAACGCTCGGTCAGTATCAATCCCCGAAAGAGGTGGAAGATACCATCATCGCGACACGCGACAACGCGCCGGTTCGGATTCGTGACGTGGCAACCGTCGGCCTGGCCTACAAGAAGCCCGACGGTGTCGTTCGCCAAATGGGACTCAACGCGCTGGCGGTGAATGCCCAGCAGGCTCCGAACACAAACATTAAAGAGATTATGGGTCCATCCCGAGATGATCTGGACCTGGATCACGACGGGGAAATTACGACTCTGGAACTTGCCGAATGCACTCGCATCTTCGGTCGCAATCTTCGAATTGCGTGTGAAGAACTGAACCTTGGAATTTTGAAGCAAAAAGGACTCTATCTGGAACAGGTCTATGACCAGACAGAGTATTTGGATTCGGCAACTCATCTCGTGGAAAGCAACGTTTACATCGGCGGGACACTCGCGGTTGTGATTCTGCTGCTCTTCCTTCGTAGTCCGCGTTCCGTGCTGATCATTGGTCTTTCGATCCCGATCAGTCTCATCGCGACTATGCTGTTTGTAAAAATGTTTGGTCGCAGTATCAATGTGATCAGCCTTGCCGGGATGGCGTTTGCGGTCGGGATGGTTGTGGACAATGCCATCGTTGTGCTGGAAAACATCTATCGCCATTTTCAGATGGGCAAGACGTCGCGTCAGGCAGCAATGGAAGGAACTCAGGAAGTCTGGGGAGCCGTGCTCGCATCGACTCTGACGACGATGGCCGTGTTTGTGCCCGTCATCTTTGTTCAGGGCCAGGCCGGGCAACTGTTCCGAGATATTTCGATCGCCATCTCCTGTTCGGTCGGCCTGTCCATGATTGTCAGTCTAACCGTCATTCCGGCGGCGGCAGCATGGCTGCTAAACAGCCAAAAGGTTTCCAGTCTGGAATACAACACGGGATTCGGCCCGTCCGGTTTATTTGGACTCATTCGACTGGCCAGATGGATCAACAATTCGTTTGCCGATGTGCTGCGGGCCATGATGACGGTGCGTGGCAGCTGGCTGGTGCGATCCCTGATCGTAGCTGCTTTTGTGTGCGCTTCAGTGTTTGGGAGCATTTGGCTTTGGCCACCAACAGAGTATCTGCCAACTGGAAATCGCAACCTCATCATCGCGCTGCTGCTGCCCCCTCCAGGTTACAACATCGATAAGATGATTGAACTGGGGGAAGGCATCGAACGCAGGCTGGCTCCCAGCTGGACTGACGAGGCCAAGCCTGGCGTCCCGCGCATCAAGAATTTCTTCTTTGTCGCGCGAGGCCGCATGTTGTTTCTCGGAGCGCGCGCTGAGGATGAGCTGCGGGCGGCAGAACTTATTCCAATTCTGGCCGAGGCGGCAAGCTCCGAACCGGGAGTCATCCCAATCGTCAGTCAGTCCAGCCTGTTCGACAGCGGATTGAGCGGTGGCCGTACGATCGATCTCGAAATCACCGGCCCGGATCTGGTGAAACTCATTGATGAAGCGAAGGTGGCATTTGGACGCTGCATGGAAGTATTTCCGCCGGGCGAGAAAAATCAATTGCGCCCAATCCCGGGCCTGGACTTGTCGAGTCCAGAACTACACGTTGTACCAAAGCTCGAACAAGCGGCAGAGCTTGGAGTGACCACTGCTTCGCTGGGCTATGCCGTCAATGCGCTCATTGACGGGGCGCTTGCCGGGGACTACTGGCATGAAGGGCGACGCATCGATCTGGTGATCAGCGGAGACGCGAATTACACCACTCACTCGCAGGACCTTGAGAATCTGCCAATCCGCACGTCCTCAGGCCAGACCATAAGGTTGTCCGCAGTTGCTGACGTGCGGCTGACCAGTGGGCCGGAACAGGTCAATCATATTGAGCGACAACGGGCCATCACAATTCAATTGAAGCCGAGACAAGACATGGCTCTCGAGTCCGCGTTGAAACTCATGGATGAAAAAGTCCGCAAGGTCATGATGCAGCGGGATGCATTCCAAAGCGGCTCATATCAGATTCGACTGGCAGGTACCGCCGACAAACTTGGCGACACATGGTTCGAACTGAAATGGAATATTGCACTGGCCGTGTTGCTGACCTACCTGCTCATGTGCGCGCTGTTCGAATCGTTTCTTTATCCGCTGGTCATCATGATGAGCGTCGGACTGGCCCTGGTGGGTGGACTTGGCGGTTTGCAAATCCTGAACATTTTTCGATTCCAGCCGCTCGACGTGCTCACCATGCTGGGCTTTGTGATTCTGACGGGAACTGTCGTGAACAACGCCATTCTCGTCGTTCATCAATCGCTGAATCTGATGCGGGATCACGCAATGAATTCCGTCGATGCCGTCTGCGAAAGTGTCCGTTCACGAATGCGGCCAATCTTCATGAGCACGCTCACCACAGTGCTGGGCATGCTGCCGCTGGTGGTCCCGCTGCCGGTGCTGGCAGATGGCGTGTGGGTTTGGACCGTTGGCGCGGGTAGTGAATTGTACCAGGGTCTTGGAGCCGTCGTGCTGGGTGGTTTGATCGTTTCCACAATCTTTACATTGATCCTGATCCCGGCAGGTTTCAGTCTTGTGATGGATGCGGTCGTGAAAGTTCACGCCATTTCGGATCGCCTCAGAAAAACTGCGATCAAGAATGAGCTGCCCGACGCACCGCAGCCGAATTGAGAACCGCAAACGCCGATCCGCTGGAAGACACGCTGATTCCAGGAAAGTCCATCGCCGAATGCGCCGAAACCATGATCGACTCATACCGTCTGATGAAACAGATTGGTGAAGGAAGATTCGGGCCGGTCCTTGTTGCGGAACAGCAACATCCGGTGCGTCGTCGAGTTGCTCAGAAGGTGCTCAAGCCAGGTATGGATTCGCGCGAAGTCGTAGCAGGGTCTCGCGCGTTGTGCGCGGGTCTCCTGACCCCGCACAGGTCTTGACCGAAGGTCTCCCGTTGTGTGCGATGCGTGGCGAAGGGGAGACCTGCGGTCGCGGAGGTGACTCGGTCGGAGACCGGCCACAACACAGCGGTCGGAGACCGGCCGCATTGTATTTTTCCGGTGGTTGGGTGTTGCTTCTAAAACAAAATACCAGCAATATCCGAGGCATGGAACGATACCGAATCACCTCCGACGCGGCCGTGTATTACGTCACGTACAGTGTCGTGGAATGGTTGCCGGTTTTCGTTTCCGAAGCGGCGTGCAAGATCGTGACGGAAAGTCTGAATTTCTGTCACGCCAAAAAAGGACTGCGAATCAACGCCTTTGTGATCATGCCGACGCACCTCCACGCGATTGTGTTCAACGACGAATTTCGATCCGATCCTCTCGCTGCGGCTTTGACGGATTTCCGCAAATTCACTGGTCGAAACCTGAGTGACTACTGTCAACAGTCGATGCCCTCCTGCTTTGCTCAAACTCTGCGGGACCAGTCCACTGCAGATCGCGAACGAAGGTTCTGGCAGCCGAGTCGTCATCCCGTGGCTCTGCTGACTGAAAAATTCTGGCAACAGAAACTCGGCTATCTGCACGAAAATCCCGTCAGAAAAGGACTCGTACGTCAGGCCCGAGACTGGAGATTTTCGTCCGCCGCATGGTACGACTCAGATGCTCGATTTGCGGTGGACGTGCAACTCACGGGGATCGACTGGAGCTGACTGGGGACTCGTTGTGCGCGGCGTCTCCTGACACCGCACAGGTCCTGACCGAAGGTCTCCAGTTGTGCGCGGCGTGTGGCGAAGGGGAGACCTGCGGTCCGGCGAAGTGGCTCGGTCGAAGACCGGCCGCGACAGATAACATCGTTCAGGTTTCCTGGCCCTTTGTTCGACCAGATTTCGCATTGTTTGGTGGACACGCCAATGTGAGTTGTCCATCCTCATTCATTCAGGCATTTTTCAGACTGGAAACCATCAGGATGAATCTCAATTCCCCGTTTCTCAACCGTCGAAGCCTGCTGCGATCTGGCCTGGCACTGAGTGCGATGGGCAAGCCAATCCGTAACGCCTTTGTGAAAATTTGGCAGGTTGATAACAACGGCGTCTATCTGAACTCAGCTGACAATCGGATTCGCGATCGCCGCGGTCAGAAGTTTCAGGGTTGCGGTCGCTTCCTTACGGAACTCGACGGGCGCGTACTACTTTCGCACAATCAAGCCCGTCCCGTATCCAGGTCGGACACCGCATATTCATTTTGCGGTCAGTAAGAACGGGCGAAGAATCGCGACAACCCAACTGTTCGTGAATGGGCACGCTCAGAACGACAGTGACGGAGTACTGAGTGGCGTACGGGACGTGTTGGCTCGCGAAACTGTCCTTGTGGACTTCAAGCCCATCAAGGACTCAAAGATTGGAGAACTGTCCGCCAGCTTCAACATTGTCCTCGGCGTAACACCCGAGGAATCTGACGACGGAAAACTGCGAGGTGGAATTGGTCGCGATAAAACTGAACGCGATACCTTCACGGGTTTTTGCGTTCAGTTTCTTGCGTTTCAACGGAAGGAAGATGTTTCCCCGGCCCGAAAATCGTCAAAGTCGTCACTTCCCCAGAAATCTATAATCAGAATCAAGGCGTTTTGATCGCCAATGGCCCGCAAATCCGTCAACTTGCCGGGTTCTTCCCCTGGAGAAAGGCACCTCGCGCTTTTCTTGGTTTGATATCGCCACTAGAATCAGAGGTCTTGACCAGCGCAGTCTGGTTTGTTTGTTTCACTGGATAAAAGGACAATCGAATGCAGGTTGCAATTACCTGTCGACACGGCAGTATCCGACCGGAACTGCGGGAACACATGACGCGTAAAGCGGAAAAACTCGTCAAATATCTCGAC
>JBBQSE010000314.1:0-10379 GCA_038214195.1 Planctomycetales bacterium
CTTTGATTTCTGCTTCCGTGTCTTTGAACCCAATCCACGACAACAAGGATTGAAACCCAACTACCTCCGTGGCGGCAAATCAGCAGCATACGGTCTTTGAACCCAATCCACGACAACAAGGATTGAAACACAGCCTCCCCGACGAATTCGCTGAGGTTCTTTCTGGTCTTTGAACCCAATCCACGACAACAAGGATTGAAACCGGCGTCACTGAGCGACCGTCTACACCGTCTCGGCCTGGTCTTTGAACCCAATCCACGACAACAAGGATTGAAACGCGGAAGATCGCACGGCACTCCGCCGCTGGGAGGAAGTCTTTGAACCCAATCCACGACAACAAGGATTGAAACTCCGCAAGTTCCTGCGCTGCAAACTGCGCATCGTCAGCCGGTCTTTGAACCCAATCCACGACAACAAGGATTGAAACTCAGCCCGGCGTCAACCAGTGCCTGGCGATATCGCGGAGTCTTTGAACCCAATCCACGACAACAAGGATTGAAACATCAGCGTTTCCATTCCGGCGTTCAGCGATCCGGAGAGTCTTTGAACCCAATCCACGACAACAAGGATTGAAACTCGCCGGGTCATTTGACACGATGACGGAATGCGTGAAGTCTTTGAACCCAATCCACGACAACAAGGATTGAAACCCGCGACACTGGCGAGCGAACGCGCGAACCCGAGAACGGGTCTTTGAACCCAATCCACGACAACAAGGATTGAAACTGTGGCGAGCGCCGTGAGTGTTCTGTACATGACGGGTCTTTGAACCCAATCCACGACAACAAGGATTGAAACCGTTCACGGCGAAAGTTATACGGGCGGCGGCTCCGAGTCTTTGAACCCAATCCACGACAACAAGGATTGAAACCGGAAGCGCAGTCATTAGTCGGAAAGTTCAGGAAGCGTCTTTGAACCCAATCCACGACAACAAGGATTGAAACCGAATGCCGACTCGACTTCGACGCCACGATTGTCGCGTCTTTGAACCCAATCCACGACAACAAGGATTGAAACCGACGAAACAGGCAATCGAGATGGCGAACAAGCAGGCGTCTTTGAACCCAATCCACGACAACAAGGATTGAAACCCTATCAAACAAAGACCAACGTTCTTCGCACTGACGAGTCTTTGAACCCAATCCACGACAACAAGGATTGAAACACGACGTTTTGCGATGGAAGAATCGACACTGGGGCCGTCTTTGAACCCAATCCACGACAACAAGGATTGAAACACATGAGCCCCGGATACGTGGAAATCAGCCCTTCCGGGTCTTTGAACCCAATCCACGACAACAAGGATTGAAACCGAATCTTGCCGTCACTGCGGAAGAACGGCTGCACAGGTCTTTGAACCCAATCACGCGCACAGATCCGCAATTGACGCACTACGTTATACGGATCCTGCGTTGCCTCGGGCGCGAAAGCGTTGGTTGGGATATCCTCTGCTGTGCCTGATGACTCAGCGCGTTGCCCCACAGTTGAGTCAGCTGCAACCGCTTCTGCTCCTCTGCCGACAGGGATTTCGTAAGCATCGTTGACGGTGTTTTTGCCCCCCCTCATCCGGCCTGACGGCCACCTTCTCCCCCGAGGTGGGGGAGAAGGGAGAGTTGATCAGACGGCGTGCGTCGAATACGGGCTGTCTTCCGATGGGTCTTGGTGATTATCACGGACACGAATTTGCAGTTCCGTGTTCCTGTCGATTTGTGTCCATTCGTGGTTTGCCCTTCGAGAATTGTCAGCGAATCGGGTTGCACTGAGAAAACAATAGTGTCAGAACTATCGTGGCTGCGCGAGGCGTTCCTTCACGAGTTCCGGCAGATACTTCATCGGCACGGAACCGTGGTCGAGGACCGCTTCGTGAAATCGGCCGAGATCGAATTGATCTCCCAACTCGCGTTGCACCTGTTGCCGCAGCCGATAATGCGCCATGCGGCCAACGAAGTAAGTGCTGAGCTGCGTGGAACTCTGCTTCGCGCGAATGATCTTCAACCTCGCTTCGCCTTCGGACTGGTACGCGCCGTCCGTGAGGAATGAATACGCCTCGTCGTCCGTCATCGTAGTGCAGTGCATTTTGTGGTCGAGAATCGTGTTAGCGACGGCGCGCAGATAGAACTTCAGTTGATTCAGTCGCAGAGCGAGATTGCCGTCGCCGTAGCCCTGATCAAGCATCATCTGTTCGGTGTAGACCGCCCAGCCTTCGATGAAGACGCCGGATTGCAGCACGCGGCGAATCAGTGATGGACAGCGGTTGGAATACTCCAGCTGCACATAGTGGCCGGGGTACGCTTCGTGAATCGTGAGAACCTGCAGCATGTGCTGATTGTACTCTTCCAGAAAGCTGCGAATCCGAGCTTCACTCCAGTCCGATGGAGGCGGACTGACGGCGTAGGAACTGGTTCCCTTTGGATCGAGCGGCAGGGCCGAATCCAGATACGCCAGTGAGTTGCCTCGACGGAACTCGGGCATCTCAATGATCTGGCAGCGGTCAGGTTCCGGCAGACGCAGGATATCTTTGTCGCGAATGAAATCCTTGATGCGCCCCACGGTTGCACGGGCGTCGGTGATCAGATCTTCCGGTTTTCCGTGTTCCTGGCTGACGGCCTGAGTCACCTCCGCAATCGTCGATCGGCGACCTGCTTCATCATCAGCCGGCAGCGGCTTGCCCGGAAAATAGTGGCTCCAGAGCTGCCGCGAGATCACGTACATTTCTTGCTGCACGCGGATGAATTCCACTTCGGCATCGGCCAATACCTGATCGGCGGACAATCCCGCATTCAGAACCAATTCAAGCTTGTCCGCAAACAGCGCGCGGCCGAGTCGCCATTCTCCGTTGGCTCGAAAGCGTCTACTGTCTTCGAGGAAGACCTGATGTTCGTTAAGCGCGGCAATGGCAGGCAGCGTGGCTTTCCGCAATTCCGCGAGTTGAGCTGTCTCGCCGACGAGTTCAAAGATGCCTTTTTCGTAGAAACCAATGGCTCCGCGGTTTTGCAGGATCGCGGTTTCCAGAATCGACGGCGGTGATTCTCGAAGCGTCTGCTGAGCTGTCTTGACGATGCGCGGGATTTGCGAAATCCGCGCAATCGCGTTCTTGATATTCGTTTCTTTGGGCAGCGTCGATTGAACCAGCAGCGTGTAGACGCTGTCGCTGATGTAGCTGCCGTACGTGCGAGGATCTTCTTCGAACGGCCGCGTGTTTTCGGCGAGCCAGATGTTGCGTATCAGATCGTCGCGCAGAATTTCGAAGTCAATCTGCCCGTTGCGGGACAGCGAGTCATGCGGGATTTCCTCCGTCAGCCTCGCCAATTGCCGACGATAATGTTCCAGCCACCTCTTCCGCGCTTCGGGGCTGACATCGTCCAGCAAATGATCAAAGCGGTGATCTCCCAGCATCGTGGCCTCCAGAGGACGCATCTGGAACGATTCTTCCAGATGCGACTTGAAAAACGCGTCCAGCTTTTCGTCAGCGGTCTGCGCCATGGCGATTGTCGTAAGGGAGAGGGTAACAACGACGGAGAAAAGTATGTGCTTGCTCATGGGAGGGAGCATAGTCGGTGGTTTCTGCGGGTGTAAAGTCTGGGCGGTGATCTGGTTGAATCAAAATTCCGCCGCCCGTCAGAGGACTGTTGATTTAATGAGCGGCAAGGCGCTAGCCGCCGGTGTTTGTTTGAAAAGCACCGGGAAAAACCGGCGGCTAGCGCCTTGCCGCTCACGATTCTGGATTAAATCAACAGCCCCTCAGTGGCGTTTGAGACCCGATGCGTAATCTGCGATGATGCGTGCCGCTCGCCGAATGGCACTTTCTTTGCTTCGATCTGCTCTGGACCCAATCTTGTGAACAGTAAACGCGCGATCGCTCAGATGTTGCAGCAGCTATCGGGTTCCGGTGTCACGCATATTCCGCACGTAGAGTTTCCGAAAGCCGCAAAGGCGGAAAAGAAATCACCTGCCGGTACGCCAAAGGGCACCGCGAATTCGGTCGGCGAGGCAGCCTCGGCACCCGAAACGGCGAAGACCGCGCGACGAGCCCCGAAGTCGGCGGCCATTTCGGAATTGCGTCGTCCGACGACGAGCGGCGTGAGAACGATGGCGGATTTGCAGGTGACGGACGAACATCGTCCGCAGCCGCTGGAAGAAGTGCAGCAAGTATTGGCGCTGGATGTTGTCAGCGTTGAGCAGAAGCGGGATGCACTATGTTCGCTGGCGGCGATTGTGGCAAAGTGTCGGCGATGTCCGGAACTGGCGTCGAGCCGAAAGCAGACAGTATTCGGCGTGGGCGATCCAGACGCGAGGATCATGTTTATCGGGGAAGCGCCAGGCGCTGAGGAAGATGCGAAGGGGGAACCCTTCGTCGGCGACGCCGGTCAGTTGCTGGACAAGATTATCGGGGCCTGCCATTTGAAACGCGAAGACATTTACATCTGCAATGTTCTGCGTTGCCGTCCGCCGGGCAATCGTAATCCGCTGCCGCAGGAAGCAACAAACTGTCGCGAGTTTCTGGACGCTCAAATTCAGATCGTCAACCCGGAGTACATCATCTGCTGGGGTGCGGTCGCGGCCCAGCATTTATTGGGCGAGACTCGCGCGGTTGGCAAACTCCGACGCCAATTCTTCGAATACAGGGGCGCGAAGGTGATGTGTACGTATCATCCTTCGTATCTGCTTCGCAATCCTTCGGCCAAGAAGGAAGTTTGGGAAGACATGAAACTGTTTATGAAGGAATTGGGTGTTGAGCTGCAGTAAGGGCGAGCGGCAGGATCAGTTTTACCGTAGGACGGGCACTTCTGCCCGTCGAAGTCCGCGACGGGCAGAAACCACCTATTTGTACTGCAGGTACTTGCGGCGGCGATTAATGAACCGAGCGAGTTCTTCGGCCCACAGTTGTTCGATTTCATCAACGCTGTGTCCAGCCTCGACGGCGTCAATCGTTTTTTGGCTGCTCAGAAGTCGATTGAGTTGATTTGTGTCCCATTTGTCGGCGTACAGTGTCTTCAGGCTGAGCATCAGCTGAATCCCCAATGACAGCGGGCGAAACATGCCTCGATCCGTGATGATGATGTTGACACCACCGCACGATTCTTTGGCGTGTTTTGAGGAATTCGGCACGAACCGCACTGGCACAAAGCGAACACCTGAAAGGTCTGCGCGATTAAGCTCTGCAGCGAGTGCCCGTCCATCGATCCACGGCGCGCCGACAACTTCAAACGGCGTGTCCGTTCCGCGACCGACAGAGACATTAGTCATTTCAATAAGCCCCACGCCGGGGTACAGCATGGCTTGAGTCAGGCTGCGCATGTTGGGCGACGGATTGGTCCACGCGAGTCCCGTCTGATCATAGAGCTGATCTCGAGTCCAGCCTTCGACTGGGATGATTTCAAGATCAACGTCGAGTTTCAGTTCATCGCGAAACATCAGGGCCAGTTCACCCATCGTCATTCCGTGTCGCACGGCAATCGGGTGAAATCCCACAAAGGATTCGTCGCCTTCATCGAGTACCGGTCCCTGCACATCGCCGCCGCCGATCGGATTTACACGATCCAGAATGACAAATCGGATCTTGTGTTCGCCGGCAGCTTTCAACGCATTGCCCATTGTCGATACGTACGTGTAGAAACGACAGCCGATGTCCTGAATGTCAAACACCAGCGTATCGATTCCGGCCAGACTTTCCGCTGTCGGCGTACGTGTTTCTCCGTACAGGCTGAATATCTTCAGGCCTGTTGTGGCGTCCTGCTGGTCACTGATTTTGGGAATGTCGAGTTGTCCTTCAAGTCCATGTTCGGGACTGAAGAGAGCTTTCAGCGTGACGCCTTCCGCTTCCTGCAGCAGTCGGATCGTACTCACACCATTGACGTTGAGTCCTGTCTGATTCGTGATCAGCCCGACGGTATGACCTTTGAGGGTTGCGAAACCGTCGCGCTGCAAAACGTCAATTCCGTTGAGGACATTGCCTGCGGTTTCCGGACTGGATTTTTTGCTTGCGAAGCTGTCCCCTTGAGCATTAACCCCAGGAATGCTGACGATCGCTGCGCTGGCGACCGTTCCGATGCGGCCAATCAGTGGATTGACCGAGCCTTTCCCATCCGGATGAACTCGATTCGACAGGAAGATGACGTACAGATTCTGCGTCGGATCAATCCAAATCCCGGTCCCCGTAAATCCGCCGTGTCCGAAGGCCTGCGACGACATCAGATCGCTGCGATTGGACGAATACCCCGTCTTCACGTCCCAGCCAAGAGCCCGCCGACCACGCGGGATTTCGATCGGCGTCGTCATGAGCGTAAACGTCGCTTCGTCGAGAATTTGGACGTCATCGAGGTGTCCTTGGTTTAACATCATCGTCGCGTAATGCGCCAAGTCGTCTGCAGTCGAAAACAGCCCGGCATGCCCCGCGATCCCGCCGAGGGCAAAGGCGCGCGGATCGTGAACTTCGCCCTGCATCCAATGCCCGTCGCGCTGTTCCGTGGCGGCGGCGCGGGATTTAATCGCATCGTCCGGAAGGTAACCCGTTTCCGTCATGTCGAGCGGCGCGAAGATGTATTCGTGCGAGAATTCATGCACGTTCTTTCCGCTGACCGCCTGCACAACCTGCCCCAGCACAATGAAACCGACGTCACTGTAGGCGAAACTTTCGCCGGGTGCCGCGTTGGGTTTGAGCGCGCAGATACTGGCAATGGCGGCGTCTGCTCCATCCGCATAATCATTCATCGCGTTGTCGGCGATCAGTCCGCCGGTATGCGTCAACAGATGCCGGATCGTGATCGAATCTTTTCCCTGCTGAGCGAACTCCGGCAGGTACGTGGCGACGCTGGCGTTCAGGTCGATTTTCCCCTGCTGAATCAGAATCATCACGCTGGTGGCTGTCGCGATGGGTTTGGTCAGAGACGCCAGATCAAACACCGTGTCCGTGGCCATCGCAACCTTGTCGGGCTGCAATTGTCGATTGCCGTACGCGCGCCGAAACGCGATCCCTTCCCGACGCCCGATGATCACTACGCACCCCGGCATTTTTTCCTGTTCGATGCCTTCACGCACAATTTCATCGATGGCGCTCAGTCGGTCCGCGTCCATGCCGAGCATGTCAGGAGTGCATAAGGGGGCAGTTGATTTAGTGAGCGGCAAGGCGCTAGGCGCCGGTGATTGTTCGAAAAATACTGGAACATACCGGCGGCTAGCGCCTTGCCGCTCACGATTCTGGTTTAGATCAACAGCTCCGAAGGGCAAGTCGGTCAGCTGCTGCGCTGTCGCCGATTGAAAGCAAGTGAGCAGAATAAAGAGTGCGTACTTCATGACTGAAGACTCTCAAGGAGGCAGGAGCGGAATTGGTTTGTCCAATCGGAGGAAATGGATTCTACCCAACGCCGCCGCGAACCGCATCCCGGTCAGAATCGAATGTGATCGCAGCGATCAATCCAAAGCCAATTGTCGCGGCGGCTCCGATCGGAGCGTACCATGGCCAGGCGACAGGCGTCCAGAACTTGACCATGCACAGCACGAGCGTACCTTCGAGAATTCCTATCATGGCACTCAACTGACCCACATGTCGCGTGAGTACACCCAATGCAAAAACGCCAACCAGAATGCCGCTCGAAAACCCGGCAACCGCCAGCGCGTTGTCGATGACACTGCGTTCCAGCTGAATCGCCGCAATCGCCAGCCCGATTTGCAGAATTCCGAACACCAGCGTCAAAATGCGGCTCAGTCTCAACTGTGTCCGGGGTGATCCAATGTCTTTCAGAAAATCATTGACAACCGCGCCTGCGGACGAATTCAGCGAACTGCTCAGCGTTGACATCGCTGCCGAAAAGACTGCCGCCAGCATCAGGCCGACCAGTCCAACCGGCATCTGGTGGACAATAAACGTGGCAAACACTTCGTCGCTGCGTTCGAACCGGACGGCGTTGGTCTGTCGCGCGTAGTACGCGGCCAGCGCGATACCAAGGAACAAAAACAGAGTGAACTGCGCAAACACAATAAGACCGCTCAGCACGACAGCTTTCGCCGCTCCCCGCTGACTGCCGGTACACAGATAACGCTGCACCATCATCTGGTCGGTGCCGTGCGTTCCGATTGAAAGCAGCGATCCGCCGATGATGCCTGCCAGCAGCGTGTTTGCCTTTGTGAAGTTGATCAATCGCGACGCTGGACCTGAAGTGTCGATGCCGAGATCGAAGAACTCCAGTTTGTTGTGAGCCCGAGCATAACTCAGCAGTTCTGACCAGCCTCCGGGCAACATGCTGACGATCAACAGCAGTGCGACGAGTCCTCCGGTGACGTAAATCACCAGTTGAACGCAGTCGCTCCAGATGACGGCCTTCATGCCGCCGACAAACGTGTAGGCGATGGTACATACACCGACAATGATGATGCTCTGCGGCAGTCCGATTCCCGTGACTTTCTCAACCACGATTCCCGCGAGAAGCAGGCGCAGTCCGTCACCCAGATTTCGTGTCACCAGAAAAATGAGGGACGCCGTCTTCTGCGTGACGCCTCCGAATCGTTTGTGCAGAACTTCATAGGCCGTGAACAGACGGCCCTTGAAGTACAGCGGTATCAGCAATATCGCGACAATCACACGACCCAGACAGAACCCAACCACAAGTTGTAGAAACTGCAGATTGCCACCTTCAACGAAGGCCGTTCCGGGAATACTGAGAAACGTCGCAGTGCTGGTTTCCGTCGCGACAATCGACCCGAGCACCGCCCACCACGGCAGGCTGCGGTCGCCCAGCAAATAGTCCGAAACCGTCCGATTCCCGCGACCGACCCAGAACCCGATCCCTGTGAGCACCGCCAGGTAGATGACGACAATCAGGGAATCAACGGATGAGATTCGAAGGGCAAGCAACGCGAACTTCCTTTGCAGCTATGTAGTTCCGAGGTGTGTAGTGTGGCCGAATCTGCCGAGTCATGTCCCGACTCTGCTGAGCAAAAGTCGGGATCATAAGTTGCATTGATTTATCCGGGTTTTGTTCCGGCAGTGCAATCGAAAAAGGCACGTTCTCCTTGCCATTCTGGGACGGCTTCAACCGCTTCTTGGAACGGGCGATCTTGCTTGTCACATCAGCGGAGCAATGCTGGCTCCGTGATCTTTCGCAGAATTCAACCTCGGTTGACACGTGATTCGGTCGAGGACGAACATCCGCTGACGAACAGATTGGATTTCTCTCGAATCACTTCATCTCTGATGACGGGGCAGCACGTTAAACATGCCTGCGTCCTGTCCGCAATTCCGCCAGCGGCACGACGAGCGAAAATATTCCGTCCCGACAGCCCTCGTGAAAACGCCAAACGGACCGGTCGAACACTTGTGAATTGTCCCGATCCGATGGTTTCGGCAACATCACTCAAAACGCACGTCACTGCTGATGGCATTCGGGACAATTCGGCTCTTGCCAGGGCATCATTTCGTAGCCGCCTATTTTGCGCACGTGAGCGTTTTACGGGGGGGGTGAAGCCTGTATGAGTCTGGGAAATGGCAGTCAGGACGAATCGGCTCAGATTGGCGGAGCTCTTTTTGCCCGGATTGCTTCGAGTTCCAGTTCGAAGAGCGACTTTCCGGTATCCACCCATCGACCGACATCGGCAAGCATGTTCGACAATGTGAAGCGCGCGATTCGGGTTTGAAGACTTGGCAAAACTGTCACGATGATACTGCGTCGTTTGGCACCCGCGTCTGTTTTGCTCGTTCGAGCTCCCTTGCGAATCTCGGCTTCTCGCCGAGCATTCCGTTCACTGCGATTGTTCGTTGGTTCGACTTCGAGATGCTCCACAAATACGAACAAACAATCAATGTGATCGACCAACTCTCGCTGAAGAAGTATGAAGGTCGCCACAGGCAACGACGTTGGCTCAATGGGAGGCTGTTGCTTTGCAGCGGCTTTGGCCGTGATCAACGTCCGGCGGAAAGACTTCGATGGTATCACTGACGAGATGTTCTTTGGCTTCGCGCGGCTTTCGACCAGTGGCTTTCTTTGGCGGCTTCTTGTCTGAAGCCTGGTTGCCGAGTTTGTTGCGGCCGAGACTGTAATTTTCCTTAAAGACAGGCTTCTTCGAAGACTTGGCATCGACTTTGGTTGCCAGCAAGGCTTCCAATCGCTTTATTAGTTTTTCAAGTTGCTTGTTCTGTTCTCTGAGCTGCTGATTCTCTTTGGTCAGCTCAGCAAGGAGTCGCGTCTGCTCAGCGATCTTCAATTCCCGTGGATCAGTTTCTGGTGGCGAAGTGTCAGGCATGACGAATGCGTAACAAATCCATCAGATCTCTGAAACCCCAATCGAAAATGAGCAGCTACACGACAGGGTCTTTGTGCGGATGCATTGTTCGAGCTGATCCGCGAACGTTGCGAGCGTCTGCCTGATACGCGGGCCGTGCCGGT
>JBBQSE010000315.1:0-10372 GCA_038214195.1 Planctomycetales bacterium
ATGGATTTGTCTTCGACGCGAAAAACGGTCGAATCCCCATCCCAGCCTTCGAGCGACTTACCATCAAATAGCGGCCGAAAACCATCCTCGGAAAGTTTATCGTCCGAGGGGCTGGCGGCGAGTAGCGATTTTGCCTGCGGCGACTGCACGATGGCGACTGCCAGACCAAAGGCGACAGCAACGATGCTCAAACTCTTGATAGAAAGTGGGCTCATGTAGGACTCCCGAATGCAACTGCACTGCGTAATAATCTGTCTCCGGACTTGCACCGGGTAGGAGTTTACCGAAGACCCTAACCAAGTAAAACTGAGAGGGGAGGCAAAGATTTGCCACATCGTTTACAATCACGCGGCCGACACCAATAAAGCATCGGATCGGTGCATGAATTGCAGTGCAAATGTCAACGACGGACTGAGGAAAGACAACACGGAATGTTTCGAATTCGACGGATTCACGACGATGTCCTGCCAGTCAACAAGCAGTCGATTAAGGAAGTTCGGGCAGTTTTTGCGGAACAGTTTGGTGGCGCTCCGCGTGCCGACATCGAGGGCCTCGAAGAGAAATTGCGAAATCCATTCATGCAGCGGTTCCGCATGACCCTGTATGTGGCGGAAAATTCCAAAGGCCACGTCAACGGATTTGCGATGGCGTTGCAGGAACCAAACCTGCACTTCTGCTATCTGGATTACCTCGCGGTTTCCGGAGGCACAGTGGGTCGCGGCGTAGGGGCGGCTTTGTATGAATATGTCCGTGATGAGGCTTTGGCTCATGGAGCCAAAGGCCTGTTCTTCGAATGTCTGCCCGATGACGCTGACAAATGTTCGGACGCCACACTGCGAAAGCAAAACGCCGCCCGCCTGAGATTCTATGAACGCTATGATGCGCGACCCATCGTGGGAACGGCCTATGAGACGCCAATTCCGGGTGGTTCAAACGATAACATCCCGCATCTTGTTTTTGACGGACTCGACCGCGAAAAAACTCTCAAAGCGAAGTATCTCAAAGACGTCATCCGCGCTGTGCTGGAAAGAAAATACGGAACGATCTGTTCACCGGACTACATCACCAAAGTCATCGAGTCCATTCAGCAGAATCCCGTGGAACTCCGCGCTGCCCGCTACAACAAGCAGCCCGTCGAGCACCCATTGGCTCAGCCGCATGCTCCAGAGCCAATTGCGCTGATCGTCCATGATCGCCATAGTATTCATCACATCAAAGAACGGGGCTACGTGGAATCACCGGTGCGGATTTCCGTGATCATGTCTGAGCTGACTCCCAGTGGTCTGTTTGAAAACGTGCCACCAAAGGAGTATCCGATCAAACATATTCAGGCGACGCACGATCCGGATCTGGTCGATTTTCTCAAGAAAACCTGTGCGAGTATTCCCGAAGGCAAGTCGGTTTACCCTTATGTCTTTCCGATCCGTAACCGGGCGCGTCCGCCGAAAGACCTGTCGATTCGCGCCGGATACTACTGCATCGACACCTTCACGCCGATCAACAACAACGCATTTCCGGCCGCGATCCGAGCGGTCGATTGTGCGTTGACGGCCGCTGACGAGATTCTGAAAGGCCGTCGAATGGCCTATGCTTTGGTGCGACCTCCGGGACATCACGCCGAACGCGGCTCTTTTGGAGGATTCTGCTACTTCAACAACGCGGCCGTGGCGGCTCAGTATCTGTGCCGGTTCGGAACCGTCGCCATTCTGGATATCGACTACCACCACGGAAATGGTCAGCAGGATATTTTCTACCATCGACCTGATGTGCTGACGATTTCCATTCACGGCGATCCGGACTTTGCCTATCCGTACTTTACGGGTTTCGCTGATGAGATCGGCACAGGGCCAGGTACCGGATTTAACATCAACATCGCGCTGCCGGAAGTTCAGGACGGAGCGCAGTACAGAATCGCGCTGGCAACGGCGATGCGACACATTCAACAGTTCTCACCAGCGTTCCTCATCGTGGCTTTGGGACTGGACCCCGCTAAAGGGGATCCGACCGGCACCTGGTCGCTGGGACCAAAGGACTTCGAAGAAAACGGACGCATGTTGAATTCTCTGAATCTACCCACGGTCGTCATCCAGGAAGGCGGCTATCGCACGCGGACACTGGGGAAGAACGCCCGGGCTTTTTTCCAGGGGCTTGTCGCGGCGAAAGCACCTCGTTGAGAACACCAAATCAATCTGAAACGACTCAAGGAAATTAAGAATGGAACCTCTCGATCTTAAATCGTTCGAATGGAAAACTAATATTCGCCCATTGACGATGGACGACTATGACGCGCTCGTGGAAATGCAGATGCTGTGTTTTCCTGGGATGAAGCCATGGTCGCGTGATCAGATTCAGAGTCAGATTCACGTCTTTCCGGAAGGACAGCTGGTTGTCGAAATTGACGGTCGGCTGGCGGCGTCGTCGTCCAGTCTGATCCTCGAATACGATCCCAACATGGCGTGGCACGACTGGAAGAAAGTCGCGGACGGCGGCTACATCCGGAATCACACGTCCAACGGCGACACGCTGTATGGAATCGAGATCATGGTGCATCCCGATTTTCGCGGGATGAAGCTTTCGCGCCGACTGTACGAAGCCCGAAAGGAACTGTGCCGAGAGCGAAATCTGGCACGAATCATGATTGCCGGGCGCATTCCTGGCTACGAAAAAGTCGCCGACAGAATGAGCGCGCGGGAGTACGTCGAAAATGTGATGGATAAGACTCTTTACGACCAGGTCCTTACCGCACAAGTGGCGAATGGCTTTGCACTCAAAGGATTGATCCCGGATTACCTGCCATCTGATTCGGCGAGTCGCGGTTATGCCTCATTCCTGGAATGGAACAATCTTGATTATCAAAAGGGCGCCCGACGACGTTACTGGACCTCGTCGGAACTGGTTCGCATTGCGGTCGTGCAGTATCAGATGCGTACGATCAAGGACTTCAGTGAGTTCGCCCAGCAGAGCGAATTCTTCATCGACACCGCGAGTGAGTACAAAAGCGATTTTGTGCTGTTCCCCGAGCTTCACACCACCCAGCTGCTCTCGTTCCTGCCAAAGGACCGACCAGGTCAGGCGGCCCGCCGACTCGCCACATTTACGCCACAGTACCTGGATTTCTACACCGAGATGGCGGTGAAGTATAACGTCAACATCATCGGCGGGTCACACTTTGTGATTGAAGATGAATGCCTGTATAACGTCTCTTACCTGTTTCGTCGTGACGGGACGCTTGAACGTCAGGAAAAAATCCACATCACTCCCAGTGAACGAAAATGGTGGGGCGTCACACCGGGACGCAGCGTCAGCGTGTTCGACACAGATTGCGGCCCGGTCGCCATTCTGATTTGTTACGACATTGAATTCCCGGAACTCGTACGTATTGTCGCTCAAAAGGGTGCCGGAATCATTTTTGTGCCGTTCAACACTGACACTCGCCACGGCTACCTTCGCGTGCGCCACTGCGCTCTCGCACGATGCGTTGAAAACCATGTCTACGTCGCCGTCGCGGGCTGTACAGGCAACCTTCCATTTGTTGAAAACTCCGACATTCACTACGCTCAATCCGCGATCTTCACGCCCGCCGATGCGGAGTTCGCCCGCGATGCCGTCGCCGCAGAATGCAGCGCCAACATCGAAACGATGATCATCCACGATGTCGACGTTGAACAGTTAAAGCGTCATCGTGCGACCGGCAGCGTCCAGAACTGGAACGACCGTCGTCGAGATCTGTACAAGGTTGTGTACCAGGAAAATGGTGAAGAGCATACGGTGTGATTTTGCCCCGTGGGATAAGCTTCCAGCTAGGCTGGGCTTCTGCAATTCAATTCGCCATCGTAAGCACCCATGCGTAAGTCCTGGGCATAACTTGGCGAGCGGTGGGTGTCAGCCCACCGAGTTGCACCCATTTGACTCGGAGGGCTTACGCCGCTCCGCTCGCCGGGTTTGCGGCGAGCGGGGGAAGTCAGTCCCCTGATTGTGAATCCTGCGATTATGCCATTCAACATGTGCATGGGCGCTTATGAAGTCGGCCCAAGCATCAAGAGGCTTGTAGTTGTCTTATCAGCCGGAACGCGCTAGCGTCCGGTTCTGTGAAACCACACGCGATCAAACCGACTGTTGGCCGCCCACGGTGGGGGGTGCTGGTTGTCTTGTTTTGATCGGCTCGGTGGACTTCACTCATGCCGATCTGCTCCCACCAATTCCCTGGCCGAATTGCCGCAAAAAAACCTTACGCGCGCCATTTCGTCCAGAACCTTTTTTTCACGTACTGCAAATGACGCCGTGGATTGCAGAGCAAAAAAATTCTTCGTCGCGGACTTGCATTCCTTAGGTGCGGTGAGCAGAATGTCGCACGCACGAACTGGGGGCCACGCAGGCTATCCCATCGTGCAAACAATTGAACTGGTCCCGGGAGCACACTCGCAACCCGGGAGCACACTCGCAACCCGGAGAAGCGTCGTATGTCTCGCCGACTGGTCGTTTTTGTGCTCGAACTGGCCAATGAAATCCGAATTGGGCGTCCGCGACGGCGACGGAATTCGTTCAGATTCCCGGCGCAGAGTCAGCTCCTTGAGCAGCGACAACTGCTCAGCGCCTCAGAACTGGTGATCTACGATGGGATCAATGTGCTTGGCAAAGGCATCACTATTCTTGATGGCGACATGACGCCCAGTGCGATTGACGACACGTACTTCGGAATGATCGCGCCCAACGCTGTGGCCCGGCATGCGTTCACGGTGAAAAACCAGGGAACCTCAACGCTGTACCTCGGCAGCCCGAGTCTCGGCCCAGGGATGGGATTTCGATTCGGCAGCGATGCTCTGGTGACGCGACTTGAACCCGGTCAGTCGGACACATTCAATGTGGAAATGATTTCGGCAACGCCCGGCACTTACACGCGGCAAATTACGATCTACAACAACGATGCCGACGAATCGCCGTACAACTTTGCGATCAAGGGCTACGTCGGCGTCCCTGAGATTGACATCACCGGCAAAGGTGTCAGCATCGTCGATGGCGACACGACACCCAGCACAGCGGATGACACTGACTTCGGCAGTTTTCCGGTCAACACCACACTCACTCGGACGTTTACGGTCAAGAACACGGGCACGGGAACTCTGTATCTGGGAACCCCATCCGTCGTCGGCACCGGCTTCCGTCGAGGCCCCAAGGTACTGAAGTCGTATCTCGACCCTGGCCAGTCAGACACGTTCGACGTCCTGTTCTCGTCCGCGTCGTTTGGAACGTTTTCCGGGGAAGTGATTCTGTACAGCAATGATTCCAACGAATCACCGTACAACTTTACGCTGAAAGCAACGGCGACTGCACCTGAGATTGACGTCACGGGCAAAGGTCTCAGCATCGTCGATGGCGACTCGACACCCAGCACAATCGATGGCACTGATTTTGGCATTGTCAACGTGGAAACAACGGTGACGCGAATTTTCACCGTTGTCAACACGGGCACGGGATGGCTCTATCTGGGAACTCCATCTCTGCCGGTTGGGTTTACTCGCGGGCCAGACTCTCTCATGACCAGCCTGGGCCCCGGAAGTTCCGACACATTCTCCGTCCAGTTCAGCCCGACTGTCGTCAGTACGGTCTCGGGCCAGATCAGTATCAATAACAGCGATGCCGATGAATCCCCGTACAACTTCGCCATCTCAGCCGAAGGCGGCATCCCGGAGATTGATGTCCAGGGCTATGACATTGAGGGCCACAAGGAAAGTATTGCAAACAACGATTTCACTCCCGATATAGCGGACGGCACTGATTTTGGCACTGTGCCGCCCGGAACCATCGTGACACGCTTATTCACTGTCGAGAACCAAGGCAGCGGGTGGCTCTATCTGGGGACGCCAGTCGTCACCGGTGCCGCATTTCGGCTGGTTTCAAACTATCTTGTATCGCCTTTGTCGCCGCACACATCCGCCTCGTTTGTGGTGCAGTTCTTGTCTTCCGTCGCAGGCCCATTGACAGGACAGATTTCAATTGGCAATAGCGACAGCGATGAATCGACGTATAAGTTTGCCGTGCTGGCAACCGCAGGAGTTCCTGAAATCGAAGTATCCGGAAACAACGTGAAAATCCCCGATGGAAACCCCACCGTAAAAGTAACAGACTTCACGGATTTTGGAACGGTGCTTGCTGGGGAGACCGTCACCAAAACGTTTAAGGTGGAAAACACTGGAAATGCCATCCTGACACTTAATGCACCGACATTCACCACCGGATTATTCAAACTCGGCAGCAACACGCTCGTGAGTCAACTGGCACCGGGTTACTCTGACACGTTCACAGTAGATTTCTCGGGTCCATCGAAAAACATATATTCCTCGCAGATCAACATTGGAAACAATGATAGTGACGAGAATCCTTACAACTTCAAAATTCAGGCCGAAGTCACAGAACCGGAGATCGATGTTCAGGGCAACAGCAAAAGTATCGCGGATGGAGACGGTAGTCCGAGCCTTGAGGACTGGACAGACTTCGGGGCTGTCGTGATCGGTGGCACAATTTCTCGGACATTCACTGTCTTCAACACAGGCAACGGACCACTGAAACCCGGAGCGATCACGCTTCCGACTGGATTTACAATCGGAAGTGATACATTGGCTTCCAGTATCGCCGCTGGAGCGTCAGACACGTTCCAAGTTGTTTTTTCGTCTGCGACCGTGAGGACTTCCACTGGGGACATCAGTTTCGCGAACAACGACCTAAACGAAAATCCGTACAACTTCACCATCACGGCAAGAGCTGGTTTTCAGATCAAGGGCACAATCAAGTACGACACGACCAATCCAAAGCCCGTGAGAGGTGCCTTGGTGCGAGCGTGGGAAAACGATGGATTGCTTTTCGACACACTGCTTGGTGAAACATTCACCGATGACAATGGAGACTACACGATAACCACGACAACCGCTGCTTCCAGCGTTTATGTGCGAGTCTATGCCGAAACAGCACCTGCAGGAGTGGGGCCAGGACACGTCAAGCGCGCGGTTGTCGTGGAAGCACCTTCGTTTGACCCAATTCAAGCAGGATTTGACTATTACCGTGAATTCATCCCCGCACCCCGTAGTATCAACAATAGTACTCCCATTCTCGTCGCCAGCGACTTGTTTTCAAACCCCGCCGAGACCGTAGTTGACTACCAGGCATTCTGGGCCTACGACGCAGCAGTCACTGCCAGTCGATTTCACGCCACGCTTCCGGGTGTCCCAGTTGGAACTTACGAGATTCAGTTTCCTAATCCATTTGAACCTGTCGCCACCGGAAGCGCAGGATACGGCGAGAATATTTATCTCCATTCCACCGACTGGCAGAAATGGGACGTAGTCATTCACGAGTATGGCCACCTTGTCGCGGGGACTGCTGGTTTTTTCGCTCTCACTGGAAGTCCACTTGGTTGGAACCACTCCCTTGGAGTCAATGCCCGTATCAAAAATCCCTATGCAGATTAC
This sequence comes from Planctomycetales bacterium, assembly GCA_038214195.1. Taxonomy (GTDB): domain Bacteria; phylum Planctomycetota; class Planctomycetia; order Planctomycetales; family Planctomycetaceae; genus SXXK01. The sequence goes on from JBBQSE010000315.1 coordinate 7,464, forward strand.
TACGACGACATGCAGCTTGGGTTCAATGAAGGGTGGGCAGACTTTTACAGCGTTGTCGCGCAGGAACTTGAGGGAGTATCATCGCCGCCAGTGAATCGCAACCCATATTTTTCGAAGGACATGCAGTATGCGGGTTACAATGCAGAATCAACGGAAGGCAACGGAGAAGACGAAGAGTTGTCGGTGATGGCAATTCTTTGGGATCTTTATGACACTCCGAACGATACAGGCGACAGTTTTGCGATGGGAATTGACACCCTGTTTACACTGCTTAGCACCAAGAATCCGCTCACGCTCGACGAACTTTGGGACGCGCTGCTAATCCAGTTCCCAGCGATGAACGATCAACTTGCATTGGGAACGCTTTTCGAAACGCACCATGTTTCGCCTAAACTTGTTGGTGCGGCAGGATCGGGCAGCACCAGCCCACCTTCAAAATCCATCACGATCCGGAAGTTCGATCCGCCACCAATGTTTTCGTGGAACATTCCAGTCGGCAACGGCGCTCAACCTCCAGCGACTAATCCTCAACTATTGAATAGATTTGGAATCAGGATCTTTGACTCAACAAACGCGATCGTGTTCGATTCCGGTTACCTTAAGGAAGGAACTGCGCAGGGAGCAGTTCAGATTTCAGGAAATGTGGCCACTTATTTCCCGTCATTTTCTGACTGGCAGTCCAAGGTCGCGGTCGGCGTGGGGACCGTAAACGCGACGTTCCGATACATCGTCTATGGAGGTTACTTTGGCGACGAGACGTTGCAGAGCAACATCCAAACCGGAGACTACTGGAGCAGCCCAGGACAAATCGTTGTGCAGCCGTGAGGGCAGGTCGTTTCTTTCGGCGTTAAAAGAGGAAATCTAACGAATGAGACACGATTCTTATCCTTTCGCAAACACTAACAAGCCTTATGTTAAAATTCATTGTACGACGCACGATCGTTGCGTTCTAACACTCGCTCGACAAAGATTGACTTGCAATGCAAGAGAAGCAAGAAGTAGTTTCAATAACGACTCCGCCACATCAAACCGGCAGAAAAACACCCGAAGTTCGATTGTCGGCAATAACAGGGCAACCGTTTTGCAATTGGCTCAAACACTGCAGCTTGCGACTTTGTGCGCTGTGGTCTTTGTGTTGTATTTCGCCTGTCCCAATGCGACTTATGCGACAAGTGGCTGGGACGACTATCAAGTTGATGTTGGCCACTATCGCATAGGCGGAAGTTCCCATCGTGGTGGGGTCTCTCTTCTTGATCCCGCTGGCCGCGAAATCGAACCGCAAATTGTAATCGCCTCCGCTGAAGATGGACTTATAGGACCACCAAAGTACGTGTTGACATCGACACATCTTGTGCTCGTGTACAGCACAAATGCGGCAGGCAATGAGTCCGACATTCCTCACTGCTTCGCGATTCGGCACAGCGATTACTTTGTGACAGGTCCCATCACGTACCGAGACGTAAAAACACTGGTGGGAGTTGATCTCGATTTATACCAATGGTCCACATTACCAATGCCTAGCACAACAGGATTGGTGCTGCTACTCGTTTTTCTTCCCATAATTCTTAGTGCGATGTTCATCATTGTCGTGTTAGTTTCGATTCGACGGAAGCTTCGGAATCGGCGGGGCGATAAGAATTCACAAGGACTCGCAAAAGTGAGAGCAGAAAAGGGAGCAGAAAAGGGAGCAGAAAAGGGGGAGCAGAAAAGGGGGGAGCAGAAAAGGGGAGCAGAAAAGGGGACGTAGCTCATTGACTTGGAAATGAGTCGCGTCCCCTTCCTCGCCTTCTTCGATTCCTTAGTGCTCTGATCGCGCGCTAACCGTAAATAGACATTATCAAGCTGATGAGAATGGTTGCATCGATAGCACTCCAATGGCATTTAATTTCGGAAGTCGGATTCTTTCTTTAATCGAAACGGAGGAAACATGAATTCTCTTTTTCTCGGGTTTATTTTCACGATGACACTGAACTCCACTGCGGAAGAAGAAAATCCCAGAACGACCAACGAATTCAGTATAGTTCAAACTTGGAATCTTTCGGAACGCGGGCCCAAATTGGAGTTGTCGAAACGCGATGGGGTCGTACATTTAGAGTTTGGGCAGGCATCCACTACGCCGCCTGTGCGGAAATCGGTTGCAAGTAAGGTCACCCTTTACCGATTGACAATCCCTGATGGTAATAGCGTACCCCCGGAAAGAATTGTGTGGGCTGAGAATCTGTGTCATCAAACCGAGGGTGGGGTCTCAGCGCCGCGCGATTTCGTCATCGCACGGGAGAACGATTCTATGGTTGGCCTTGCATTTATAGAGTCAGGTGAGATTCGATTTAGGAAGGTCGATTTAGAGAAACGCCAAGAATATCCTTCTGATAGACAACGGGTAGTGTTGCCATTATCCATCAGGGAGCTTGCAAACACGCCGGATCGAGTAAGCTTCCGGCTGTTGGGGCAATTGGTTTCAGACGCCAGTCTAGCTGTGGGCGATCTGTCACTTGACTCGCTCAGTTATGAAAATAACGTTTGGTCAATAGTCGTCGCGCAGCAACTTGGTGGGAAGCCAATTCACAACAAATTCATGCTGCAACGGCCTGACCTTGACGATAAATGGACGTTGGTAGAACAATAGGGAACAACAGGGAGCCACAAAAAGGTGTCTGAGCAGCAAAGCAGTGCCACCCACCTTGGAGCACTTTAAGGGAACAAATCAAATGAACAAATCAAATGGGACAAATCAGACAAATCAAATGGGACGCAGCTCATTGATTCAGAAATGAGTCGCGTCCCCTTTGCTTTGCCTTCGTCCCCTTTGCTTTGCCTTTGCTTTGAACTGGGCTTTGTGCTTCAACTGGAAAGACTGGGACGTTGTCATTCATGAATATGGCCATCTCGTCGCGGGCACTGCTGGCTTT
>JBBQSE010000316.1:0-10367 GCA_038214195.1 Planctomycetales bacterium
AGATTGAATGATGGTCTACCTTCCGGACACGAATGTTTGGATTCGACATCTTGATAGCAAGCCCTCAAGAGTTAAAGAACGCCTGGCGGCGTATGACCCGAACGACGTGTTGTTGTGTGACATTGTGAAAGCGGAGTTGTACTACGGTGCATTCAAAAGTGCCCGCCCGGCTGACAATCTTGCTGTATTGAAATCTCTCTTCGCGTCCTTCGAAAGTGTTCCATTCACCGGCGACACGGCGCGTGTGTTTGGAAAACTGCGGAGCGATCTTGCTCAACAGGGAACGCCAATTGGTCCACTCGATTTGCAGATTGCTTCAATTGCGGCTCTCAATGGCTTGATCCTTGTGACGAGCAACACTCGTGAATTCACCAGGATCTCCGGACTGCAGGTCGAGGACTGGAGTGTGTGATTGCAAGCTGGAAACCGAACCGAAAACGCATAAAGGAACCGAATACGCGGTGTTTAAGACCGTTGCTGACACCTTCTGCCCTTCCCGATGGGCTCCAAGCTTCGGATGTCATGCAGAGCATGACCTACGGCACCTTTCTACGGTCGATTGCAGCATGCATTCAGTCTTCAAGCTTGAAGTTTGGCGAGTGCGATTCGGTAAGTTTGCTACGTCGTGAGAACAACTTTCCCGGCTTCAATCGTGGGTTCGGGGACCGGTTCGCCATGTTGGCGCAAACCTTCGATGTGGAACTGCATCGCTTCCCGAATCTGCGTTTCGACATCGTTGCGATTCTTGCCGGTGGCGATACACCCCGGCAGATCGGGAACATAGGCCGACCAGTTGTCCGGTCCATGTTCATAGATAACTGTGTATTCTTTCATGCGTCTTGATCTTCCAGTCCTGCTTGTCGCAAGGCACTTTTGAGAGTCTTCGGGTGGAACGGTGTCGCCAGGCAACCCCGAGTCCCAAGTCGTCCAGTCAGGAAAAAACGCCAGCGGATCGTCTGTCGGAATGCTGCCGGGATCTTTCTCCATCGTCGCACCTCGCGCGCGTTTGTAGTGTATCAGCGGTCTCAATGAATTGAAGCCTGATGTCAAGAGTCGATGGTGGGGTCAATACCAATGGCCGCGACGATGTTCTCGCAAAGTCAATCAGAAAAAACGCATCGGCTCCCACACGTTCTACAACAATCGATTTCAGGCGAGCGATCAGCGACATTCGCCCACGATTGCGTCTTCCATGCGAGTCGCCAAAAAACCAAAAAGTGCATTTCCTTTTCTGCCTCCCAAAGAGCAGGGCGAACAGAGTGTGAGCTGTCGGCTTCGATGCAGAAGGCTACGTCGAAGAGCATTGGGAGGCAAGCTGGCAGTGCCAACCTGTCGATACTCGAGGATCGTCATGATTGTCGCAGGGTAATTGAATCTTGCATGGCTTGTACCACGCCACCATAATCTGGAAAGAGTGCCGAGGCAGTGATCGACTCTTGTTCGAGGCCACGAAGGCATGCGACCGCCTCGGAGTGTTCAAGAGTCAGATGGTAGAAGACGGGGAGCTCTTTGAATTCATACGGCTTGGGATTGTCGTACTTTTCAATTTGCTCGTTCAACGGTCGCGCATCGAGGGTGCCACTGTCGTCAAATGCGTGAACGCGACCAAGTGTAAACAGTCCCTCTTGAGCATGCAGGTATGCGTTGTCGCACCGAGGCGGCGTAATGACATCGACACGATTTTGATTTTGTACGACAGAAATTGGACGCATGCACGATAGAGCGGAAAGGCGGAGCGCCCACACGGAGAACCTTTTCGGATCGCGTTGGTGCGACAATCTCGTGGAGTCGGTTGCGGCGAAATGCGCCGCCTTGAATGACGAATATGACCAGTCGAGTAAACGGGTTGGCAGCCCATGGTGTTGTGCCAAGCAGAGCGCTGGAATGACAGCAGGATGGGGCCAGTTTCCGGGAACCTCAGACCCGGCCTTTATCCATTGCGTGTTCTGCTGAAGCGTGTGGTCGAGACCGGCGCCATAGCCGGGCACAACCAGACCGCTCTGGTTGCAGTCGTGGATGAAATGTTCAAGAACGCCCACTTCGGCATTGAGTTGTGACAGGTTATCACGGCCTGCGGGAGCAGAGAGACCACCAAGTTTGAAGAGATTCTCGCGCTCGTGGTCTCGCAGGGCTTTCGGGACGAGCTCGAATGTGTCATCGCCATGACCGCGATAAACCCACGCCTTGTCACGTCGTTGGTGTGTCCCGAACAGCTTGCCCCGTGGGGAGAGCAGATCAAGAAAGTCCTTCGCCGATGTGCATTCAATATGTTCAACAATCTTGGACATTGCTGTGTTCCTCATTGGACCCTGCGGTGTTCAGCCAGCAATTTGGCTAACGATGAACCACCGATTAACCCACGAAGACCTTGCAGAAGTGCGACACTGATCGCATTCCAAGTTTCTCCTGGAGCATCCTGGATCGCGCCGGTGTTTTTTCGGGGCCAAAATCCGGTTCTCCTGAAATGAGAGTCGGCCCATTCGAGTATCTTCTCCTCCGTCAATGGCGGCGGCTTTGTTGAATGACGAACACCACGCGTCTCGGAAAACAACGTTGCGAGCGACGATCCGCCTGGAAGACCTCGACATCCTTGAGATAGTGCGGCATTTACATGTGCCCAAGTCTCGCCGGGGATTTCGTCAATCGCGCCTGACGTGATATTGGGGTAGTGTCCCATTCGAGCGAAGAATGTGTCTGCACAACTCAGTATCTGCTTGAGGGTGAATGTCGGAAGTCCGAGGTGGCTACGAACCTTTCGTTTGCTGGCGAGCAACTTGGCCAACGATGAACCGGCCGGTAGCTGACGAAGCCCTTTCATCAGAGCTTGATTGACGTTGACCCAAGATTCAGCCGGAGCAGTCAAAATTGGCCCTGAAGTTAGCTTTGGCCATTTTCCCGTGCGCACATGGTGTTCGTCGGCCCAAATAAGAACTTGCGACTCGGTCAGTGGAACCAGGCCGCTCATATTGCGTACCCCCCTTTTGTCATTCAACAGTTGTGCGAGCGACGATCCTTTCGTGAGGCCGCGAAGTCCCTCGACTAGCGCGTTATCGACGCGCGACCAAGTTTCACCGGGGGCATCGAAGATCGTGCCAGAGTTCTTCTTTGGCCAATGGCCATGACGTTCGTGATATGCGTCGGCCCATGAAAGAACTTGGTCGATCGTCAGCGGAGCTTGCGCCTGGATGTTTCTGACACCCCGATGTTCAGCAAGGAGTTGGGCAAGCGACGATCCACCGGGAAGGCCGCGAAGACCTTTTCTCAATGCGGTGCTGAGATTGTTCCATGTCTCATCGGGAGCGTCGAAAACTTTACCCGAACTTTCCTTGGGCCATTCAGACGTTCGCTTGTGATGTGAGTCCGCCAATCTCAGAATCTGTGCGGCAGTCAGCGGCAAAGCACTGCTTCGATTTCTGACTTTCCGATGGTCGCCCAGCAACTTCGCAAGGGAACTGTTCCCAGGGAGTCCGCGTAGCCCCAATTCAAGTGAAGCGTTAATTGCCGACCACGTCTCATCCGGGGCATCGACCACCCTGCCAGACAAAACCTTTGGCCATTTACGGATCCGCTCAAAATGAGCATCGGCCCATGCCAGAATCTGCTTGACAGTTAGGGTGGGCAAATCCGCGCGATTTCTTCTGCCACGATGTTTGGCAAGCAACTTAACCAAAGAAGAGCCACCACGAAGGCCACGCATACCACGGCTGAGGGCGTGATTGACTGCTAACCAAGTCTCGTCGGGGCGAGCGCTAATGGAACCAGATGTCTGGTCGGGCCAACGTCCAGTCAACGCAAAATGTGCGTCCGCCCATTCCAGGATTTTCTCAATTGTGAATGGCGGCTTGGCGGTCGTCTGCTCGACCGTTCGCACGTAGAACGCCTGCTCGAAGTCACGCAGCAGTAATTGCGGAACATCGAGTTTGATGTTGTCGGGAAGACTGATTCGGCCGCCGGATTTCGACCGGCTCCCCAACGACAGACGCAGTTGGTCGAGTTCGTCCGCCAGTCGCCGGTCGTGTGCTCGCAATGCCTTGAGCACCTGCCAGATTGGCTCGAAAGCCGATTGCGAAAGGACATGGTCGGCGGATTCGGACTCGTCGATGAAGACCGGAATCACGATGGTGCCGATCTGCTTGCCTTCGGCTTTGCGGATCACGCGGCCCACGGCTTGGATGATGTCGACCATCGATCGCTTCGGGTCGATGAACGCGACGCCGTCGAGCACCGGCACATCAACTCCTTCGCCGAGACAGGCGCAGTTGGAGAGGATGCCGCGTGTGTCATCCGGCAAGTTGCCCAGCGCTTTCAGCAACGTCGCTCGTTGACCGGCGGGCGTGTGCCCGGAGATGTGTTTCGTCCAAAGTTTTCCCGATGGCCGGGCGGAGCGCGTCAGGTGGGGAATCACTCCCGGCAAGGAGTCTCGCAGTGTGGCATCGACAAACCGTGCGGCCTTCGCCACCGACGAGTGGAACGTGATGAGCCTCCGCAGGTCGTACTTCTTCATTGCCTTGGCCAAGCCGATCTGTGCGGCCAGCGTCCGGCCGTCGGTGTTGAGGCCATCGGTCGTGCGGACCAAGCGAGCCTGCTCGGCCCATACTTTGGCTTCGCGGTCGGTGACGCCAATGACGACGACTTGATAATCGGTTAGCAACGGCGGGTCCGCACTGATGGCGTCGTGAAAGGTAAGGACATGGAACTCGGGGCCGAAGACGTGTTCGTCGTCCATCGAGACGAGTTCAAATTCCAATTCAGCCGCTCGTCGCTTGACGTGCTCCTTGAAGTAGCGCGGCGTGGCGGTCATGAACAGCCGTTTGCGAGCCTTGATCTTTCTGTCATCCAGGACGGTCGCGAACAAACCTTCGGCATGTCCGGCCAGACGGTGGGCTTCGTCGCAGATGACCAGATCAAACGGTTTCGGTTGACGGGAGGGCGAGGCTCCTGCCGAGCCGTGACGCGCGGACGGCGGCTCGGCGGGAGCCTCGCCCTCCCGATTTGAGGACAGTCTCTGTGCGGCTGCGATGCGGTCGGACGACTGGTACGTGGCAAACACGACGGCCGGGCGTTTTCGACGCTGGCCGAGGAAGTGCTGAATCTCTGCAGGATCGGTCGTGACTTTCACGCCTAGATCGGCCGCCGATTGAATTGCGGTGTCTGCCTTGCTCTGCACAACCGATTCGTCGGAACAGACCACGATCGTGTCGAAGTCTTCCGCCGAGTGGCGTCCCCACTCGGCAAGGTTCTGCTGGACAAGGGACAGCGACGGGACGAGGACCAGCGTGAGAGAACTCTGCAACCGCTCGGCGATCCACAGCGCTGTAAGCGTCTTGCCCGTGCCGCAAGCCATGATGAGTCGGCCTCGGTCATGGTCTCGAAAACCGTTGACCACCGCCTGAATCGCGGTGGTTTGGTGCAGCTTCGGGTTCCACCGAGGCAGCGGTGCGGCAGATGCTCCAATCTGAACCGGCCACTGCACTTCTTCCGTCAGAAAATGCCCTCGCAAGACCAACCCCACCGGCTTCTCCTGCCCGTGGAGCGTCCGGCGGGCCGTGGCTCCGATGTCGTCCGTCGTCGCCATCAGCAACCGATACGCGAATTGCGGACGGTTCGATTCGGACAGGAACGAGTCGATTTCACGCTTGGGGATCGCTCGGTCAGGATGATCCGCCTTGGCCTGAATGGCCCACAACTCGCCGGTCCGCGTAAGAGCGACGATGTCAATTCCCGCGTCTGTCCCCCAACGATCCGGCCAGTCCTTCCACAGCCAGACTTTGTCGAACTGGCCTCGATACCGGGGAGCGTTTTCCAGGAACCACCGACACAGCCACTCGAAGTCGCCACCGAATGCAGTTCCTTCGGAATCGCGACGGATTTTAGCTTCGATGTACTCGAAGGTGCCGTGGATCGAGGTCGCATCGGCGGTCGTCATGATAACCTCTCAAAGAACGCTAGTATCAGAGTTTTTCCCGTGCAAGTCTAACGTTACTGCGTTGCTGTGCTGTCCACCTTGAAAACATTTTACGAACTTTCACTTGCTCGCTCCAGCCGACGGGTATGAGGCTGGTGGGAGGTCGCGGACACGGAGGAGAAGTCAAGCGGCGTGATAAGGCAGCTCATTGATTCGGAAGTTGGTTCGTCCTCATTCATTGCTTCAGTTAAGAAGGGGACAGAAAATCGACTGTCAAACGCCGTGCTCCCAGTCCTCAATAAAAAGCCCCAAGACACGTCCGAACTCGGCAACATTGTGAGTCGCCAGAGTCATTCCATTTGCCCGAGCGATGGCGGCAATCTGGCAATGCCCCAAAGAATTGATCAGCAGTCAACTCTGTGATTAGGGTCGAACTTTACAACTCGGTCCGTTGTTTCCGATCCAGCCAACTCACAAGCGTGTTTACTTCGTCAACATCACGAGCACCGACGGCCGTCACGGATCGTGAGCCGCGTTTCCAGGTAGCCGCAATACTAGAATCGAGGTCGGTCAGGCAGCATTCCTTGTTTGCGCACGTTGCCATGCGGGACGGTCGTTTGCCAAACCATTCTGTTTTCTCATCGTCATGTTCAAACAAAACCAGGGTTGAGCCATCCTGACGTTTACACACCGCTTGGACGCACGTGCAACAAGGCATCTTCAGGACACTTGTGGAGGCAAGTGTGTAACCGTCCGGAAGCCCCGAAGCGACTGCTGGCCGATAGCCAACCAGCTTCACCGCCCCTTCGCCGTCCACGACCCTGCCATCGTATTTCTTTTGCAGGAATTGTTCTGCGCCATCAGGGTCGGTTGCCAGCAGTTTTAAATAGTGATCCATCGTCATCACAAATTCAGCGCTGTGCTGGTGTGCCGGATGGGCAGTCCTGGAATCCCGCGCCAACCAAACTCCTGCTCCAAGCAACAGTAGAATCGACGCTGTCAGAAGCGCCCGCTGCAGGCCCCTCCGTTGACGCTGCGGTTCGCTGCTCTGCGTCGGCTGTTGGACAGGCCGCTCGTGTGACGCAGCGTTCGGCACGGCATCAGTAAATTGTGCCACAATCCCGCTCCATACCGCTGGCGGCACTTTCGGCTGCGGAATTTGATTCATTCGCAGGGAAATCTTCCTGAACTCCGAAATTTCAGCCATGCACGATTCGCAGTCGGCAAGATGCTGACTGACCATGTCCAGAGTGTTGCCGTCCAATTCGTCATCGAGATAGGCAGACATTAGTTTTTGAACTTCGGTGCAGTTCATGATCGCATGTACCCCGAAAAGTCAGTCCACGAAGGAAATCGACAAATTATGGCATCAACACTCTCAGCCGGAAATCGAACACTCTTGCAATCTGAATTCTGATGCATCATCAGTCCCGGTTCTTCACGGAATTCTTGAAAACCGATGGAAGATCACGGATTACTGGACAGGTTTCTCAGAAATCCTGAGAAATCTCATGAAGAAACACTTCGGATGATCATCCAAGATGAGACGTAGTGCTTTGTCATACTCTAAACTGGGGGTGGCCGGGGTTGGAGGACGATAGTCCGAAACCCCGGGGCTTCCTTCGCTCCGCTCAGTCCAGCCCCGGCCACCCGTTCCAGGCTGTGACAAAGCACTTGAACGACTCTACCTGTTTGCTGATCTGAAAGAGAATGCACACCAATGATCAAAAGAATCTCGCATGTTGCAGTTGTCGGATTGAGTCTGCTTGTCGCGACGTATGGATGTGGTTCTCCAGAACCGCAATCGCCGTCATCTGGATCGCTTCCGGGCGGCGATGCTCAGGCTGACCATGATCACGGACCAGAGACCCACGGCGACACCGCAAAAAAAACGGACATGGAGAAGATGACCGAATCGCTCGCGAACTTCTCAGAGGAAGATCGAGCGTCCGCAATGAAGCAACACATCTGCCCGGTGAGCGATGAAATGCTGGGGACGATGGGGGCTCCGGAAAAAGTTGAAGTCAACGGTCAGTCAGTCTGGATTTGTTGTGATGGGTGCAAAGAGAAATTGCTCGCGGATCCAGACAAGTATCTTGCCAAGCTGAAGAAATAGCCACACGTCCCGCCGCCCATACTGGTCGAATTGATTTGTCGAAGAACTGTCGTGGGCTGTCCAAACGACGCACCTCGTGTGATCGAGCGACGCTTCCTTGTTCTTCTGAACGCAGTTGGTATAGTGGATCAACAGCGTTACTGCGTGTGTCCAAACAAACGCAACTCAACGACGCTTTCGGATGACATGAGAAAGCACAGCCCGTAATCGTTCGGGAAGTGCGTTACTTAGTAAGCCGACGTGATGGAAAACCTCCGGGTGTTCCGTCACGTCGGCTTTTTTTATTGACTGTGGTTCGGTCCAGGAAACTACCAACCCACTTTCAGAAAAGGATTCCGACGATAGAAGGCAATCTTAACCAGGGTGATCGTTGCAGGCCCGTTCGTCGTGGTGGGATGCGATTTGTCCGATCGTCTCAGCCGCCAGACGCAAAAAGGTTTCCACTTTGGTGAAGGTTTCCACATGGGTCGGCATCAAAGATGAGCAATGCTGCTGCTCGCGAAGCGAAAACCGGATTCACAAAACAGTCTCAACAACCATCAACAAAGGAACATGACCATGAATGAATCGAAATCTGTGACCAAAGACCCCATCTGCGGAATGACCGTGGACGAGGCCACCGCGATCCACACCGAACGCGATGGAAAGACGTTCTACTTTTGCAGCGAACATTGTCGGCAAAAGTTTCTGTCCACGCCTGCCGGTGCAAAGCCGGAGGGCAAGTCTGGAGACTGCTGCGGATAACGTCAGCACACCGTAGGCAAAGTAAATTCTGACATGCCCATCAATCATCAGTTGAAAAGTTCAGCCAGCCCAGTGGAGGCTAGCCGCGAGCCCTTGTCTCTTCTGGCAATCAACGGCGGCTCGTCGAGCATCCGGTTTGCGCTGTATGAGGAGGTCGAACCGTTGCGGAGGCGGCTGGTTGGCAAGGTAGATCGAGTCGGTCTGAGCGGCACGAATTTGAGCTTCAAGGATTCTGCCGGAAAACCTGCGGATCGTCGCGCCATGAACACGGATGATCACCATTCGGCCGTCGCTTTTCTATTGGATTGGCTCGAAACGGAGCAGGTGTTCGGCTCGGTCCGAGCAGTGGGGCACCGAGTGGTACATGGGATGACGCATACCGAACCGGAGCGAGTCACGCCAGAGTTGCTCGATGAATTGCGCCGCATCATGCCGTATGACCCGGAGCATCTGCCGCTTGAGATCGAATTGATCGAGGCGTTCCGCCATCGCCATCCTGCATTGCCTCAGGTGGCATGCTTTGACACCGCGTTTCACCGGACCATGCCGCGAGTCGCCAGTCTACTGCCGATTCCGCGACGCTACGAGGCGGCTGGCGTTCGCCGTTATGGCTTCCACGGTTTGTCTTACGAGTTCCTGATGGAGGAGCTCGCACGCCTCGGCGACCCTGCGGCAACGAAGGGACGCGTGATCCTGGCCCATCTCGGCAACGGCGCGAGCCTGGCCGCCGTGCGCGACGGCAAGAGCATCGACACCAGCATGGGCTTCACACCGACGGCGGGATTGGTGATGAGCAGCCGCTCGGGAGACCTGGATCCGGGACTGGTTTCCTACTTGGCGCGCACCGAGCAAATGAGCGCGACGCAATTTCAGAAAATGGTGAATCACGATTCGGGGCTGCTCGGAGTCTCCGAAACAAGCTCTGACATGCGCGACTTGCTCGAACACGAAACGCAGGATGTCCGGGCGGCGGAAGCAGTGGCGCTGTTTTGCTATCAGGCGAAGAAGTGGATTGGCGCTTACGCCGCCGCACTCGGAGGACTCGATACCCTGGTCTTTGCAGGCGGCATCGGTGAAAACGCGCCGCTCGTTCGCGCCCGCATCTGCGAAGGACTCGGCTTCCTCGGAATTGAACTTGATGAAACACGGAACGCTGCAACGGAGGCGGTGATTTCCGCAAACGTCGGCCGCGTCACGGTTCGCGTGATCCCCACAGACGAAGAACTGATGATTGCACGATCGTTGTGCCGCATTTTGAAACCAGAAATCAAGAACACAAAGGATTGAATTATGAAGACCGAAACATTTACCCCGGAACTGCTGCAAAAGGTGGATGCTTACTGGCGCGCGGCAAACTATCTGTCCGTCGGTCAGATTTATCTGTTCGACAATCCGCTGCTGAAGCGACCGTTGGCGTTGGCGGATGTCAAGCACATGTTGCTTGGTCACTGGGGGACGACTCCGGGGCAGAATTTCATTTACGTCCATTTGAACCGGATCATCAAACAATACGACCTCAACATGATTTACGTCTCCGGCCCGGGACATGGGGGACCAGCCGTCGTGGGCAACACCTACCTTGAGGTAACCTACAGTGAGATC
>JBBQSE010000317.1:0-10233 GCA_038214195.1 Planctomycetales bacterium
GGAAGCCACGCGACTTGGATTGCCCAGCAACGGGTTTGAAGGTGAGCCAAAACTCTGATCATCGACGATGATTTCCGCGTTTGCCAGTGCCAGTCGAATGCACTCGTTAAGTGACATTTCACGTGGTTCGACTTCTTCCAGACTCGTGATACTCCGTGGTCCGCGCAGCAGATCCGGACTTGTCTCGCGAGGTTCCGTTTGAGTTGGATATTCAATACCTGTCGCATAGTCCTCGTAGTGCTCAAGCCCACGGTCCTCACCAGCCAGGTATTGCAGCCGAGCGCCCGGTCCAGCGCAGCCCTGGCCAGCCATTGCCAAAAGCAATGTCAGAACTGTGGAGCGTTTCCATCGATTGGTCTTCACGCCAGACTCCAGTCGGAGGGCCATCCGTGTTCATCGTGTCGCTCGAAACATTGTTTCGCGGCGACCGTTTCCTGTTCACGACCTGCAATGCACCCGCGCAATGGCGGCGACAAGACAAGGTCTCATAATCGTTATCGTCGATACAACTGGCAAACTTTGTGCAAACTTCCATGCGGCATGGTTTTAATCCTCCGCCGCGGAACTTGTCATAGTTTGGGTCAGAAGTCTCACGACTTCTGCTACACGCCAGCAATAAGAAAAGCCCGTGTCGAAACACGGGCTTTGTCTTCGGTTCGGCAGAGTCATCCGATTCTTTGATGCGTCCCCTCGCGGCATTGACCTGAAGCATGTCAGGAATCGTTTGAGAGAAGAGCCGGACTTCCCGCCATGGAAGATGGCTTGTTCATCGGCACCGACCCTGGGCAGGCTGGGATAAATTTGGCTGAATATTCCGGTCAGGCAGACTCTGACGACGCTGGCAAGCTGTCGACAGGTCGGAGTCTGCTGCAACCGTCGCGCGTTTGTCGAACATTGCCGATTCCGCCCAATTTGTCTTAAGTCTGTTCTGATAGGTTCCGAAACCGACAAGGCAGCATCAGATCGGCAGATTCTGCCGCTGCGCGCCAACGTTCGTTTCCGAGGACTCCATTTTTTCAAACACCGTCACCATGCACACGGACCGCAAAATTGGTTTTGCGATGGGCATCCTGTTGATCGGGATCGTGGCTGCGCTGTTCTTTCGTAACGAACCGCTGATGTCCGCGAAGGTTTCCGGGGTCCGTCGCGAACGAGAACTCAATCAGGAACTGCGGGAACGTGATGTCGCGCTTTACCTAAACGACAGTGAATCCGAAATTACAGCTGATAAATCGCCAGCCGAACAGCCCTGGACACTTCGAGATGTTCTCCGCAGCATGGATGAACGCAACAAGACAGCTCCGGTGCCGGTCGGATCGCGATCATTTCCCGACGACCGCAGTCCGTCCCCCCTCGACGACGAAGTCCTGGACGGCTATCGCCCGAGTCGGAATAGAAAAAAAGCCGAACCGATCGTGACGGGAAAGCAGGCATTGGAGCCTGGAGCTGAGTCGCTTGGCAGCCTGCTGAAATCATCAACTCCAGCGACAAATTCCGGTGATTTTGGGATTCTTCCGCCGTTGCCAGTCGAATCTGCCAACCCGGTCGTTGTCCGTCCCCCGATTTCACCTAAGGCCGAACCAGCCTTATCCAGCGATGGCACGCTGGACTTTCAGCCGCCGGAATCGTTTGAGGAGTACGTGGTCAAATACGGCGACACGCTTTCCGGAATCGCCCTGAAGACCCTCGGCGCTCAGTCAAAGTACATGGAAATTTACGACGCCAATCGCGATCGGATGGCCAGCCCGGATCGACTGGATGTTGGGAAGCCCCTCCGCATCCCGCGCGTGGCCGAAGCGGATCGACCGACCTACTGAATGCCCATAATCGGACGAATTAAGAGGTATGTCGCGATCGTCAGGATGGGGATTCCAATCAGGTTGAGCCACAGCCCGGTTACAGCCATTTGCCCCACGGGAATTCGACCGGTGCTGAACACAATCCCGTTTGGCGGCGTGCCCACTGGCAACATGAAGCTGCAGCTACACGCCAGCGTAGCGGGGACAAACAACATGCGTGGATCCATGTGCAGCGGTTCCGCAAGTGCCAGCACGGTCGGGATGATGGCGTTCACTGTGGCGACATTGCTGGTCAGTTCGGTGAGCATCGTCAATGTGAAACATAAGATCGCAATGACCATCCATCCCGGCACTTCCCGGAGAGGCGATTCCAGTGTGGCACCCAGCCACTTGTCCAGTTGAGTCGCCTGAAAACCGGACGCCAGCGCGAACCCGCCGCCGAATAACAAGATCATGTCCCACGGCAACCGATGGGCTGTTTTCCAGTCCATCAGCGGGATGCTGCGCTGCCGCGCATCACGTGTTCCGGAGGGCAGGAAGAAAAGCAGCGTAGCCATCGCGACTGCAATCGTAGCATCGGAAATAAACTTCTTCCGACCGAGCGCCTGAGCCACGTCGGATGGCGACCCAAACCAATCCGATAACCAGCCTCCGGCAGATGCATACCAATGTTGCCATCCTGAAAACAACGGTACCGATCCGATCGTCAGCTCTTCACGTGTGATCCAGAGCATCGCTGTGATGCTGAAGACAATCAGCATCCTCAACTCGGGGGCCGTAATCGGTCCGATCGCGTCCAGACGTTTGCGGAGTATTAACGCCAATTCCGCGTCACTCGAAGACCGAGCGGGCAATTTTCTAACGAGCACAAACCAGACAACACTGGCGTAGACAATCGAAATCGGCACGCAACTCAAAAACCACTGAGAGAAAAAAATATCAGGGGCATTGGGCATCTGGTTTTGATAAATCCCAACTGCGGCGTTGTTAGTGGGCGTGCCGACGAGTGTGGCCATTCCACCCAGCGATGACCCATAGGCCAGCATCAGCAGCAGAGGAACAGCCAGTGGTGCCGACCTTCGTGTTTCCGTGCCGCCAAGGGCGTCTTCGTCGTCCAGCGTCTTTAGCATGGCCAGACCAATGGGCAGCATGAGCATCGTGCAGGCCGTGTTGCTGATCCACATCGACAATCCAAACGCGGCCGCCCCGAAGCCAAACACTAATCGCCGCGGAGTGACTCCGACGAGCGAAATGATATTCAGCGCGATCCGACGATGCAGATTCCAGCGTTCGATCCCCAGCGCCAAAATCATTCCGCCGACGTACAGAAACAACACGTCCTCCACAAACGCCTTACTCGTGTCGTCTGCGGACTGAATCCCAAGCAGCGGAAACAGGGCGAGCGGCAGCAGGCTCGTGGCGGCCAGCGGAATTGCCTGCGTGACCCACAATCCGGCCATCAGGAATGCGACGGCGACAAGTCGGTGAGCGGCGGGAGTCATGCCTGTCGGCGTCGGAAGAAACAGCAGGCACATTGAACACGCGACGAGAGCTGGCAGCACCCATCCCGCGCAGCTCGACTCCGACATCACATCGCTTGTCGGTTCGTCCGTTTTCACGCGCCGTCACCTTCAGGCCGTGGCCCTCGACGACGACCCCGACGCCGCGAACGGCGACGCGGGTTTTCGCCGCCCTCTGCCGAGGATTTATTGTCACTGGATTCAGCATTTTCAGTGTCCGATTGCGGTGCCTCAGCGTCGCCCGATTCTGGTGGCGAAGATGCTGAGTCCTGCGATCGAGCATCATCGGTTTGACGATCACCACTGGTTTGACGATCACCACCGCGAGCCGGGCGACTGGAGTCCGGCTGTCTGTCTCCACCGCGCCCGCCGCGACTACGTCGCCGTCGCCGGGAATTTTCATCCGTATTCCTGTTTGAAGCGGCCGACCCGGAGTTTCGACTATCCGCACGAACGTCTTTATCTTCTGATTCGCCGTCGGCCTCGTTCTCGGACGCGGGTTTCGCCAGCAATTCCTGTTCAATTCCTTCGCCGAAAGCGCCATCGTCGTTTGCGTCGCTGTCGTCTGCGGAATCCGTGGAATCCGTCTCTGAATCAGGGGCGACCTCCTCGTACAACTTGCGGCGATTCGCAAATCTTGCGGGCGGTGCCGGTTTCGGCGGAACGTAAGGCACGTGTGGCGTCTCGTCGATGATCTCTTCTTCGATCAATTCCTCCGGGTCAGGAGGACTGATAAATGCACTGACGTCGGGCGATACGGTTTTGGGCCGATCCAGCGGTCGCATGAATCTTGGCGGATCGCTGCACACGCAGGTGTGCGACGTCACTTTTCCGGGCGTCTGCACCTGCCGGCCGCAGCCATCGCAAACGAAAACCCGCAGGACTCGCAAATCGTAATGTAAACCCGGCCCCTTCATCGTATCGTCCGCAGCGTGTGAGCAAATTCGTGAGACCCAATCAGCGCTGGATCTCTATCGTAGTCGCGAAGTGTAACGCATCCCGGACCGCCAAAGTAGTCCGACCGGTTCGCAGGTCGGGAGCCAGGACGCTGTCGTAAATTTTGGCGCATTGCTTCCGAGCGATTCTCGTGATGCGATCGGCAGGAATGGAACTACCACCGGCACGTCTGCAAGCCAGGCCGCCGATTGCCCTTCACCACGCTGAAGGATGCAGATCTGAGGACAGATCTGCCTACGTAGTACGCCTTGTAGAACCGTGCCGGAACGTAGTTTTCGAACTCAGCGACTTGCTCCCGGGCGATTCTCGTGCGACGATGCCACTTCTGCCAAAGGGCGAGGGCGATCGACTCATCGACCGGTCGCTGCCTTGTCACGTTTCCTCCCCCCCGAATCCGCGAACTTCTGGAATCCCGCCGTGATCCCATTCTGTCCGAAAACTTCTTCATTCCGCCTGCTGACTGTCTGTATCACAACTGCCATGCTGGCCAGTTTCGGCGGACAGGTCCATGCGGAAGTGAGAGACAAGGCCGTTGTTAGTCTGACGTTCGACGATCTGCCGACATCCGGTGTCGCGACGACCACGGCGGACACCGCGAAGGCGGGCAAGGTCGCGGACGCCGTTTCGCTGACTCAGGGACCGTCCCGTATTCCATCAGCGTTCGTCGCTGGCAGCACGGGATCGTCGCTGATTCTTGATCCAGCAAAGAAGCAGCAAATTGTCATCGCCAACAGCGAAGACATCAGCCGCCCCGATGCCGTTTCTGTCAGCGGACTGTTTGCGAATCTGCAGTCCGGAGATGCCAACGTCTACTATGGCCTGTATGCAAAACGTGTTCCCGCTGATGGCAACACGACGAACTACGGAATCAATTTCAATCCTGGAACCGACACGTTTCAGGTCTACGTCAACGACAGTTCCGGTTACAAGGTCATTCAGTACGGCGTCAAGGACACGATCGGCTATCGCCGTCGAGTTCACCTCACAATCTGCCTGGACAACGCGGATGCTCCTGGAGCCGATGCCGATGCGGACGTTGATGACATTCGCCTGCGTCTGTTTGTGAACGGAAAGATCGTGACGCCAAAGAACGCAGTCGGAGGACTGATCGAAGGCAACGTCGGTTGGCTGCAGGACGTTTCGCTGGCAAAGTGCGTAAGCGATACGCCGCTGACAATCGGATCCAGCTTTACCGATGGCGAAATGCTGCGAGTCGTCTGTGACGAAATCCACGTCTTCGCCGAAGCACTCACCGACGAAGACTGCGCTGCATTGTTCAACGAGGTCGCTGGCGCGTCCGCAGCCGAAATTTCCAGGGAACAAACGGCGGGGGCCGACAGCACGCAGGCGCGACCGGTGATCACGCGCCTCATTCCGCACGCGATCGAAGTCGGCAAAATGACGCGGGTGCAACTCGCGGGACAGAATCTGCAGGGCGCGAGACTGCATTCGGACATCGACGGAATTTCCTCGGTCGTGGCAGAGGGCGGAGACGCTCAAAAAGGATTGTTCGACGTGACGGTTGCTGAGACTGTTCTGCCCGGACGTTATCTCGTTCGCTGCGTGACGCAGGGCGGCGTCAGCAAACCGGCAGTGATCGCGGTCGATCATATTCCCACGGCGGCAGACGGTACTTACACACGTGAACAGCCCGCCACAACAATTCCCGTTGCTGTGACAGGTGTCATTGGAGGTACTGAGCAAAAACAACTCTGGTTCCAGGGCACCGCTAATCAAAAAATCGTCGCCGAAGTTGAAGCCAGACGCATTGGATCAACGCTTGATCCGGTTGTCGAAATTCGATCCGCCGAAGGCACGCCGCTGGCGCTGCAGTGGCAGCAGTCAGAACTTCAAGGCGACGCCCGAGCCAGCGTGACGCTGCCCTCCGACGGATTATATTTCGCGGAAGTCCACGATCTGCAGTTCCGCGCTGCCGGTGGCAGCGTCTGGCGATTGATCGTCGGCGAACTGGCTCCATCATCGATCGCATTTCCGGCCATTTTGACGACGGGCGACACGTCGCTGCGAACACTTAGCAAAAGCGGCGTTTCGGAAGCCGTTTCGATCCGAGACAGCGAAGGCCAGATCTCACTGCAATCAGGCGTTCAACTTCTGCCGCTGCCAGCTTTGCGAACTATGGAGGGTGTCCAGGTCACCGAGCCGGTGGAAGGAACTTTCCCGGAAACTCCCGTCGATGCCACTTTCACTGCGACACCGTTTCCACCGCTCTTCATCAACGGACGCATCGCCGGGCCCGGCGAAACGGACACCGTTGTGCTCACCGTAACGCCAGGCCAGACACTCAACTTTCAGCTTGCCGCCCGAGCAATCGCATCGCCGCTGCGGGGCCACTTGTCGCTGTTCAATGGTGATGCGATTGTGACTCAGAACGACGGAAATTCAGGAGCGGACGACCCGACGTTCGACTTCGCCGTGCCGGAAGGCGCGACGCAGTTGAAGGTCCGAGTGCGAGACATCAACGAAAAGGGCTCACCGGCATCAGCCTATCGACTTCAGATCGCGCGGACCGACCGTCCGGGATTTGCCCTGACGACAAAAGAAGATTCGATTCGCTTGCCCGTCAACGGTTCTGTCCCGATTCGCTTGGCCGTTGTCCGTTCATCGCCATCGTCACGCTATGCCGGGCCAATTCATCTTTCGACAGCTGGAATGTCGAGCGTCACGATCGTGCCGCAGACAATCGTGGCCAGTGACCAAAATCAGGACGTTATCGTAATGCTCACCCGGAACTCCGCGATTGATGCCGCCGTCGCCACAGACGGGCAGGCATTGACGATTTTCGGAACAGCCGACGGACCAGCGCCCGTCTTTTCCACCGCCGTGTCTCTGGAGTTGGATTCGATCCCCACCAACGCGCTGACAATCAACGACGAATCGCTCGTCACTGGTCCGGCGGAACCGACTCCGGGGACGATTCTCCTCGAAGCCGCTCCACCAATTCTCTTGCGAGGTTTGCCAGCGACTGTTCCCGTGCGAGTCATCTCATTGACGGATCCGACTCCGCCATTTGTCCGATTTGAAATGACGACGACAGAACTCGTCCGGCGTGATGATCCCAACAAGCCGGACTCACCCGTGAAAGCAAATATCAGCCTGAATGAATTCCAGTTCGGCCCAGTCTCACAGGGCGTGTTTGAATTGACGGTCAACGTGCCTTCCGACACGCCTTTCACCTCGATCGACGCGGTCATTGCCGCCGACTTTGTGACGCAACCGCTGGCATCGGGCACGGGGTCAAAAGCCTGGACAGCTCCCACAACATTTTTCATCGACGACGCAATCACGGTCACCCCGAATGCCGAGCCCGCCAAAGGAACCAAAGCCAGCACTGTTACGATCACCGGAATCGTGCAGCGTCATCCGTCGTTTGACGGCGAATTCAGCATCGTCCTCGATGGCCTGCCGAAAGACTACGCCGCCGTTCCGGCGGCCGTTGCCGTCGGTGAGTCAACATTCAGCGTCGCCGTGACAATCCCGGAATCAGCGACTCCCGGTGAAGTTCCCAACCTGACCCTTCGTGCTCAGGCTCCGAGCGGCTCGACGATCAGCAAACCGGTGGCCGCGAAAGTGATCGTTGAATAGATCAAAGTAGGCCGGATCAAGGAGCGGAGCGACGCAGCTCCGGCAATGATGGGCATGGTGATGACACCGTTCAACTTGATTCCAATATGTTCGATGGTCGTGTTGTTCTTCAACACAGCAGTCGCGCAGGAATCAACGCCTAAGATAACGATCAGCAAGGAAACGACATGGATTGTTTCTCCGCTCAGGCCTGATGGGCGAATCGACTACGTCGAAGCCTTGAATCAACAGCTGCGGGAAGGCGTGACCACCGAGAACAACAGCGTCGTGATGTTCCGACGTGCGCTCGGTCACCGAGGCATGAAGGCCCCAACGACAGACGAATACTTCCGTCAGCTTGGGATCGAAGTCTTGCCAAAGGATGGACAATACCTGCTCGATCTGGATGACTTCCTTGATTCGCTTAAACCATCGACTTCCCCGGCGGGCGGTGTTGATCGTGATGAGCAACGGCGTTCCCTGTACAAACAGTGCAACGAGGCGAGATCGCGACCGTGGACGCGCGACGAATTTCCTCTCGTTGCCCGCTGGATAGACGCGAATGACGCGCCATTGAAGTTGGTCATCGAAGGGACAAAGCGAACGAAGTATTTCGCACCACTGTTGCCGGCTGTCAATTCCTCACTCGCAGCATTTTCGTCTGATTCTGCGCAAATGAGAGAAGCTGCAGAGCTGCTTGCCGTGCGCGCGATGTTGAACCTTGGTGAAGGGCGACTCGAAGACGCATGGAGCGATGTCCTGGCCATTCATCGGCTTGCCCGGCTTATCGCGCCCGGACCTGGCATTGTCGGATTCCTGATTGGATCTGCCATCGAGTCCTTCGTTTCGCGATGCGACGCACAAATCGCCCACCAGCATACGATGAATGCCGAATTCGCGGCCAGATGTCTGCGCGAATTCGAACAGATGGAGGTCATCGATGGATTGGCCGAGCGAATGGATGTCGATGGGCGTTACGAATATCTTGACACAATTCAGTTCCTGTCACTCAAAGATGAAGAATCCCTCCGCCAATTCAACTTTGGGTTCTACTTTGGGGGCGACAGGTCTCTTGCGGAATTTGTTCGTTCACGTCTTATCGAACGAGACCTGGACGTAGACCGTATGTTAAAGATCGGCAATCAATGGTTTGATCGCTACGCGAAAGCCGCACGCCTGCCAACTCGGACGGCTCGAACAGCCGAGATTGAGAAGCTCGACAAAGAATGGCAAGCAGTGTTGGATGAGTTGAAAAACACTTCGCGAACGGACACCAACTTCACGCGAGAAGAATCGTCCCGTATCGTCGCCATTGCCTTTCTCAGCGTCCCGTTTTCGATCGTCAAAACGGTATTCGATACATTGGACAGCTGCGCGATGCGTACTGAACTCTCTTACTGCGGATTCGCACTTGCGGCATGGCGAGCAGATCATGGACAGTATCCCGATGAACTGGCTCAACTGTCTCCCACATACCTGAAGACGATTCCCATCGATCGATTCAACGGCCAACCGCTGACATATCGGCGATCAGAAGTCGGCTACCTGCTCTACAGCGTCGGAGTGAATCTGCAAGGCGATGGTGGTGTCACGGGAAGCGATGCCATAGAAATCAATGGCCGAGAAGCCGATGACATTGCAGTTCGCACTCCGGATGAAGACCTGCGAATCAAAGCGATGATCAAGGAACAAAGATTAAAGTGACACAGGCGACTTAGCATCGATCGGTTAAAAAGTGTCCTCACGGAACTCAGCCGCAGATCGCTAGCTCACGGTTTTCGCAGAACCGGGCGTTTCCCCCTTAGCCAGACCCCGAAAGCAGAAATCCCCCTTTCTGCGATTCTGAATCTGTGTTCATCCGCGTTCATCTGTGGTCAGAACCGGCATGATCAGCGTGGAAAATCGCTGGTCAGAAAAATCGGCTGATCCTCTTCCAGACCGATGCGCCTCAGAGGAGTGCGATTTGCAGTCCCCGCCGGACACCGCTGTCCCGAAATCATTGTGTCGTCTACATTCACAATTCTGCGTTCAATAAGAATTCGGCTCACTTATGTCATTGGTAACCGCTATGTCGATGTACTTCACTACATGCGTCGCAGTCGTCCTGACTTTTGCAAATGGGCAGGTGCTCTATGGGCAGTCCCGGCAATCGCCGACCAGTGCCATTGAGAACGCTTCGAAGGAACCGCAGATTTGCCTTCGGTTGAAATTGTTCGAAGTCATTCAAAATCGGACGAATTCATCAGCGATCGCGGAATTGTCAGGCAAGCCCACCGAACACGAAGCGGCAGAGCCATCGACCGCGTCACAAAATCTGAATGAGTGCCAGAAGCACGCGCGCGAGGTGCGACGTGACCACCAGGTGGAGCAAGAGG
>JBBQSE010000318.1:0-10219 GCA_038214195.1 Planctomycetales bacterium
CAAACCACGTCCTGAATGGACGATCTACGACTTCTGCCACGCCCTCGCCCGCCTCGGTGGCCATTTCAACCGAAAACAAGACCACCACCCCGGATGGATCACTCTCTGGAGAGGCTGGACCAAACTTCAACTCATGCTGAATGGGGCTCGTATTGGAAAAGCTATCCAGAAATGTGCCTAAACCTAAGGTTGAAACCCACGGCTACCGTCGGATGTCGCTCCGCGACTGGGGTCGATGTACTCGTCACCAATTCATTTCTGATCGAGGATCGGTCCTTCCGCGTGACAAGGGCACTGCAATCACAAATACCAACCGGCGATCGCGCTGATCGGCTGTGGAGGTGTGGGGAAGAGCCACGCGAAAAACGCATCGAGGTTCGGCAGTATTGTCGTCGTATGTGATGTGGATGACAGTCAATTGGCCGAGGCGAAGAAGCTCTGGCCGGACACGGAGATCTATGACGTGCGGTTCTACGAGAGCAAAGACCACATGGGGAACTTTTTTGAGTGCGTCCGGAAGCGCAAGATTCCTCAATCTCAACTCGCCATCTTACTTCAGTTGCTCTAATCGACAAGCTGGAAGCTTATCCCACGAACCGGAACGCTACTCAAGCCACCGCTTTTGCAGATCACCGAACGCATCAATGCGGCGATCGCGGAAGAAGGGCCAGTGGGTTCTGGCGGTGTTGATCAATGACAGATCGCAGGACACGACGACGTTGGCTTCGCCTTCGTGAGCGGCCTGAGTGACGACATTGCCGTACGGATCGGCCAGAAAACTTCCGCCCCAGAACTGGATCTCGCCTTCAAGTCCAACTCGATTGGGGGCCCCGACGAAGAGTCCGTTGGCAATCGCATGGCTCCGCATCATCGTTTGCCATGCGGAGTACTGGCTGGCTCCGTAGACTTCGCGTTCTCCGGGAATCCAGCCAATCGCCGTGGGATAGAACAGCAGCTCCGCCCCCTGCATAGCCGTTAGGCGAGCGGCTTCGGGATACCACTGGTCCCAGCAAATGCACACGCCTACTTTTGCGTAGCGGGTTTTGAATGCCAGAAATCCGAGATCGCCGGGCGTGAAGTAGAATTTTTCATAGTACAACGGGTCGTCAGGAATGTGCATCTTGCGATACATCCCGGCGACCGATCCATCCGCATCCAGCACGACGGCCGAATTGTGATACAAGCCAGGTGCCCGCTTTTCAAAGAGCGGCACGATGATCACCACCTGACATTCTTTCGCGATCTTTTGGAGGGCGATGGTAGTCGGACCAGGGATGGGTTCAGCCAGCTCGAATCGCGAATGTTCCTCAGCCTGGCAGGGATATTGTGTGTTGAAGACTTCCTGCAGGCAGATCACCTGAGCACCGCTGGCGGCAGCTTCGCGGATTTTCTCGATGGAGCGATCCAGATTCCGCTGCGGGTCAGTACCGCATGTCATCTGGATGAGACCGACTTGAACTTCAGACTTCTTCGTCATCGCACTACAAACCTGAACCAAAGCGGTAGTGAAAGAGTTGCCGTCCTCGTTCCAGGGCTCCAGCCCTGGAACGCAACGTGCCGGAGGCTCCTGCCTCCAGCGAGAATTCCGGGAGGCAGGAGCCTCCGGAGCAGCGTGTTCCGAGGCTGGAGCCTCGGAACAAGGACCTCAATTCAGACCTCGTGAGGAATAATAACCTCAGAGAAGTTCGCCTTATTGCTTTGCGTTACCGCCGGGTTTGGTCCAGATCGAGAGACGGACTTTCATGCCTGGCTTCATCGGCGTGCCTGGAGATGGATCCTGCGACCTGACAGTGTAGACGTCTTTTTCGTTTTCGGCAGGAGGGCCGGCTTCCAGGATGATGTTATTGGCATCCGCATTTGCCCTGTCGCGTTTGAGACCCTGACGCTCCAGCTCAATCACTGCATTCGCATGAAAGAGTCCCTGGACATTGACGAGTGCCGGATTTGCTGGCAGCTGATTCGCTGGTGGCTGATTCGCTGGTGGCTGCGGTCGTGGACCTTTGGGCGGTATTTCGGCCGTCTGAACTGGTTCGGCTCCATCACTGACATTGACGTTGAAACCGCGGAGGTCCGGAGTGAATCGAGTCTTGGGATCCTGCTTGTCAAACAGTTTGTCGATCCAGGCCGGTTCGTTCGCTTTGAGGCCGGAAAAACTATAGACCGTGATTTTTGTGCCGGCGGGATCAATTAGCTGCACGGCGGACGGCAGGAAAGTGTTCCGATCCAGAATGACATCCGCGCTGGCCCAACTCCCTGCATCCTGCGGAAGTCGGGGAAGAATATGCAGATAGGCGTGGCTAGATTTGGGCTCTATCGGACGAAGCAGCGACATTTTGAATCGGCGTTTGGCCTTTTCGGGCGGCATCCCGAAGAGAAACGGCAGTGGACTGTCCATGATGTTCTTGCCCTGCAGATCGGTGGGCAACTGCGCCACTCGGGCTTCCTTTTTCGCGATGTCCATCTCATACACTCGCGAACCATCGCATGACCAGCATTCCTCCTGGTCAGATTTTACTTCGAACGGCTTGCCATCTTTCCGTTTCTTTGTGAGAACGTCTCCGCTGGCCCGTTGCTCCAGCATCTTGGCTGTGATCAGCACCGGCGAGATGTTGATACGTCCCTTGTCCGGGGTTTCATAGTAGAAACGCCCCTGCGACAGTTTTTCCACCTCGTATGTCAGATCATAGACCCGTCGCAGGTGTTCGCCTTCCAGACGATCAATCTTTGCACTGGACGCCGCCCAGTCAGATAACAGCCGTTCAAGTTCCTTTGGTAACTCGTAATCATCCTGCGCGAGGAGCTGGTTCTTTACTTCGATCTGCGCTCGGGAAGGCGAATCTTCCGGCTGTGTGCGGGACGGCGGCTCTTCGTCCGACGCGAGGAGTTGGTTCTTCAATGCGACCTGCGCTCGGGCACGCGCATCGTCGTCCTGCGTCCGGGAGACGGGTCTCGTGCCGGATGCCCTCGTTTGCGAATGGACAACCGACGACTGACAGCATACAGAAATCAGGGTAATGGCAGCGATGAAGCGCACCATCGGACTCCTTCCGATGAGAGTACATTCCGCTTGAAACAAGCAGAATCGTTGTCAAACACGCTAACTGAAGACGGCTCAGCCGGATTTGACTTCCTGTCAAATCCATGCATTCGGTTTGAAATCGTTGGCAAAGCCGAAAACAGCCCGCACGATGTCCGTCTTAGTTAAGGACGAGCCTTATAACGGTTTCGCGAAAACGGTTCCAGACCGGATTTGCCGTGATTTTTCATCATTCCGCCCCGATTGGGAAGGCGCGGAGATGATGAATCCGGACGTCTCAATTCAGCACAAGCGGAAGCATTCGACGCCAGTTCGAAGCGGTCAACCGGTCTCTGAAAACATTTCCGGGATTCAACCAACCACGCAATACGAACTTCAGCCGATTCTGCCGCTACCAGTTACGCACGCGAAGATGATAGTTGTAACCACCGTGGCGATGCACGTGCAGGCGACTGTGGACGCTTTGATATCCAGCATAAAACGGCGCTGCATAGACCGGTGTCGCATACACCGAAACCGGATAAACAGGAGGGGCGTACGCAGCCGGAGCGTAGTGAGCCGATACTGGCACCATCGGAGCATAGTAACTCGTGTTGTACGAAACTGTTGTGATGGGAAATTCCATGACCGCATAAGACGCTGTTGGAACCACGTAGGCCGGCTGATACGCCACAACCGGTGCCGCAAAGACAACAGGCCGTGGAGCATAATAGAAGTGATCTGCCTGAGCCGAACTCAACGTGGCAGCGGCTGACAGTGTGAAGAGAACCAGTTGTCGAATCATGGCACCATATTCCTCGAACGCCGGACTCAGCCCCTCGATCTCACCACGAGACAAATTGGCAATTCCGGAGGCTTGGGATGTTTCGATAGAGTGTACCGCCGTAATCTACAGTTGAGAAGTGACCGGAATTATTGGCCGGATAATTCCGGGAGACCAGACAGCGTATTCCGTCGGTTTTGCTTCTTTCGTGGAGGCTACTACGATTCGGCATCTCGAATCGTCGGTTTTCCGGGAAGAATTCGCTGAGGAATTGAATGGTGCGCTCGACCGAGTCAACTCATAATGCAGATGCAGCGTTCTCACTTGATAAGGTGAAGCAGCAGTTCGGGAGCGACTCAATCCCAGTCTTTCGCGACCTGACGCTGTCAATTCCTAAAGGGCAGTTCGTGACGATCGTCGGTCCTTCTGGCTGTGGGAAATCGACGATTCTTCGACTGGTTGCGGGATTGCAGTCCCCCACATCCGGTGCCGTAAAACGCGGTGCCGTTTCTGATCGTCAGGTTGGCTTCGTCTTCCAGCACCCAACGCTGCTGCCCTGGCGGACGGCTGAGCAGAACCTGCGACTGCCGCTGGAACTCGGTTCTGCGAACAAAAAGGATGCAGCACCGTCAGACACACGCAAATCGCTGTACCAACTTCTGGAGCAAGTCGGTCTCTCCTCAGAAGACTCCCGAAAACGTCCGGCACAAATGTCCGGTGGAATGCAGATGCGATTGTCACTGGCCCGAGCCCTCGTGACTGAACCCGAAATACTTTTGCTTGATGAGCCGTTTGCCGCCGTTGACGATTTCCTCCGAATGCGACTCCAGGAAGACATCCGGCGATTGCACGACTCCCGAAACCTAACCACCGTGCTCGTCACTCACAATCTTCAGGAAGCCATTTTCCTCAGCGATCGGGTGATCGTGCTGAGCGGCAGGCCCGCCAGCGTCACAGGTTCGCTGGAAATTGCATGGTCAGGTCCACGTGACGCGAGTTTTCGCAATGGTGATCGCTATGTGGAATACGTGCGTCAGCTCAGTGCATCGCTGTTTGAATCGTAACGACTATGACGCATCGACACGACAATCCACAAAGCCGATCAATCCTCAACTGGCTGACACCTGTTGGTGTCCTGCTGCTGCTCATTGCGCTGTGGCAAAGTGTAATAATGTTTCTCGTGCAGGTACGCGGTTTCGCTCCCGCCCTGTTCCCAGGACCGGTGGCTGTACTCGAAGCCGGATGGCAGATGCGGGACGAACTGCTTCGAGCGACTTCACTCACCGCCGGGGCTGCCATCGCGGGACTGTCGATGAGTATCACCATCGGGACGCTTACGGCCTTTGCATTTTCGCAATCGGCCATCGTTCGCCGGGCTCTCTATCCCTACGCTGTCCTGCTGCAAACTGTTCCTGTGATTGCGATCGCTCCCATCATCATTTTGACACTGGGACGTGGTTTTCAGAGTATCGCCCTCGTGTCGTGTATTATCAGTCTGTTTCCGATCATCACCAACACAACCACGGGGCTGTTGCAGATCGATCCGAACCTGGTGGATTTATTTCGACTGAACCAGGCAACGCGGTTCCAGATGCTGGTCAAACTGCGAGTGCCCTCTTCGCTGCCATACCTGATCTCAGGGATTCGCATCGCGAGCGGCTCTGCGATCGTCGGAGCGATTGTGGGTGAGTTTTTCCTGAGTGCGGGTCAGTCTGGTCTGGGCTCACTGATCCAGGGAAAATTCGCGTCATTCAACATGGCGGAACTGTACGCCGTTGTCGTCGTGGCCACCTCGCTGGGAACTGCCGTATTCGCAATCATTACGGTGCTGGGGGAATGGCTGCTGAACCGCTGGTTTGGGATGAGCCTGGAAGGGGTTCGGCGATAGGGTAAGCGTGGCGGCTGATGACTAAGTCGCTAGAATCCCACCGCTGTCCCAGTCGCACATATTCCAGGCTCATGTTCAGGAAACGCGCGAATCTGAGTTAGCCAACGCAGAAAATGGTGGTAAAGTCCGGCTCCTGGTAGTGCAAACATCGATCAGATGACGCTGCATTTGCCTATATATTATGCAAGCCAGTACTAATTGCACTTAAAATGAGCACAATAAGGGTCTGGCATCCGTCGGCCGTCATCTATGTCCAATCCTGAATCTTCTCTGATCAATGGCCTCATTGGCAACAGTCCTCCGATGCAGGAGGTGTACCGGATGACGCGCAAAGTCGCGTCAACGTCGGCCACGGTGCTGTTAACAGGGGAGACCGGGACGGGGAAAGAACTCATCGCCCGCGCGTTGCATGAATTGAGTCCCCGCGCCACGGGACCGTTTATTCGCGTCAATTGTGGGGCGCTCTCGGAAAACCTGCTGGAAAGCGAATTGTTTGGCCATGCAAAGGGCGCATTCACCAGCGCGGTTGAAAACCGAACGGGGCGATTCGAGGCTGCCCATGGCGGCACGATTTTTCTCGACGAGATCAACAGTGTCAGCTATCAGTTGCAGGTGAAGCTGCTGCGTGTTCTTCAGGAGCACGAGTTTGAACGGGTCGGTGATACAAAGACAATCCGCGTCGATGTGCGGGTTATTGCCGCTACAAACGTCGATCTTCAGGACGAAATCATTGCAGGCAATTTTCGCGAAGACCTTTTTTATCGTCTGAACGTAATCCCGATTTATTTGCCGGCGCTGAGAGAACGCGATGGCGACATCGGCGACCTGGTCACTTTCTTTGTCCGGCGCTACGCACAATCCAACGGATTTCCGACGCCAAAGGTCGCCCCCGATACACTTCGCTTTCTGGAGCAGTACGACTGGCCCGGCAACGTTCGCGAATTGCAGAACTACATCGAACGCGCGCTGGTGCTGGCTCCTGGCAATGAATTCACGGCTGATCTCCTGCCACCTCACGTCCGCGGACTGGCACCCGTGCGAATTGGTCGACGAGCTTCGGAAGATCTGGAGTCACTTTGTTCCGATCTCGTCGGCCGCCGCCTGGCACAGCTGGGAGAAGACAGCACGGACGTTTACAACGAAGTCATGAACGTCGTGGAAAAAGAACTGCTGCTGCAGGTGCTGCGTCAGAGTCAGGGAGTGCAGACGCGAACGGCCACGCGACTTGGGATCAACCGGAACACGCTGCACAAGAAGATCGACGACCACAATCTGGGTGCGGAGGCACGATAGGATCCAGCAACGGGTGGCCGGGGCTGGACTGAGCGGAGTGAAGGAAGCCCCGGAGTTTCCACATCATGCCCTATTCCAAAAACGGGTCAAACTGATCCAGCAATGATCCCGCGGACTTCGCGGCTTCATCGATGGATCCGGAGTTAATAATCGACTTTGCCGCTTCCGGCGCAGCCTCCTCGACTCGTTGTCGCAAATAGCTTTGGGACGAAGATGCCGCTCCACTCAACGCGCTGCCCGCTGTTTCGGTCGCGCCGTCCCTGGCTCGCTGTAACGCCGCCTGTGCTCTGTTTTCGAGCTGCGTTGAAACTTCCTCAAACATCGAATCCGCGGCCGACGATGTCGCTGCCGACTTGGCAACCGCAGGCGGTGATGCGGAACCGCTGAAGATCCTGTTTTCCATCGCCTGTGCTTCCTGCAGTGTCGAGCGACCTGGAACCGCTGTCGGCTTGTCCTGGGCGGACGAATTCGAGTTTCCGAGTGGCTGAGGTGGTGAATTGATGAACGATTCAACTCCGCGACCGACATCATCACGCAGTCCATCGATCACATCGGTGGTGCTGAATCGCGAGGTTTCAGCCGAACGCGGAGTCGTGGTGACAGCGTCGGCTGTCTCAATACCCTGAGCCACTCGAAATGGATCAGCAGCGACTTTGTTTCTCGCGTCCTGAGGAAACGGAATGTTGGGACGATCGTCGTCATTCTTCAGTGGAGCGTCGGAGCCAGGGACTTCCAACATACCGGGAGTACTCAATTTGTCACGCTTGATGGCAGATGTGTCCAGAAACGATCGCAATTGATCGAGCGTCGAGTTTTCCTCCGTGACACTTTCGGCAAGTGAGTTTGCAACTGACTCGGAGATCAGATCTGACGCTCCATGTGCCATGAGCGCGCGGGCCAACTCAGGACGATCGGTCCACTGGGACGCCGTGTAGCTTCTGACATCGGCATACGCGAGCCCGACGGATTGCTGAGGAGCGCGGGGAACCATCTGGAATCCATCGTGTGAACGCACGACATGATACTGAAGCGCCACGTAAATCGCCGACGCACCCAGCACCGCGCCGAACAGTAACGGCTTGGCATTGCTCATCGGTTTCATTCCTGATCTGCGGGGGAGGAGACTTGAGAGCCACAGAAATTTGCTGCAAGGCATAATTCCGGGGAGAACTCTGCAAACCTAGCACATCGATAGCGAACTCCTTTGCGGCGTTCGGGTAATGGCTCCAGTTTTGCTCAAGTCTCGAACCGCCTGACCTGAAGGTTTCCGCAGGCGATAGAGCTTACGCAACACGCTTTTCCAGCAGCGTCAGAGTTTTCATCCGAACGCCGCAAGGGTTCCAGGAATTCCAGATTCTCCGCACAACCTGGCTCAAGTTCGTCCTTCTGCCCATAGTTGGAATCGTCAGAATTCGGACGCCATCCTCCGAGTGACGCGATCCGCTCGTCAATTCAATAGGCAACACCCGGATCGCTTTGCTGTTGGCTCGGGTCAAACAAACATACATCACACCAGCAGTTCCTGAATCACATTCGCTTCTTCAACACCAGTCAGTTTCGAATCGAGCCCCTGAAACTTGTAAGTAAATCGCGAGTGATCGATGCCCATCTGGTGCAGCAGAGTCGCGTGAATGTCATGTACTGAGACCCGGTTGTCCACGGCGTGGTAGCCCAGTTCGTCCGTCGCTCCGTAGCTGAAACCGGGTTTGAATCCGCCACCAGCAAACCACATGGTGAAGCCCGCCAGGTGATGGTCTCGTCCGGTTCCCTGATTCATCGGGGTGCGACCGAACTCCGATCCGAACACGATGATCGTATCCTTCAGCATGTCCCGCTGTTTCAGGTCCGTAATCAGGGCCGCGACGCCCTGATCGACTTCTTTCGCAGTGCCGGCAGAATGCTCTTTGACGGAACCATGATGGTCCCAGTCTCGATGATACAGCTGAATAAATCGCGAGCCGCGTTCGGCCAGACGGCGAGCCAGCAGGCAGTTCGAGGCAAACGAACCGTCGCCCCCCTTTGTGCCGTACAGGTCAAAAATGTGCTGCGGCTCGTTGCTGACATCCATCAGGTCCGGCACACTCGACTGCATCCGAAACGCCAGTTCGTACTGGCTGATCCGCGTCGCGATCTCCGGATCGTCGTAACGACTGTCAGCGATTCCGTTGAGTTTCTGCACGGCATCGACGACGTCTCGCTGTTGTTTGGAAGTGACACCCTTTGGATTGCCCACATACAACACTGGATCGCCGGTGCCGCGAAATTCGACGCCCTGAAACTGGCCGGGCAGAAATCCTGAATGCCATTGTCTGGCGGCGATCGGTTGTTTCTGACCGAACTTACCGGTCGAGACCATGACAACAAAACCTGGCAGACTTTCGGATTCTGCTCCCAGCCCATACAGCAGCCACGAACCCATCGCGGGACGACCGGCATTCATGGTGCCCGTGTTCATAAACGTATGCGCCGGATCGTGATTGATCGCATCGGTGTGCAACGACCGAACGATACAGATATCGTCGGCACATTTCTCGCCAAGGTGCGGCCAGATTTCGGCGATCGACTGCCCCGACTGTCCCCACTGCTTAAACGGATGCTGTGGCGCGAAGCAGTTGAGTTTCTGTCCCTGCAACTGGGCGATCTGCTGGCCTTTCGTCACGGATTCCGGCATTTCCTTGCCGTTCAATTCCGCCAGCTTGGGCTTGTTGTCGAACGTGTCAATATGCGTCATTCCGCCGGCCATGTAGAGCCAGATAATTCGCTTCGCGCGGGGCTCGAAATGAAGCGGATTGAGCACACCCGTCCAGTGCGGTACTTTATGAGTCTCCGCATCCTGTGCTGATCGCGATTCTTTGGCCAGCAACGCTGCCAGCGCCATTGATCCGAGGCTCACGCCTGAATTTCGCAAAAAACTACGCCGCGCGACATGGGAGGGAATTGAAGTCATAGGGAGTTTCCATCTACCGAATTTGGAGGAAGCCCCCATTGTAACCCCGACGGCATTCGGTTGCCATTGATTTGATCACATCGCAGCTTTGATCGCACTGCGAACTCCAGGAGTCGGATGAAGGAAAGGGTCGGGAGTCTTTTTCGGAGAGTAGCATGGTGAAAAACGCTGACGTTTCCGTCCGAAAAAGACTCCCGACCCTCTGCTCACATCAATCAAACCCCAATATGGAACAGTCGAAATAGTGCTTTGTCACAGCCAAAAATTAGGGTTGTCAGTAGTGGGGGAGGC
>JBBQSE010000319.1:0-10212 GCA_038214195.1 Planctomycetales bacterium
GAGGAAAAGAACCAGATCGGTAGGTCGGCTCTGCTGGGATCCATTCCGAGCAGAAGCAGTGGCAGGGCGCACAGCATCATGGGAACGATGCACAATCCCACGATGCTAATAAGTGTTCCGAGCATTGCCTTCATTTGCGAATTGAATTGCAGGCTAAAATACACTGCTACCCATTTCACCAGAACCATGTAGAGGATCACGTGGGAGAACGTGCCGAACAGGTAACGCCATGCCTTCCACCAGTTTGTTTGAAACAAGAAAATTAAGAAAGCATCGTGTACTGGGTAGTAGTTCAGGATCGTCCGAGCCTCATAAACGCCGCCTCTTCCCACGAGCAGGTGAGTGATAGCGGTGAAGAAAATTGGAACCAGCAGGAACAGTGTCGTCCGATTGGCGGCTGCCAGTTTTTGGTGCAGCAGTTCGCGGTTTGTCAGCGGTGTCGTTAACAGCAGGTCCAGAGTCTGGCGTTCACGTTCGGAGGAAAACGTCCGGCAGGTCACGCCAATCACCATCAGCAGGCACACAATGAACAGGCCGATGTCCACGACCACACAGATGTCTTCCGCCACACGAGTGCTTCGAGCTTCTGCCCACAGCCAGCACCATTCGCAGAATAGAACCGCGCCCAGGATCGTGACATGCAGCCGCCAGCCGGACAAAGCGGAAATCTGCTGCTCCCGCCAGGCAACCGGGCGCACAGAAGGAAACGGACGAAGTGGTCGGGAATCATCAGACCAGAGCGGTGCCGTCGTTTGTGGCATACCGGCGATGAGTCGAAAAACTCGCCGGAATGGAAACGTGACGATTCGAACCACAAACGACGTGACTCGATGCGCGAGTTTTCCAAACGATTGAAAGTTGAGCGGTGCGTCCAGTTGTCCATGTGAGATCGCAAAACGGCTAATCACCAGCATGACGGCGGAAACCGTCAGAGGCGGGATGGCGCTGAGCAGAACGTCGCGCACACTGGCGAAGCCCGCGATTGCCCCGACCGACATCCCCAGAAACAGCACAAAGGTTGCGGCAAGGATGTCATTGCCGAAATATGGAATCCAGTTCAATCCGGGCAACAGATCCATTTCATACAGAATCAAAGGCCCGAGTGCCATCACGGCAAATAGCAGATATGTCGCCCAAAACGCTTCCATCGCCGTTCGGAAAAGTGCGGAACACATGATCGCGGTGCTATTCACCTGAACTGCGGCCGTGAACAAACCCAAAAGTGCGGCGAACACGGATTCCAGCCTGAGGCCACCCAACATATAGGCGATACTCAGCATCGGCAGAGTGATCACCATCAACGCGATCATCGGCACCAGTCGCGACAGGAATTTCTCTGCGATCAGGCCACCGGGCGTTATTCGCGTGATCAAAATCAGCGCCAGCGTTTGTTTTTCGCGTTCTGAGGAAATGGCGGCGCAGGCCATCGCTGGCTGGAGAACGTAGATTGCCACGAGATTGCACACGAGCAGTACCGCCGCCAGGTCACGGCCTCGTCCCATAACCTGCAGCACGTTGTTGTGTCGTGCAATCTCTTCCGCATAAAACACCAGCATGACCAGCATGAAGATCAGAGCGACAAGTATTCGCAGAATGTACGTTCGCTTCTTATGCGAGTTTTCAATCAACTCCCGCTTGAGCAACGGCAGTTCCAGCCATGCCAGGCATTTCGGTAACTGCATTTTCGGTCCGCAAGCTGAAAAATGGTTTTAGATCGACTGCCCCAAGTTCGACCCCAATGGCCTCGTGCGATTGGTGATTTATACTTCAGGTGGTCTGACTTGATGTCCTTGTTCCGAGGCTCCTGCCTCGGAACACGCTGCTTCGGAGGCTCCAGCCTCCCGGGATTCTCGCAGGAGGCAGGAGCCTCCAGAGCGTTGCGTTCCAGGGCTGGAGCCCTGGAACGAGGATTGACAGCCTCATTCCTGACCGCGTGAAGTATAATGAGCGGCAACGCACTAGCCGCCGGTGATTGTTTGAACAACACTGGGAAAAACCGGCGGCGAGCGCCTTGCCGCTCACGATTCTGGAATACATCAACAGCCCCCAAGCCGGACGAGGTCTTTGACACGAACATGGGACAGTCGAATTCGATCTGATGTGGAAGAGTCGGTTATTGGTCTAATCTTTGTTACAGTTTTGTACAGGATTTGAAAGCTGGCGGCACTCGTTTCACTGATTTGTAAGGTCACACTCGTCATGCAGTATCGCACACTTGGTTCCAGTGGATTGAAAATCAGTGTAATCGGGCTTGGCACATGGGCCATTGGAGGCGGCGACTGGAAATTCGGCTGGGGAGATCAGGACGAACAGGAAGCCATCGACACAATCGTCCGCGCGGTTGAACTTGGGATTAACTGGATCGACACAGCGGCGATTTATGGGGAAGGCCAAAGTGAGGTGCTGGTCGCGAAGGCCATGCAGCAAATTCCTGTCGCCAGCCGTCCTCTTATTGCGACGAAATGTGGTCGCGTGGCACTGGGCAACAACGAGA
Source organism: Planctomycetales bacterium (assembly GCA_038214195.1). Taxonomy (GTDB): domain Bacteria; phylum Planctomycetota; class Planctomycetia; order Planctomycetales; family Planctomycetaceae; genus SXXK01. The sequence continues at coordinate 2,495 of JBBQSE010000319.1, forward strand.
TCGGAAAATGCCTGCGTCGCGAAAGCGTGATCGCCGAATGCGAAGGCAGTTTGAAGCGGCTGCAAACGGACTGTATTGATCTGTATCAGATGCACTGGCCGGAGCCTGATGAAGAAATCGAAGAGGGCTGGCAGACGCTCGTCGATCTGCAGAAACAGGGCAAGGTGCGGCACATTGGCGTCTCGAATCACTCGCCTGCTCAAATGGCGCGGCTTCAGAAAATCGCTCCGATCGTATCCCTGCAACCGCCCTACAGCATGATCGCCCGTGATATCGAAGCCGAGATCCTGCCATACTGCGGCGAGCAGAACATCGGCGTCATTTGTTACAGTCCGATGGGAAAGGGTTTGCTCACGGGATCGTTCTCCGCCGAACGCGTCGCCGCGTTGTCGGCCAAAGATCACCGCAGCCGTGACCCTCGCTTCCAGCCACCGCAACTGGAGATCAATCTGGCATTCGTGGAGGCTCTTGGGAAAATCGCGGCGGGGCTCGGCTGGACGATCCCGGAACTCAGCATCGCATGGACACTGCGTCGCCCCGAACTGACGTCAGCGATTGTAGGGTCTCGCAAACCGGAGCAGATCGCACAAACTGTCGTTGCAGGTGACCGTGTGCTGGATGATTCATCGATCGCGTCGATCAACTTGGCCATCCAGAAGCGGGAGGCAGCTCTTCGCGCGCTGGGTGACCTGGAAAAGGCGAGAGTCTAGACCGATGAGTTCGATTCATAGACATGTCACACTCTGTTTTAGAAGCCCGGCTTTTTGGAAAATCCGGGCTTCTGTCCACTGTTTGTTGCACCATTGGTTGTCCCGATCGGGAAAAAACTGGTTGACTCAGCAGAAAGATGTGCTAATATTCCCGATCGGGACACAATCAGGTTTCCAGAACGTAAAGCAGTAGATATATTCCCGATCGGGATGATTCCATGGTAAAAGTTGACGACGCCCTACAAATCGGTCGGTTAGTTCGCCAGCGACGAAAAGAGGCCGGTCTGACTTTGAAAGACGCCTCCGCTCTCGCTGGAGTCGGCGTTCGATTTTTGTCGGAACTCGAACGAGGCAAGCCGACGCTGCAACTCGGCTTGGCAATTCGGGTTCTGCAATTGTTTGGCCTGGAGTTGCATGTGGAGCAGCGAGGATAGTCGTCGTTCGCTCCGCGAACGAAACGCCGCGTTTGTGCTTTAGTGATTACGGGACTGGCTCCGAACATCGAATCATACTTGTTGTGTTGCTTGATTTTTTTGAGGTGCCAGCCCCTGAGCTCGTTCCGAGGCTTTTGCTCCTCGCTCAAGCCAGGGAGGCAGAGCCTCCTGGCAGTGCGTTCCAGGGCTGGAGCCCTGGAACGAGGTGCAGAAATTCGCTTCGTCGGACTTATGACGCATGTCACAAATTCTGTACGTCCACTATCAACGCCAGACAATCGGCGAACTGCGTCTGACCGATTCCGGGCAGATGCAGTTCCAGTACCGAACCGAGTGGCAGCAAAGTCCCGATGGTTTTCCGATCTCGATATCGCTCCCTCTGGACGGCAACTACGACATCAGTGCTTGCCACCATTTTTTTGTCAATCTGCTTCCGGAAGCCAATGTTCGCCAGCAGATCTGTCAGTCACTCAAGATCTCGCAGGGAAATGATTTCGAATTGCTGAAAGCCATTGGCGGCGACTGCGCCGGAGCATTGGCAATCACAGTTTCCGACCAGCCGGTGCAGCCGGTTCAGCGTTATGAAGAGGTCAGTGAAAAGCAACTGGCCGACTGGTCGGTGGGCACGCCCAATGCCTTCTCAGCGGTGACCGGACAAAACGAAGTGCGGTTGTCACTGGCCGGAGCCCAGGACAAGCTGCCCGTCCATATTCAGGACGGAAAGATCTTTGTTCCGCTGAGCAATACGCCGAGCACTTATTTGCTCAAATTCGCATCGCCGTTTTATTCGCACCTGCCTGAAAACGAAACGTTCGTCACGATGCTCGCCGGAGCCGTGGGGCTGCCGGTGGTGGATATTCAGCTGCGTCGCACAGAACGAGCCAGCATCGCCGTGATCCTGCGTTACGATCGGTCGCTGGAAGACGGCATCTATCACCGGATTCATCAGGAAGACTTTTGTCAGGCACTCGGCATCAGCGCCGAACGGAAATACGAAAAAGAAGGCGGACCGGGACTGAAGCAGTGCGTGGAAATCATCCGTCGGCACACCGCATTTCCGCTCGTTGAGCTGCAGAAGCTGATGCAATGGATGCTGTTCAATCTGCTGGTCGGCAACGCCGATGCGCACGGCAAGAATCTGTCATTGCTGTACGAAGACCGACGCAGCCCGCGACTGGCTCCGTTCTACGACCTGGTGTGTACGCGAAACTACAAGAACATTTCCCGGCATCTGGCGATGAGTCTCGGTGGCGTCACGGATCCGGATCAGATTGGAACAAAGCAGCTCCAATCTATGGCCGACGACTTCGGCGTGCGTGCTCCGATGGTCCTCAAAGTCGCCGCCGGTCTGAGCGAACAGCTAACGGCAGTGATGCCAGATGTCGTTGAACGGTTTGCCGACACCTACGGTTCGTCGCCGGTCCTGGAACGTATTCCGATCATCGTTCGCAAGCAGATTCGGCGGTTGAAGAAGTTGCTCGAATAGTTTCCAGACAATTTCTGATACGATGCGTATCCTGAAGGTTTCAGTCGCCAGACGCCATCCAGAAACTCCATGATGCGGGTGCCAAATGAAACTCAGGTACTTCGTTCCCGTTGCGATTGTGATGGTGATCATCGGAATTGCCGGGCTCTTCTGGCAACTGACTGCACCGCAGCGATCGCTGAAAACATGTAAGGGAAATCTGAAAACCATCGGCCTGGCTTTGCATGCGTATCATGCCAGCAATGGATCGTTTCCGGCGGCGTATTCGCAGAGTCAGCCTCCACATAGTTGGCGTGTCGCCTTGTTGCCCTGGCTGGATAAGCGGCAACTTTATGATTCTTACAACCAACAAGAAGCCTGGGACAGCGAGGGCAATCGGAAGCTGTTGAACCTTCGCCCTAACGAGTACCGATGTCCGGAAGTCACGGATTCGACCCATTCCAGCTACATGGCAGTTCTGGGGCCAGAGATGGCGTGGCCGTTCGACACTCCCAGTCGGCTGATTGATTATGTTGATGGCACGGCAAACACGGTCATGATCATCGACCTTCATAATCTGGCCAGCGACTGGACTCGACCAAACGGTGCCGAATTTGCTGACATTATGGCGGCAGCAAATAATGGATTCCGTCATGATCCGCCGCACTCAGGCATGGTCACCAGTGCGCTGTTTGCCGATGGCAGCGTTCGTGCCATCTCCGATCACATTGACGAATCCGTGATGCGACCGATCATGACCCCAAACGGCGGACGCCCGCTGCTTGAACAACGAGCGGCGCTGGAGCGGACGGTGGGAACCAGCGAGGCCTTCAGGGAGCCGATCGACTGTACTTCATTGCCGGCAACACAACTTTGGCCAACGCCAGCCGCTGTGATCAAACCCGGCAATTCTGTGCTTTATTGTCCAACGCTGGCTCTGGCGTGGCAACAATACATTCATCAACAGCCGCAGGTTCAGTTGTCGGAACTCGGCGGACAACTTCGGAACAGTCCTTTCTCCTCAGCAGACATATCGCCCAGCGCATTGCAAATTACAACTAACGCGGAAAGCACGGAAGGCCCCAACGTCGTCTGCCGTCTGAAGAAACACCTGGCATTTTCGGCAGTTTTCGATTCGTTCGACCTGCCACTCACTTTTTTCGATCCGAAAGGACCACACACGGTAAAGTCGTTTGGAGTAACATCGCACTGGACCGACTGGAGATTTGCTCTGGCTCAGGTCCACGTGCATGATTATCGATCTCCCGACGACTTTGTTGTGTCAATCGCAAATCTGAATGCGGAGGATCTGATTCTGGCCAAGATCCCGCAACCGCAGACGCTGGATGTCGGCATTCAGGAAGTGACTAGACGCATTCGAGACTCACGCGTTCCGCCGAAGGCTCGGGAGGTGGTCGCAAACGAAGACCTCGTCATTCCTGTTTTGGAACTGAGTGTCTTCGGCGATTTCAAAGTTGATTTGAATCATGCCGTTCAGCCTCATGGAACACGAGTCAGCAAAGCACGACAGGAACTTCAATTCCGCCTTGACGAACGCGGAGCAGTCGTGCGAAGCGAAGCAGAGATCGTCGGAGAGAACGGTGCCTACGAATATGAGCCCGGTACCCGGACGTTCATTTTCGACAAACCGTTTCTGGTGATGCTGCGAGAGGCCCCCGTCAAACAGCCGTACCTTGCCGCATGGATCGGAAACACCGATCTGATGGTTCCGCGTGAGAAACGGAAATAAATCGCTTCACGGTCGTCGGCTGCGGAAACGTCGAATCGATCAGACTGACTTTAACCGTCCGGGTCGTCCAGAAGCTGCTGCAGGCGGGCTGCAAGATCCTGGATCAGACGGCTCGTCCATGTGGCGTCAATGAGACCGACAGCGATCATGTCCAGCAGATGAACCTGATCTTTGCGGCGAAACGACGTCAGCTTCATGCGAACCAGGGCTTCCAGAGTGACCACGCGAAACTTGTCCGTACTTTCTGATTCCTCAACGTTTGCGGCAGGAGCCACGTATTCTTCGCGGACTTTCTCCCCTGCAAACAACATGTGAACACCGTCGCGAAATCCACCGTCGGGACCGTCAGTAAAGAAGTCGATTCCTGCAGCATGTCGAAACACAAACCCCGCCCGTTCAAGGGCATTCACTGCCAGCGGCAAGTCAGTGCGTCGCAGCAGAATATCGATATCCTGAGTAAATCGGACGGCCGCTCGATCAACTCGCCCCACCCATTCCGCGACGGCATTTCCACCGGTGACCGCATACGGAACCGACCCTGCAGCCAGCGCCTGAGTGGCTCGGCGCAGGCGGTCGCCAACATCTTCGATTGCCATCGCAACCTGCTCCCATCCGGAAATCTTGAGATCTGTGGACAATGTATCATTCCTGAAAACAACTGAGCAGACGAATCTTAACTGCACATGACAATCGTAATGATTCTAGCCAGATTCCAGGCAATGCACGACAGATTCCCAGGATCATTGCCTCTGCGCGTCTGTCTTTGGTTATTGAGCGATACCGAATCAACTCGGCTCAATACTGCCGCTTGCGGCTATTCTGCAGACTCTTCCCGAATCTTTGCATAGATCGCGGCGGCCTTGTCATAGGCGAGTTTCGCGGCTTCGCGTTCCTGTGGGCGAATGTTGTTCTGTTTAGATTCCCAGCAGACGCCGACGGCCTTCTCGCACCACTCCGCGCTGCGGCGACTGGCTCGGATCGGCTTGTCGCCGACGGTGACGAACACGGGATTTGTGTGAACGGAAGGCAGAATTCGCACAGCGACCCAGGAAGATTGAGTGATCTCAATGGGGATGCTCATGGCTTCGACATGTCCGTCGGCGGTCAGTTCGCGCGTGGCGACAACTTCGCCATTCACAATCACTTCAACCGGCACCGTGCGTGAGTTGCCAATGCGGGATCGTTCGAGATGCCAGTACGGTTTTTCATCCAGTCGCTTGTTGCGAATGGACTCTGTCAATGCGGTTGGATTTTCTTCCAGCATTGCTGCCGCATTGAACGTGACGTTGACCGTCTTCGCGGTGTCCAGCTTGAGTGTACTCAGCGGAGCGTCTGGGGTCTGCTGGCCGACGGCGACGTCATCGACCTTGAGATCCAGAATGTGGCTCAATCCATCGCCGCAGTAACTGCGACCGTCACGAAGACCTTCAATCCATGTGTCGTAGGTCAGTTCCTGGCCTTTGTCGAGCTGCACATAGATTCGCCCGAGTCCGACTCGATCGCCGTAGATGCAGGGGAAGTCTGTTTCGCCGCTGATGCGGGTCGTCATGCCGCAGTTGAGGGTGTGATACCAGATGTTGAGTTCCCAGATCGCGGGTGTATCGACGGCGGAAATGAAATCGCACACGTTGTGGGCGGTCGTGACGATGAACTCGTTGGCACCGATGCCATCGAATCGCGGCATTTCGTAGTCGGGAAGTTTGGTCACCGCTTTGCCCGGCCAGCCGCCAGGAGCACCGCCCCACGGCTGCCCCGGAAACTTGCGGGAACCATCGGGCATGATGTCCGGCAGCGCCAGTCCCCAGCCGCTGTGACTGTAACCAACGACGCCTCCCTGATCCTGACCCCATTTGAGCACCGGCAGCGTCCAGCTTGGCCACTGTTCCAGTCGCGTTGTGCCGGGATAGTCATCTTCCTTCAGCTTGAGCAGGCAAAGATGGCCTGCATGAGATGACGGAAATCCGCTGACTTCGACGTCGTAGCGCATCAGGTAGTCACGTGTCGAAAGATCTGAAACCTGCCCATTGAAGTATTCTTTCTGAGTGTACCAGCACGGTCCCCAGGACAGGACGCAGCCGACGTTCAGGTCTTCTCCCAGAATATGCCGCATCATGGCTTCCGGGCCGACGCCTTCCGTCGGACTGTCATAGTGCGCGCAGCCAGCGGCATGGACATGATGGTCGCCGGAAAACCATCCGTACTTTGCGACATGGATCCAGCGTTTCAGATCGACCTTCACTGTTTGTTCGGCAACGTCTGCAACGTAAACGTTCATCCGCTGTGGAAGATATTCAGGACCGCGATTGACGACAAACGAATAGTCACCAGGTGGCAGCATGATGGATTCGCCATCGCTGCGGTACACCTGATCGTGGAAAAAGAAATCCGGTGCCAGACGACGCGAGGGCAGGGGATAGATGCGTCCCTGTGTGTCGCGAATGATGAAATTTGCTGTGGTGGGTTCGCCGTCCACATCGTGAATCTGCAGCTTCACATCCACGGCTTTCTTGCAGATGAACAGAATCGGTACTGCGTTGCGAAAGCCGATATCCTGAGTCCCCGCGCCGATATGAAACGACAATGATGCTTCCCGTTCGCCCGCGTCGCGGCTGTACAGCAGGAGCACGCGGTATTCGACAAGTAGGCCGGACAGTTTATCCTTGAGGGGTTCACGCTGCAGCATGTTGAGGTCCAGGAATCGATCCGGCACATCTTCCGGATTGACGAGTTTGTCCTTCTTCCGAGGTTCCTCACGGGCACCTTTTCCTCGCTGATACACAGGCAGCGCGTTGGGACTTTCAGCCAGCAGCACCGGGTTAATCCCGGCTTCGTTGTGGACCTTGATCAAGAAAGCCCGCCAGCCCTGCTGCATTAACTCTTTGGCAACGGGTCCTTCGGCGACTTTAACACGGCTTTCTGCGTTGATGTTGACGAAAGTCAGACAGAGCGGATCCAGAATCTGTTGCAACTGCTGCACCGCGTCCTTGTCCTCAGGCAGGGCAGCAACATCGGCAATCTTCTGTCGGATCTCCGCACTAAACGGCGCGCCGGCGAAGTCCATCGCTTCGACAAGTCGTCGAGTGGCCGCGACGAAAGGTTGTCGCTCCACGCCGGTTACGACATGATTGGCGTCGTCGGCGAATGATGCATTAGCATTGCCCAGTGACAGGGCCAGCAGCAGGATCGTGAGTGTCGAAACGATTTGACTGTGCGGGAATGAATTGCTCATCGTCAGGTTCCTCTTTGAAACAAGGGAGGCGGGGCAACAAGTCTACCGACAAGCAGACCGTTTCGACCAGCGAAGTGGCCATAGTCGTCGTTCGCTCTGCGAACGAATCGTGAGAAATGTCGTGCGATCC
>JBBQSE010000320.1:0-10184 GCA_038214195.1 Planctomycetales bacterium
TCGCTGGTGGGAAGATCGGCTCATGTCATGGGCCATGCATGATGAATCCGTCAAAGTGCAAATGTTTCGCTTTGTCGATGTCCTGCCGATGCTCAAAGATCACAATGCCATTGCGCGGCATCTGGATGAATATTTCGAAGATGTCCGTGACAAACTTCCCTGGGCGGCTCGCATTGGACTGGATCTGTCCACCAGCAATAGCATCCTCAGCCGCGCGCTGGCCTTCAACGCCCGTACCAACGCCGCTCGCATGGCGCGACGATTCATCGCGGGCGAAAACGTCGAAGAAGTTCTTACTTCTGTTCGCCGCCTCCGCCGCAGTCGCTTCGCCTTCACGCTCGATCTGCTCGGCGAAGCCATCATCAGCGACACCGAAGCCGATCGCTACCAGCAGGCCTACATCAACCTGATCAGCGGCATGTCGGAGCAGGTCAATGACTGGTCAGACGACCTGCTGCTGGACACCGACCACGAAGGTCGAATTCCCCGCGTCAACGTGAGCATCAAACTCTCGGCGCTCGACAGCCAGTTTGCCCCGATCGATGCCGAAGGAACCATTCGCCGCGTGTCAGCGCGCCTGCGTCCGGTTCTGCGAGCCGCGCGGGAGCATCATGCTTACGTTCACATCGACATGGAGCAGAACGATTATCGCGAATTGACATTCGAGATCTTTCGTCGTGTCATGATGGAAGATGAGTTCCGCGATTACGCCGACTGCGGCATCGTGATTCAGGCCTATCTGACGTCGGCCGAAAACGATCTCTACCGCATGCTCGATTGGGCAAAGAAGCGAGGAACGCCGATCTGGATTCGACTCGTGAAAGGCGCGTACTGGGATTACGAAAACATCGTCGCGGAATACCGTGGCTGGCCTGTTCCCGTGTATCGTCGCAAGTGGCAGTCAGACGATTGTTACGAGCGGCTGACGCGCCTGCTGATGGAAAACTATCAGTGGCTGCGGCCCGCCCTGGCCAGTCACAACCTGCGCAGCCTGGCCCATGGACTGGCGCTGGCGGATGAGCTGCACGTTCCACCGCGCGCGATGGAAATCCAGATGCTCTATGGGATGGGTGATGAACAGGCGCAACTGTTTCTGGAACGCGGGCATCGCGTCCGTATCTACACGCCGTTTGGCGAACTGATCCCCGGCATGGCGTACCTCGTGCGTCGTCTGCTGGAGAATACGTCCAATGATTCTTTCCTTCGCCAGAGCTTTACTGAACACATAGCCGTCGAGAAACTCCTCATGAAGCCATCCAGCCATGCCGCCGCGGAACCGCCCATTCAGGATGTTCCAAGACCTGGTTTCTCGAACGAACCGCTGACTGACTTCACGCAGGAAGAGAATCGCGAACTGATGCAGCAGGCGCTGGCCAACGCGCGGGATGAATTCGGAAACGAATATTCGCTGATCATCGACGGTAAATCCTGCGACAGCCGTGCGACGCTGGTCTCGCGGAATCCGTCGAAGACGTCCGAGATCATCGGTCGCGTGGCATCGGCGACTGCCGAACAGGCATCCGACGCGATCGAGGCCGCGCGACGCGCGTATCCGATGTGGGCCTCCACGCCGGTTTCAACCCGCGCCGAGTATCTGGAACTCATGGCCGCTGAAATGCGTGAGCAGCGGTTCAATCTGGCCGCCTGGGTCGTCTTTGAAACCGGCAAGCCGTGGGCCGAAGCTGACGCGGACGTCGCCGAGACGATCGACTTTTGTATGTATTACGCTCACGAAATGAAGCGACTTGGAAAGCCGCAGCAATGCGACTTCCTGGGCGAAGAGAACAGCTATCAGTATCGTCCGCGTGGAGTTTGCGTCGTGATCGCGCCTTGGAATTTTCCCCTGGCGATTCTGACAGGCATGACGGTCGCGGCGATGGTGGCTGGCAATACCGTCATCATGAAGCCGGCCGAGCAGTCATCTGTCGTAGCCGCGAAGCTGATGGAGATCATTCGCAACTCCAGCGTCCCGGACGGCGTTGTCAATTTTCTGCCTGGCATTGGCGAAGAGCTTGGTCCGACGCTCGTCAGCCATCCTGATGTTGATTTGGTCGCCTTCACAGGCTCGCAGGATGTCGGACTGGAAATCTATCGCACTGCCGCCGACACCGATAAGCGTCAACAGAACCTGCGACGCGTCATCGCGGAAATGGGTGGCAAAAACGCGATCATCGTGGATGACGACGCGGACCTGGATGAAGCCGTCGTAGGAGTCATCAAGAGTGCCTTCGGTTACGCCGGACAAAAGTGCTCCGCGTGTTCACGCGTTATCGTGCTGGAAGCTGCGTACAATCAGTTCGTGCAGCGCTTGGTCGAGGCCACAAAGAGCCTGCACGTTGGCATCGCGGAAGATCCGGCGACGAAAGTTGGTCCAGTCATTGATGAAGACGCCCGCGACCGAATTCTGGAGACCATCAAAAAGGTCGATCCGGAACACGGCGGCGTACTGACGCTGGCCATCGATGTTGGCCCATTAGCCAAACAGGGAACATTTGTTGGTCCGCATATTTTTACCGATGTCGATCCTACGTCACCGCTGGCCCAAAACGAAATCTTTGGTCCTGTGCTGGCCGTCATCAGAGCTAAGAATCTGGACGAAGCTTTCCAGATCGCCAACGGAACTCGCTACGCCCTGACCGGCGGTATCTACAGCCGCAGCCCGGCCAGTCTCCGCCGCGCTCGCAACGAATTCGAAGTCGGCAACCTGTACCTGAACCGCGAGATCACTGGCGCTCTGGTCCAGCGGCATCCGTTCGGCGGCTACCGCATGTCCGGCATCGGCAGCAAAGCCGGCGGCCCCGATTACCTGCTGCAATTCCTCGTCCCCGTCAGTGTTTCAGAAAACACCATGCGTCGCGGCTTTGCCCCGAAGGTGGATGACGAGAAGTAGGCTGCTGCTAACGGCCAAAATCTGCCGGCATTGTTTCACCGCCCGCTGGCGTTGCCAGTGCCTTCATGATGCTGAGATCCGTCTTGTCGCTGAGGAAAGCGACAGAACCATCACACAACGCAAATTGTCCTCCGTTCCAGCCGGGTGGTCCCCCGAAGCCGTCGGGCGAGCGATTGACACCCAGCGCCGGGTCGCGCACGTTGGCTGGGTATCCCCAGGGCCGGAAGTTCTGACCGACGGAACCAAGCAGAATCGTGTTCGAAGTGCCGTCTGTGATCTGATTCAGTGACACAGCCTGGCCCGACTTGTGGAGTTCCGTTGTGAATCCGTCACTGCCATCAGAGTGATTCAAGGGTGGAAATGGTGCGGTCAAAATCGGCAGCACGCGAACGTTTCCTGCCCAGTGACAGAGTCCGTAACCATTGGCATCGAAGACAGGTCCGGGTTGTGACGGGTTGAGAAAATCCGACAGTTGGCACTTGTAGATGCGGTCATTTGGCGGGCTGTTCCACGGCGACTGGAACTGAATGTTCTCGGTTGTAAATGAGTGGTAAGGGCCTAGAAATGCGAACCAGCCATGCAGCAATTCGCCGTCTTCGTTCATCGTTCCTCCCGGCGGAAACGCACCATACACGTCATGAAAGTTGTGGAACGCCAGCGAGTACATCTTCAACTGGTTCTTTGCCTGCGCGGAATACGCCGCGTCACGCGCTTGAGCGAAGAGTCCCAGTTCGCGGGGAGTCACCGTTTCAGAATTCAAGTCGTCACGCCCTGACAAAATCCACACGGCCTGATGCGTCGCACCAACGAGCGCAGTTCCCGATGCAAACAACACAAAGAGCATCGCCGATGCCACAAGAGAAGTACGCCATGTCCAGCGGCTCGTCCCCGAATTCTCAACGTCAGAACCTGCTCGACAGAACCATTGCATCGTCCGATGCAGCGCTGCAACGAACATCAGCGAACATACCGTGCCAAGTATCAAGGTGGGCCAGTCAATGGTCATCCGTGGGATCGTTCGCAGCGGAAAGTAGATCCATCCGAGAACCAGTTGCTCCACATACTCCGGGGCTCCGAACAGGCAAATCAATCCTGTGATGGTCGGCACTGCAATCCAAAGAACTACCGCAGCAGTGTGTGACCTGCGCGTGGTTTGTTCATTCATGGTGCCAATCCTGATGCTGGACTCTCTGTCGTTTTGCGAGCGTCCGACAGAGCTTGTTTGATATCCGAGGAACTCATCGAGCCGATGAAACCATTCGTCAGCAGTACCATGCGATCGGAGCCCTCAAGTTCGGGCTCGAACACAAACAAGCGTCCGATTGATTCTGCTCTGCAGCCAGAAACCGCCAGATACTTCAGTCCAGGAAATCCAGGAATCTCCCAAAGCGCCGCATCAACTTCAGAGTCGTCGAAAGTCGGCAGTTGCCCGTCATGCGTTGCCGCGAACTGCCAAAGAGCGGTACGCAACTGTTCGAGCTGCCGCTGCCTTGCCGCTCGGCCGGAATCTGCGTCAGGTCGCGACGTGTCAGACAGTTGGTAAGTCCATCCCTGTTTCCGCCACGCTCCCGGCGTCATCAGTTCGCGCGCTCCGGAGATCATCGTCAGCACGATCACAAATGCAAGCCCCCACAGCAGCACCAATCCCAATCCACGACCATACGTCAGTAACGGAAGTCGCGGAAAATCACTCCGCGCCAGATTCCAGAGTCTCTTGACGAGCCAACCGCTCAGGAGCAAGACGGCGACAAAAAACGAAATCGCCTGAATCCGCAGCGCCGTTCCGGCAACACTTTGAACGCCGTTCGTACCGGTCTCAGCCGTCCAGCCTGTCGGCAACGGCGCCGGCATTCCGGCCTCGGCAGTGATGCACGAAAAGCAGCAATACAGCGTGCCGATAATCAGCCAGTGTAAAGGACGCTCATATCGATTCATTTTGTGAACTTTCGTTGCCCCGACTTATAATTCGCGGGGTGCTGCGACACAACTCCGCGATTCGCTGCGGAGCAGCCAATTGCATTGTATTGGGACGTCGAGGCAGGAGCCTCGGGGGCAGTGCGTTCCAGGGCTGGAGCCCTGGAACGAGGTGAGACGGGCAAAAGTGCCCGTCCTACGGTAAAGCCGACAGCCCAGACATTGTGTGAATCTGACGCAATCGATTCAGAACAACTCGTCAATCACGGCTCCGTGATCCACCGCGACGATCGGGCGTCCGGAATGGTCGAGGAAGTGCTGGGAAGGATTGACTCCAAGTACGCTGAAGATCGTGTGATGAATGTCGCCGGGACGGAGCGGATGTTCTTTGGGGGCCTCGCCGAGATGATCGGTCGAGCCAATCAGGCGACCGCCCTGAACTCCGCCGCCCGCCATGAAACACGCCATGGCGTTGCCCCAGTGATCGCGGCCTGGCGTTCCTTTGCTCATCGGCGGTCCGCCGTTGCCGCCGTCATTCATGCGCGGCGTGCGGCTGAATTCACCGCAGAGCACAACGAGAACTCGATCAAGGATTCCTCGATCAGACAGGTCTGTCAGCAGGCCGTAAACCAGCTGGTCGATCTTCGGCAGATAGTTTTCGTAGCCTGTCTTTAGATCCCAGTGATGATCCCAGCCGCCGAAGTGACACGACACAAATGTCGTACCAGCCTCGACGAGCCGACGTGCCAGTAGAGTGCTCTGGCCCCATGAATGCCGTCCGTAGAGTTCTCTCGTCTTCGGGTCTTCCTTTGACAGATCGAATGCTTCCCGAGTTTTTTCACCAGTGACCATTTCAAAGGCGGTCTGGTCAAACTGGTCCATCGCTTCGAAGGCACCACTGGCGTCTGCTTCACGTCGCAGGCCGTCGATTGATGTCAGCAGAGCCCTTCGATCGTTCAAACGATCCAGCGTGAGATCCTGGACCAGTCCGACGTTTTTGACCTGAAAGTTGTCCGCGTTTGGATCGCCTTCGGTTTCAAAGGGATTGTGATGCACGCCAAGATAATTGCCGCCAAAGTAGCCCGGTCGCAAGCCAATGCTCATGCCATAGGGAACCGCCACGTGTGCCGGCATTCCGGGGCGACGCGCTCCGGTGACCTTGGTGGCGATCGAGCCAATGAAGGGATACTTGCCCTGGTTGTTCGCTCCACTGACACCTGCGCCGCGTCCGGTCAGCATCCAGTGACCGCCGGTAAAATGATCGCCGCTGTCGTGATGCAGCGAGCGAACGACGGAGAACTTGTCGGCGATCTTTGCTTGCAGCGGGAAGAGTTCTGTGACTTCCATGCCCGGCACGTTGGTTGGAATTGGACGCCAGATGCCTCGGTATTCTGCCGGGGCCTCGGGCTTCATGTCGTATGTGTCCATGTGCCCCGGACCGCCATCGAGCCACAGCAAGATGACAGATGTATCTTTGTTCTCCCTGCCCTGCCCTGTCGCGGTCCCCTGTTCCGCCGCACGCGCCTGAGCCGCCAGAATCTGTGGCAGACCCAGCGAGGCCATTCCGGCCATGCCGATTTGCACAAAACTGCGACGTGTCTGCCCGTCACAGTACGCCGACGAGCGGCCTGTCTGAATGCGAAGCATGAACGTGTTCCTGAGGAAGGAAGGCGGGGGAAATGGGGCGTGTCGCAGTAGTTAAGATCGGTGTTTTGAGGCGAACCGATGATAAATGATACTCGACAAAATGCCACTGGGTCAATTTTCAAGGGGAAAATGGCAGAAACCATTGGACGCTGGTCCCGGTTTTCGCGGGTTTTGCAGAGATCGGACAAGTCCGCATGAACTTCAATTTGCCGAACCGCAGACTACGGAAATGGAATTGTTCTGCGTACTATGTGAGGCGAAAGGAACGCTGCGGTGTCACGACAGGATTGATGCCGCCAAAAGCCAGTCCAGGGATTCGCCGGACAACTTGCCTTCAAAACTCGTGCAGCTTGACAATCATGCGGAATCCACCACTGACGACGCGCATCGCCCCCATCCGGAATACGTTCCGACGAATGAAGTTCATCGTCCCATTGTTGCTGGCCTGCCTGCTGGCTCCCGCAGTTGCACTCGCGGACAAAGCCGGTGACGACTTCAACCTGGGTGTCGGCCTCTACCGGAGTCAGCGTTACGAACTGGCAGCGGAGACCTTTGGGAAATTCGTCACGGACTTCCCCGAACATGAGCGGGTTAACCTGGCACGGCTTTACCTTGCTCTGTCGCTGGAAACTTTGGAGAAGTACGCTCCGGCACGAGAACAATATCTGCTGTTTCTGCAGAAGGCGACCGATGCCAAGACCGTCCCCGAAGCCCGTTATCGCTGCGGCGAATGCAGCTATTATCTGCGCGATTATCCGGCCGCGATCAGTCAATTGTCGGACTATCTCGAAAAGCACGCTGACCATAACCGCGTTGAATGGGCCAAATTGTTCCTCGGCGATTCGTTTGTCGTCACCGGCGAATGGGCGAAAGGCGAGGCGATCCTGAGTCCGTTGGTAAAAGCCGAGAGCACTAATCCGTCTGTGGTTGCGGATGCCAGACTGAGTCTTGGGGCGGCACTGGAATCTCTGAACCGCGTTCCGGAGGCATTGCAGCAGTACGAGACCATCGTGGCCGTAAAGAACGCATCCGCCGCGCCACGTGCGCTGATTCGCATTGGAGCAATTCAGTTCAGGGCGGAACAGTACAAACAGGCCGCCGCCAGCTACGACGACATGTTGACAACATATCCCTCAAGTTCACTGGTCGCCACCGCAAACCTTGGTGCCGGAATGGCGTTGTACCGCTTGAATGAATTCGAATCCGCTCTTGCGAGGTTTCGCGCCGTCGCGAAAGATTCGGCCTCAGCGCCGCAGGCCATTCTAATGTCAGCCGTGTCGCTTCGGGATTTGGGTCGCCTCGACGAATCTCGCAAAGAATTTACCGAAGCGCTCGAGGCCGCAGGCGATTCGCCACTCGCTGCCGACATTTTGTTTCAGCAGGCTCAAATGGAACGCGGCGGTGATCGAGGAACTGCGGCTCAGCTTTTCGAAGACATTGCTGATCGCTGGCCACAATCCAGCCAAACGGCGGAGTGCCTGTTCAATGCTGCGGAACTCCGTTTGCAACTGAGTCAGGCGGATCGCGCCGAACGTTTGTTTAGTCGTTTGGACAAGGAGTTTCCTGACATCGTCAAGCAGCCGCGCGAGCAGATCTTGCTGGGACGACTTTATCTGACTCGCGGCGATCTGGATCGGGCTGCAGAGACGCTGCTGCGGACCGTGGAAACGATCAATGATCCGAAGAATCGTACGGCTGTCGTTGGTCGGTATTACCTGGTGAGAGCCCTCTTTGACAGCAAGCACTATGATCAGGTCGTCCGGCAGGCTGAGCTGATGATTGACACTTTGACGGCCGAAGCCGAGACCGATTCACTGATTGAAATGCGAGGGGCTCTGGCGCTTGCCGCAATCAGCAGTCTTGAACTGAAGCAATACGATAACGTGCTGAAATTTGCCGATGAGTTTCTGACGGTCGCAAAGGATCCCGTTCGACGGGCGGACATTGTGGGTACCCGAGCGGTCGCGCTCAGCCACTTGAATCGTTTCCCGGAAGCCATTGAAAGCCTCAAGTCGCTTGCTGCCGCCAGCGCCGATCAGCCGCAGACCTGGACAGCGGTATTGCAGGCCGCTGAAACTGCTCTGGAACTCAATGTGCCGGAGAGTGCCGAGGCGTTGTTTGCGATCGCGGTGGCTGGTCCCGAAAATTCACCGGCTCGCGAAGCGGGCTTGTCCGGCGTTGCCTGGAGCCAGTTTAAGTCGAAGAAGTATGTTGATGCCGAAGCCTCGTTCGCGGCCCTGGCGACGCAGTTCCCTAACGCAAAAGACGCCGCGAAGACCGTCTTCATGCAGGCACGCTGTGTCGAGGAACAGGGAGACGGTGAACGCATCGCTGCGGCGTACCAGACGGCATTTGAAAAACTCACGAAAGACGCACCCCCGCAGCCCGCCGACAGTGAGACGATGCCGCCAATGCTGTATGCCTGGGATGCTGGCAAGCAGGTCGCTCGAACACTGGCGAAACTGAAGCAGCTGGATGCCGCCGACAAAGCCTGGTCAAATCTCACGACGGTCTTCCCGAATGCTCAGAGCCTTGATGCGGTGCTCGAAGAATGGGCCTGGATGCATTCGTCCGCCGGAGATTTCAAGAAAGCCGATGCCATTCATCGACAGCTGCTGGAGCAATTTCCCGACAGTGCATTCGCTGGTCAGGCTCGATTGTCACTGGCCGAAAGTCTGCTGGACGAAGGCAGGCTGGAATTGTCTCTCCAGGAAATGCAGGCCATCGAGGCCGATCCCCGATATGGCGCGGCGGAAAAAGAGCGGGCTCTGTTTCATGTTATTGAACTGCAGTCAATCGCCCTGCAGTTTCGGGCCGCGATCGTAGCCGCCAAAACGTTTCTCACCGACTATTCCTCCAGTCCGCTCGCGCCTCAGGTTCGACAATTTTACGGCAACGCGCTGCTGCAGCTTCCTGATGAAGACCCGGTTGTCCGACTGAAAAATATTGATGAAGCTGTCGGCATTCTGAATGCTCTGCGAGACGACATTGTGAATGGCAAAGTCGCGAAGGAAGACTGGCATGATCGCGTCTGGGTCGTGCTCGCCCAGGCTGCTCTTACAAAGGAGGACTATGACCAGATCGATCAGATTCAGGCCGACCTGGCAGCTCGGAGCCCTGAATCCCCCTTTGCCTTTCAGGTGAACGACTTGCAGGGGCAGCGCTGGAAACAGCAGGCACCGCCGGATTTTGAAAAAGCAAGGAAGTACTTCCAGCTGGTGACGCAAGATCCTCAGGCGGCGGGAACGGAGACTTCGGCGCGATGTCAGTTTCTGCTGGCGGAGACGTATCGCATGCAGTCACAACTGGAAACCGCCGCGATGGAATATTTCAAGGTCTATTTCAATTACGTCGGCTACAATGATTTAAGGGCGCAAGCACTGTTTCAGGTGGCGTCATGTGAAGCGGTGCTGAAAAAGGACGCGGCCGCCATTCGGGATTTCAAAGAACTGATCCGTGAATTCCCGACGTCCAGTCTTGTCAAAGACGCCACAGAACAACTGAAGAAACTGGAAAGAACTGGGCCGTAGTTGGACCGTCTCTGGTTCAGTTCCAACGGTGCTGGCGACTGTCGATTTATACTCTACGCGGTCAGGAATGATGCCGCCAATTCTCGTTCCGGGGCTCCAGCCCTGGAACGCGATGCCCCGGAGGCTCCTGCCTCCCTGTGCGTGTCTGGGAGGCAGGAGCCTCCAAGGCAGTGTGTTCCGAGGCTGGAGCCTCGGAACAAGAG
>JBBQSE010000321.1:0-10160 GCA_038214195.1 Planctomycetales bacterium
CTGCGGGAAACGACCGCGTCCACGATTTGTATCAGGGAAGTCAGCAGTGATGAGAATCCGCAGTGCCATAAGGCTGATGTTCCGTCCGATCGTCCGACTTTTGTCTGCCACTCCAGGACTACGAGTCGTCAGTTTAACCATCCTCGTCATTTTGATGGCGACGGGTTATCAACAGCTCGCGGCATTTTGGGCCACACAGCAGCAATGCTATAGTGTTTTGGAGCAGACGTATAACGAACTGAAGGAACTTCGGTCGAGTGATCCTGGCGACGCAGACTGGAACGCATTTCGAGACCGTTCGCTGGGCAAACTCAGCGATTTTGTGCCGAAATTGGAAGTTCACGCGGATGTGAGCGATCCGGCATCGCTGTCGCTGCTGGCCGTCACGCGCGACTACCTTCCGAATTTACTCCGAGAGGAAAGTCGTTCCTCCACCGAATGGGAAAGGAAGATTGAGTCGCATATGAACACCGCTCAACGGGTTCTGACAGTCAATCGAGTGAACGACTCAGCGTCGGGTCAGGCCGCCGACATCTGGGCCATGGCGTTTGTGGCCTTCAATTATCTGCTTGCCATCAGTCTGCTTTGGTTCCTTGGGACTTCAATTTTCAAACGTCGGACGGTCAATGCCTGAAGCCCATTCCATGGAAACACGCGTGTTGCCTGATATTGTCGCGATGAAATCTCAACGCACCCAAGCCTCAGTGTTGCTCAGACGAACTGTGTTGCGCAGAAAAAGAAGCGCATTTACGCTGATCGATGTGCTGGTCGTGGCATCCATCATCGGACTGGTCACTGCACTGCTGCTTCCGGGAGTTCAGCGAGCACGGGAGACCGCTCGACGGACTCAGTGCAGGAATCATCTGAACCGGATCGGATTGGCACTGCACAACTACCACGACACACACTCGATGCTGCCGTATGGAAGCTCTTGCAACTATCCAGTTCACGCCCGCTTCACCACAGTAAAACATGCCTGGCCAGAGTTCCTTCTGCCATATCTCAACGAGGAGCCACTGTATCAGCAGATCAACTTTTCGATCTCAGTGGATGAGGGCCGCAATCGCGCCTTGCTGCAGGGAAAAATGCTGCCAGTATTTGCTTGTCCTTCGAATCCCTATTCGAACCTGTTTACGACGCGCGATGGCAGATTCTTCAGTGACTGGGGCGTCACGGATGCCTGTCCAGGTACAGGACCTGTCCAGGGGTTGGCTTATCCAATGTGCGCAGGCTCGATCCTCCCCGATCGCGTTCCTCCCGACTGTACTGCAGGATATCGAAGTTACTGCGTTTCCGAAAAACCGTCATCCCTGCTGTCCTGGTGGAGTCCTCATTCGAGGCCGAGTCCTGGTTTGTTCAACCGCGGCGTGACCAGCATCCGCCTGAAGGACATCTCCGATGGAGCCAGCAATACGATTGCCGGCGGTGAAAGAAATCCCGAAGAGTGTACTCTTGCGGCAGTCTATTCGTGGAATGCGCCTGTGTTTTTCACTGGACAACAATTGAACAGTCCCACACGCACTGACAATCCCGCGGATATTGTCAGGAATTGTGGCAGTTCGAGTCATCACGTCGGAGGCGGTAACTTTCTGTTTGCTGACGGGAGCGTACGATTCGTGGCCAGTTCGATTGACTTTCAACTGTATTGCTATCTGGGTGACAAGGCGGATGGCAATTCAGTCTCTATTCCTGAATGAAGTCAAAGCGTTGTTCCGGAGTGGAATTTCATGTTGCTACAAATCGACGTTTCGCGACCGCGCACACTGTTGCCCGGGATCCTGATCTGGTGCTGGGTTTCCGGTTTTGCTTTGGGCCAGGCGAACTCCGAAACTGCCGCTGAGTTGGCCGAGCCTCCTGCGTTTCGCCTCCTTGACGCAGACGAGGACGGTATGCTGACGGATGCGGAATTCGTAGCTGGAGGCGGACAACAGACACCCACTCTGCACCGAGACTTTCTTGTCTTTGACGCCAATGGCGATGGACGAATGACTCCACAGGAGTTTCTGTCGATTCCCGATTTCACACCCGAGGATCAGAGGGCTCCGCTGCCGGATCCTGTCGTTCAGTTGTCCAGAACATACTTCCAGGACATTGGTGATCGCTGGCATGACTGGGACAATGACGGTGACGGGACGCTGAACCAAGGCGAATTCACGAAAGCCGATATCGGTCAGCATGTTCCTGGTCTGGAATCTGCGACTTTCGCAGAATGGGATCGTGACCGTGACGGAATGTTGTCGCGGGACGATGCGGCACTCTTGCTCGACATCGCCTGCGGAGTGCGTTATCCGACGGGAGATCTGCTTCGATCTCACTCCGGAAAGATCATTGACTGTGTGACGTTTCGAGGATTGAAGCCTGATGAGAACGGAACCGTCAAGCGTGAGGACTATATCCGGAATGTTGGGGCGAATGCGGCCGTTTGGTTTCCTCGGATCAATGAGGCGGGGGTTGAACGATTCACTATCGCTCAGTTCTCCACAAGTGGTCACCGAGTTGACTCGCTGTTGATGTTTCTGAATCTGGATGCTGATTTGGACGGGCAACTGTCGCCGGACGAACTTCTGGGTTTACCGGATGGCTGGGGAGCAGCCGCGTCCAGCAGCTATAAAGTCGGGTTTGACGACAACGCCAATGGTTCGTACTCGTTGTATGAGTACATGTTGATTCCGCAAATCAATCTCTTCACGCGATGGGACGCTGCAGTTGACAGCGATGGCGACGGAAAAATGAGTCGTCAGGAATTTCGATTTCTGCCCGGTCCCGAGCTGGCAACGCTTTCCGCCGAATATTTCCGACGTCTGGATTTCAATCACGATGACTCACTTTCACTTGACGAATGGAAGTTTCAGACAACGAATCCGAATTCAAAGTTTAAGTTGCTCGACATGGACGGCGACGGTGAGCTGACTTTCACCGAATTCAGTGCCGAAGGCAGTCCGACCGACCGATTGCGGCGTGACTTTCATGTGTTTGATGTCGATCAGAACCAGCGAATGTCCGCGCAGGAATTCCTTGCGATCCCCTGGTTGGCGGCGGAAGATTATCGCATCTCATATCCTGATCCTGTGGTGCAGATGGCCGAATCGAAGCGATCTGACCTGCACCAGCACTGGGCTGAATGGGATCTCGATCACAATGACGTGCTTGATCCTGCCGAATTCAGCGCTGCGGGAATCGCAAGTTGCGTCCAGGGGCTGGAGACCACGCAATTCAATAGCTGGGATTTGGATCACAATGCCACAATCACGCGTGACGAAGCGGGGCTGGTACTGGACATCGCGTTTGGTGTGCGTACTCCGCACGGAGGATTGCTACGGACGAGGGCCGGATATGTGCTCGACTGGCGTTCCTTTCTTGGATTGAATCCCGATGCCAGGGGCAAGGTACCGTGTGCAGCGTACATCAACTCCAAGAGCTCACGGGAAGAAGCGGAACGCTCATTTCCAGGGATCACCACTCTCGGTTCTGACAGCTTTGGAATCGAAGAATTTTCCAGGAGCATTCATCGAATTGATCTCGTGTCGGTGTTCCTTGGTCTGGATACGGATTTCAGCGGCGGAGTGACAGCGAGCGAACTTCGGAACCTTCCCAATGGTTGGGGGCCTCCTGGAATCTACTGGTTGGCGGGATTCGACGATGACAATGACAACGCCTATTCTCTAAGCGAATTCATGCGGATTCCGCATATCAATCTGCTGACGACCTGGCATTCGGCGACGGACAACGACAACGATGGAAGGTTGAGTCGCGAGGAATTTCGATTCATGAACAAACCTGTGCTCGCAGCACTTACAGCCGAGTACTTCGGCAGGCTGGATCTTGACAATGACGGATTTCTGTCGCACCGCGAATGGTGGTTCTCAGAAGACATGTCCCCCGTTCCCTTCAGCATGGAGATGGCACAGATGATACAGTCCACGGGGCCTCCATCAGCACCGATCGCAAAGTACCTTGGGTTAACGTCACTCCGAATCAGGGAATACTTCGTGGGCGAAGTTGCCGTCGTGCTGGTCGTGATAGCGGGATTCCGGGTCTCGCGCCGACGACGGAGGAGTTCTCTTTCCGGCGAACACAAATGATCGAAACCAATTGCACAGCGCCCCGCATGCGAAGTCACCGTGTGTTGCCGATGTATGGGCGAAGCCTGCTTTTTGTCGGCTGCACTACTCGGAGCGTGACGTCTACTTTGTTAAAGCCAGGTCCATCGGACGTGCGTCCACGCTTTCAATCTCGGTAAAACTCAAACGGATAAACAAACTCCATGCCCATCAGCAACAACATGGCCATCGTTCGCAACGTTTGTCGCAGTTCTGTCTTCGGTCACTGCGGCAAATGGATTAGTGTCTTCATCGTTATGGCGATATTTAGTGGTCAGTCCGCGCTGGGACAGGCACCGTCGCGAGTGAAATCAATCGCTCTGGTGTCACCCATCGCGCAGGAAGACCACCCGCTTCTGCCGCTTTTCAAGTCGCGCGACGTCGATGAGGACGGAAAATTAACTGAAGCGGAGTTCGTCGGCGCGGGAGGGCCCGATGCCAGACTCCGGAAACGAGAACTACTGACGTTCGACGCGGATCGGGACGGCCGTCTCAGTTTAGCAGAATTTGTAACGATTCCGATGGGGCAAACGGAAGAACAGCGAGGGGTCATCGACGACCCCGTGATCGTGCTGGCTCAGGCTCGAGTGGAAGAAATCATGAAGGCATGGAGCAAGGTGACAGGCAACAGCGACGAACCTCTGGCCAAACCCGCGTTTGAGTCCGCTGACCTCGCATCGCTTGTTCCAGGAATGAAAGCGCTGGGATTCAGCGTTTGGGATCAGAACAGCGATGGGCTGATCACTCAGGATGAAGCGGCAAGGACGATGGAAATCGCCTTCGGAGTTCGGACACCGACGGGCGAACTGCTGCGCAACAATGTTGGTCGTGTCGTGGACTGGAATTTGTTTCGCCGTCTGAAAGTCGGCCCGAACGGGATGGTCAGCAAAGCTGATTATTTTGAAGCCCTGGGAGGCGCTCCGGACAAAGACATGTGGCTCAACTCGATCGATAAGAACCACGATGGTCAGTTTAACTATGCGGAGTTCGCAACCGGAGATCATCGAACGGACCCAGTCGGATCGTTCCTCAATCTGGACAAAGATTTGAATGGTTTTCTGTCGCAACTGGAACTGGATACTCTGCCCGAAGGCTGGCGCCAGATGGCGAAGTTTTCCTTCCGGGGATTCGATGATGATCAGGATGGTTCGATTTCACTGCGTGAATATCAACTCATGCCGCACTGCAACCTGCTCGCGGGATGGCTGGAAGCGGTTGATAAAGATCACGATGGCAACCTCGCGCCAAACGAATTCGTATTTTCGCCTGGTCTTCCGCTCGCCGCGTTGACGGCCGAGTACTTCAATCGGCTGGACGTGGATCACAACGGACTCCTGTCGCTGGACGAATTCCAATTCTCGTCGCGTGTGCAGCGCCCGAATGTGATCTATGCCCGGTTGTCGGACGGCAGTGAAGTCTCCATCTCCATCCCGAACTTTCCGAATATCTACTCGCCGGAAGTTTCGCCCGACGGAAAGTGGGTCGCTGTGGATGGATGGAATAACGGACAGCCCAGCACCGCAGCGCACATTCTTGTTGCCAGCCTCGAAACAAACGAAATCCGCGATCTCGGTGTTGGTTGTATACCGCACTGGTCTGCGGACGGTAAAAAAATCGGGTTCTCCAGGTATTCCGGCGGTGTCTACGTTCGGGACTTTGAAGACGACACCGCGTCTGCAGAGTTGGTCGATTCGCAGGGCTGGTCCATTCAATTTTCCAGAGATGGCTCAAAAGCGGCCTGGGTCATTGATGGAAACAATTTCATGATTCACGACATCGCTTCCGGTGAAAAATGGCGTGTGTTTCCCCAACGCAAAAGCCCCTTCCGTTACATCGAACACAACTTCGCCTGGTCACCGGATGCGACGCGGCTCTGCTTTAAGGGGCATCGGTCCAACGGAGCAATTGATGTCGCGATCGTGTCAGCAACTGGCGAGCAACCTGAAGTCAAAGTCGTTTTTGATGGAAAAGAGGCCCAGTCCGACTTTGCGTGGCACCCCGATGGTAAACGAATCATGTTTCCCCGAGTCGCACCCGGCTCACCTCGCTCACAGATCTACGAAATCCAGGCAAACAAAGAGGGACCCCCAAAACGCTTCTCCCCGCAGCCGGACGACCGCAACGTCATCGGCATCAGTTTTTCTCTCGATGGAAGCACGTCCGTGTTCATGACCACCAATAACGGCTCTTAAGAAATCGTGCCGAGAAAACTTGCCGTATCCGCAATGTGAAAGGGCGTGACTCTGCCGCAGAAAAACATTCGCCGAGGAGACTCGGAATTACGACCGAGTCGCCACGTCACTGCGACGCTGGAAAGGGCTGTCAGGATACTTGAAACAGCTCGACTGGTGCCTGTTCTGGCGACTCACGAACCCGGTGGCCACGCGGCCACACAAACAACGTGTTTCGGTGAGACCAACCGACACCGTTTCCTGTATGGTCCGAACCGACATCGGTCGTGTCGCCCCATGCGGCGAAATACTTGTCGCGAGCACGCTTCGGTCGCCCAGTCCGACTTTGACCTGTGAAGAATCAATGATTTCCAGTGTTTTATGGGGTTTGAGCGTCACCAAATGGTTCAGGGAAAGTCTGAAAAGACCTGGTTGCAGGCGTGGCTATACCCGCTCAAACGCTGCGACTCAGTGTTCTCAACTTCCCGTGTTGACCGTTGCGATCAGCCTACATAACGGTTGATGGAAGTGAACTATGTCTTGCTGCAACCACGCACACCGGACGGCCGGGAATGATAGTCCAATATTGTATTCTGGCTGTCGATGCGAATCACTCAGTAGACCAGTGACATCGGCCGAAGGCTTTCGCCGTTCGATGATGATCCATCGCGACCGCTTTCTGGAGCTGGTTCGCAATCGTCCGCGATCAAATGTCATCAGAAGCAGAATCGGCTTGTGGAAACTACGCTGCGGTTGCTGAAGCCGTTGGAACACATCGGCGCGTATTGAACGCATCGTTTCGAAAGACCGTCGCCGGAGTCCTTATGGTCGTCGCCGCAAAATCTGTTTGCGCGATGTGGTCAACGCGATCCAGTATTACAATCGCACCGGGTGTCAGTGGGAATTGCTGCCTCATTACTCACGGCTGAGATTGATTGACCGCACGACTGACACGAAAACAGAGTTACTCCTGCGGACTTGTCATAGAGAACGGGTCTAGGACTTTGTTCAGTACTTCTGGCTCCAGAATTTTCTGCTCAAGGCATACCTCACGGATTGTCTTTCCGGAGGCGAATGCTTCCTGAGCGAGTCCGGACGCTGCTTCGTATCCGATGTACGGGTTCAGGCTGGTGACCATCGAGAGGCTCTGTTCAACTTCTGCTTCACAGACTGCTGCGTTGACCTCCAGCCCCTGCAGACAAAAATCTACGAATACGCGGATGCTGCCCGAAAGCAGCGCGATGCTTTCCAGCATCGCGTGTCCCATGACAGGCATCATCATGTTGAGTTGGAAATTCCCGCCGGCAGCTCCACCCAGAGTCATCGTGGTATCGTTTCCCATCACTCGAACAGCAGCCTGCATCATGCTTTCACACATCACAGGATTGACTTTGCCAGGCATGATCGACGATCCCGGCTGTCGATCGGGCAAAATGACTTCAGAGATTCCACATCGTGGACCGGAACCGAGCCAGCGAATGTTATTCGCAATGCTGAACAGGGTTGTGGCGATTGATTTGATCTGACCGTGTGATTCCACCAACCCGTCGCGATGTGCATTTGCTTCAAAATGATCAGCCGCCTCCACGAAGGGAATCCCTGTCTGCGTAGCCAGATGGTCGGCAACACGTCTGCCGAATTCCGGATGAGTGTTGATGCCGGTGCCGACCGCAGTTCCGCCAATAGGGAGTTCATAAACTGCTTTTGCGGCCGTTGTCGCGCGATCGACAGACAGTGCGATCTGACGCGCAAACCCTCCAAACTCCTGTCCCAGACGGAGTGGCGTTGCATCCATCAGGTGAGTCCGACCGATTTTAATGATGTGATCCCATTGGTCAGCCTTCTCGCGAAGTGACGCCCGCAACCGTTCCAGTTGCGGAATGAGCTGCTGGTGAATTTCACAGGCCGTTGCGACATGAATCGCAGTCGGAAAAACATCGTTGCTGCTCTGCCCCATATTTACATGATCGTTCGGATGGATTGGTTTCTCTTCGGCCCGACGATCGCCACCGGAAATCTCGATGGCTCGGTTCGCTATCACTTCGTTCACATTCATATTGCTGGATGTGCCCGAGCCTGTCTGGAAAATATCCACAGGAAACTGGTCCGCCATTTCCCCCTGCAGAATCTCACGGCAGGCCTGAAAAATGGCCTGAACCTGGTTCGTCTGCAGAGGCGTTTTTCCGGTCCCGGTCAGCTTTCCCAGTTCGTTGTTCACCACAGCACAAGCCAGTTTCACTCGGGCCATTCCATGAATCAGCGGAACCGGAAGTCTCCATCCCGAGATCGGAAAATTCTGCACAGCCCGCTGCGTCTGCGCACCATAATAGGCATCTGCAGGAACTTGAACTTCTCCCATAGAATCCATTTCACTGCGGAATTCAGACATATCAAGAATCCTGTCATATTTCACTTTGAGAAATCGAGGCCATTGTCTGATTCTGGCGCGCCGACCATACGGAAATTGAACGCAGCGACGGCGTCATCCATGATGGAGCCTGAAGAATCCGTCGCATTGTCGATCACTGTTGTTGGCGCTGTGTAGAAAACCTGAACCGGCTGTGAATAATTATAACCGCTCCAGCCACCGGAGCTGTAGTAAGGGGTTGAGTAACCAAGATAACCGCTGCACAACGGCATCATGCCTTTCATTCACCCAGTCGCCTTGCAACCAGGCGAGCTGCTCCAACTTCAGGCTGTGCTCTTTCAGATCGTGCGCGTCTCTGTCATGCACACTCGCCACCAACCACTTGCCGTCGGTTTTAACATGGACTGTGGTGTAGCGAAATACAACACAAGACGACTCATCGGCACAAGTACATGCTGTTGAACCATCTTCGACCGCGACCCCCGGACTGACGAAACGGATCGAATCGATTTCCTTGACAAGTTTGCAGCCGGGATTCGCCTTGAAAAACTCCGTCAGCGATTCCTGAATCGCGGTACGTCCACGGCAGGTGACGTTGGTGTCGTGCACATATTCCGCATCGGTTGTAAAGTGTTTGGCGAGAGCTTTTGCATCTCCGGATGCGTACGCCTTTGACGCTCCGGTCGAAGAAACCTTCTCCGGCAAGATCATCAGCATCGACAATAAAAAATTCGTGATGAAAGACGATCTTTGATTTTAGGGTGCGTCATTCCCGCGCAGGCGGGAATCCAGACAGCAGCACTAGATTCCCGCCTGCGCGGGAATGACGGACAACCTTTGCCATCAGGTGACAAAATATGTGCTCGGATCCGTGCCGCCCACAGGCTGGTATGGAGACACAGACAAATCGCGGAAGTCGGGCAACGTTCCATTGTGAACAAAGCAGAAGTCCCGCCCGGCGAGTTCACGATATCTTGCTGACGGCGACCAACAACCGCCGCTGAGCATTTCTAGATACCCAATGTCGTGTGACAGCTAAAGTCAATCATGCTGCGGGTCGAATTGCCGTCGATGCACGTGACTGAGTTAGTTCGGTTCGCACAACAGAAACCTCGCGTGGTGCTTTTATGCCAAGGCGGACTTTGTTTCTCCGAATTTCCAGAATGACGACTTCACTTTCAGGCAATTGAAACTGCCGGACTCGCCGGGGCTAACGGTTCTTCCCCGGAATAGTTCGCCCACACATTCTTTTCCACCAGGGTCGCTGCACCATTGAGTGTTGAGAATGCCACATCCGCCGCGTCTCGCCCGACGCCAATACGAACCAGCCCGAGTGTCGATGAAAGTCGTGTTGGATCAAACAGATACCACTGACCACTTAGAAATGCTTCCATAAATCCGTGGTAGTCCGGCGGCTGCAAATTGACTGCGTAACCTGACACATAACGAGCCGGAATTCCGACGCCTCGGCATAATGCAATCGCCAGATGTGCATAGTCACGGCAGACTCCAGTTCGTTGC